>JBBRFK010000101.1:0-13964 GCA_038224435.1 Cytophagales bacterium | reverse complement strand
TCTAGGTCTCGGATTACTCCTCAACTTGCCGCCCGACTTGCATGTATTAGGCCTGCCGCTAGCGTTCATCCTGAGCCAGGATCAAACTCTCCATTGTATAGTTTTTGCGCTGCATCCCTGCAGCTTGTTTCCTAGCCCTATTGTTTCTGCCTAAGTATTAACAAAGACAGTTTTTGTGTTATTTCTCCAGTACTTCAATGAACTTTTACTGCTTCTTTTTGCAGTAGTGTAAGACCGATGTCTTATGTGTTTTCCCTGTTCCTTACAAACAGGAGTGCAAAGGTAAAAATAATTAGAGATTTCGCAAGAGATGAATTTGAAGTAAATCAATTTCTTGATTCAGTTTCATCTAACTTGTTGAAATTGTGGGACAAATTCTTCTAAATTAAATCTGAGTTCCCAAAAAAAATTGAATTCAATTACCTTCATTTCAATATTAATCACATACCGTTATTTATGTGAAGTGTGACCTCGTCAGGATTCAAACCTGAAACCTCTTGAGCCGTAATCAAGTGCTCTATTCAATTGAGCTACGAGGCCGTAATGTGGGACACAAAAGTAGTTACGAATTTCGGATTTACAAAAACAAGATCAATTGTTTTGATAAGCAGAATCATTTCTTCAAAAAACAATTAAGAATTATTAAGACAAAAAGAAACGCAAATCAAGTTTGATTTTATAATTTAGCCCGAATTTTAAATATAATACCCTTTACATGAAAAGAATCACATTAGTAATTTTCCTTAATTTAATAACATTATTTTCCCTTTTTGCTCAGGAACGAGAAAAAACACCCATTGGCGGAAGGCCAAATATAAAAGGTGATCTCTTTTTGGAATTGGGTTTTAATACCCTAAATAATAAACCGAGTGAATTGAATACTGAGTTTTTCAAGTCCAGGACATTCAATATTTATTACCAATACCCAATCAACTTATTTGGAGAAAAATCTGGATTCTCGTTTAATCCCGGAATTGGTGTTGCTTCAGACAAATTCGCGTTTGAGGGAGATAGAGCCTTGTTTAACAATACTGAGGTTGGGCCAAATTCAAGCGAATTGTTACCTATAAAAGAGGCATATGGAGATGATATTGTTGTGGGGAAAAACAACGTGGGTGTCAATTTTCTGGAAATACCTCTCGAATTTAGATACCACTTCAATAGGAACAATTATGATAAGAGCATAAGGGTTGCTTTCGGTGGCAAAGTAGGTTATTTATTCCAAGCCCAGACCAAAATTTCATATAATGATTCGGACGGTCTCGAAAGGAAAATAAAGGACAGGCAGGCTTTTGGTTTCAACCAGTTTAGATATGGAGTCCATGCAAGATTGGGCTTCCCGGGATTTAACCTTTGGGGCTATTATGGACTTAATGAAGTGTTCCAAAAAAACAAAGGCCCATTCAATACCCAAGCAACGCAGCTAAATTTTGGCCTTTCAATATCTTTGTTCTAAAGTTTTCAACCATACTATTTTATAAAAGCGGTATACATCGCTTTTTTTTATAAATATGAATAGAATGCACCGAAGCAAACTGAAAATCCTAATAGGAAGCCTCCCAAAATTTCCATTGGATTATGTGCGTTGAGGTAAAGTCTCGAGGAAGCAATAATACCTGATAGCATAATTCCTGACAGCATAAAACTGACCAGATTGGTACTTGGGTTTTTTAATCCTATGACAATAATTATCGCCAAAAAACCTGCTATGCCTGTCATGTGCGCACTGATTTTCCAGAAATAGGTAATGCTGGTCAACAAAATGACACATATAGTGATAGAGGCCAAAGCGAGAATAAAGACAGGTTCAATCTCAAATTTCAAATAAAACAAATAGGTAGAAATCCCATAAAAAAGGCTTACTGTGGAAAATGGAAAAACCCGTTCATCTTTTTTATCAAGATGAATTGATGCAATATTTCCTGTAAGTTTCATGGTCAACAGGCTCAAAACCGGAACAACGAACGTAGTCACAAAGACCATCATTACAATTAACCAGGCATTATAATACTGGGATGCCGCGATTTCAGGTATACCGAACAACAAAAACAAAAATATCAGCGTCGGGATTAACAGCGGCTGAAAGACGTATGAAAGCAACAATGCTAATTTCTGTGTCACTTACAGTTCCTTTCTAAGTCTTGCAACTGGGATTTGCAACTGCTCTCTATATTTGGCAACTGTCCTTCTTGCAATGTTATAGCCTTTGTCATTCAGGATTTTGACCAATTTATCATCAGAAAGCGGTCTTTTTTTACTTTCTCCATCCACCATAGACTGCAATACACTCTTTACTTCTTTGTTGCTCACATCCTCACCGGAGTCGGTCGCAATGCCTTCTGAGAAAAAATATTTAAGTGGAAATATACCTACCTCTGTTTGTATTGCTTTGCTGTTGGCTACCCGAGAAACTGTTGAAATATCCATTTCAATTTTATCCGCAATGTCTTTTAAGATCATCGGCTTAAGCTTGGTCTCTTCCCCATCCACAAAAAATTCCTCTTGGTAATCCAATATTGCCTGCATGGTTTTCAGCAATGTTTGTTGCCTTTGCTTGATGGCATCTATAAACCACCTGGCGGCATCCAATTTTTGTTTGACAAATGTGACAGTGTCTTTCAGTTTTTTATCTTTTTTATCGCTTTTATCATACGCATCAAACATCTCTGAATATGACCTGCTAACCCGAAGCTCCGGTGCATTTTTAGAATTAAGAGCTATCTCAAATTTGCCGTTCACATTGGTCAGGATAAAATCAGGAATGATATATTGGGTTTTGATCAAGCCATCAGAAGTCCCGCCCGGCTTGGGATTGAGCCTGGTAATCATATTGACAGCATCCTTTATAACCTCATCATTCAAATCAAGCTTTTTCTGAATTTTGGTATAATGCTTCTTGGTGAATTCATCAAAACATTCACTGATGATTTTTATGGAGTTTTGGACAACAGGATCGTCAGGATGCTCTTTTCTTTCCAGTTGGATCAAAAGACATTCTTGAAGGTTTCTTGCGGCTATGCCTGCAGGATCAAAATTTTGGATCTTCCTCAAAATTTCTTCAATTTCATCCAAGTCTGATTCAATATTCTGGCTAAAAGCCAAATCATTGATAATCGATTCAAGGTCCCTTCTGATATAACCATCATTTTCAATACTTCCGATCAGCTGTCTCCCGATCAGCTTCTGCCTCTCGTTTAACTTCAAATACCCCATTTGGGTAATCAGCTGCTCATGTAGCGAAGCACCTCCTGATATGGGAATCTCCCTATCATCCTCATCAGGAGAATAATTGCCATCTCCCTGCATTTTGTATCCACTATAATCGTCACTTAGATATTCATCGATATTTACATCTTTGTCTTCAAATCCAGATTCTTCCTCATAGCTGTCTTCATATTCACTTTCCTCGGATTCATTGCTGTCTTCCTCTTTTCCTTCTTCCAGAGCCGGGTTGATTTCAAGCTCTTCCTCCACACGGGATTCCAATTCTGCTGTTGGCACTTGCAACAGCTTGATAAATTGAATCTGCTGTGGGGAAAGTTTCTGAGAAAGAACCTGACTTAAATGTAGTTTTTGCATACGCTATTTTATTTCAAAAGAATTTAAAATGAAGGCCAACCAAAAATGGTGTTCTTTTACTTTCATTATTTCAAATTTAGGAAATAAGAACAAATTATTGATAAAAAGCTTATTTAATCGTTTTTTTGCATTCCCTTTAATTATCCATCATTCATTGGTGGTATTTTAACAAAATCAATTTCCCATTTGTATGGCTTTTAATAAAAGAATTAAAATAAAAAAACTACTCGAAAATGACCACGTCGGTCAGGATGCAACACTTATGGGCTGGGTGAGGACCAAGAGAAGCAATAAAAACGTAACGTTCATTGCCATCAATGACGGCTCCACCATCAATAACTACCAAGTGGTAGCGGATCCGGCATTTATCAGTGAAGATATTCTGAAGAAAGTTACCACTGGTGCCTGCTTAAAAATAAGCGGAAAAATAGTGGCCTCACAAGGGGCAGGACAGCAGGCTGAATTGGCTGCCTCCACGATCGAAATTCTCGGTGAAGCAGATGCCGAGACCTATCCCTTACAGCCCAAAAAACATTCTCTGGAATTTCTGAGGGAAATTGCCCACCTCAGAATCCGAACCAATACATTTGGTGCGGTTTTCAGGGTCAGACACGCTTTGGCTTTTGCGGTTCATAAGTATTTCAATGACAAAGGATTCTTTTATATCCATACTCCGATCATCACTTCTTCAGATGCAGAAGGGGCCGGGGAGACTTTTAAGGTGACCGTATTGGATCTGAAAAATCCTCCTTTGACTGATGAAGGGAAAATCGATTTTAAGGAAGACTTCTTTGAAAAAGAAACAAATTTGACAGTGTCCGGTCAGCTAGAAGGTGAACTTGCCGCCATGGGTTTGGCTGAAATATATACTTTTGGGCCGACTTTCAGGGCTGAAAATTCTAATACAGCCCGCCATTTGGCGGAATTCTGGATGATCGAACCAGAGATGGCATTTCACGATGCACAGGACAATCAGGATTTGGCAGAAGATTTCTTAAAATATGTGATTTCTTATGCCTTGGAAAATTGTAAAGATGACCTGGAGTTTTTGGACAAAAGAGCCGCAGAAGAGGAAACTGCCAAAAAAGCTGATCAGAGAAGTGAAATGGGACTGCTTGACAGACTCAGATTTGTTGTAGAAAACGAGTTCCAAAGAATCACCTACACTGAAGCAATTGATATTCTCAAGAATTCCAACCACAATAAAAAGAAGAAATTCCAATATTTAGTGGAGTCATGGGGGGTAGATTTACAATCTGAGCATGAAAGATACCTCGTCGAAAAACATTTCAACAAGCCTGTGATCCTGACTGATTATCCGAAAGACATCAAGGCTTTTTACATGCGACAAAATGACGATGGCAAAACAGTAGCTGCCATGGACATCCTCTTCCCCGGCATTGGGGAGATTGTTGGTGGTTCGCAAAGAGAAGAAAGGTTGGAGTTATTGACCAAAAGGATGGAAGAGATGCATATCCCAACAGAAGAAATGTGGTGGTACCTCGACACGAGGAGATTTGGATCCACTCCACATGCCGGTTTCGGACTTGGATTTGAAAGGTTAGTCCTTTTCGTCACCGGAATGGGGAATATCAGAGATGTAATTGCATTTCCGCGAACCCCCGGACATGCTGAATTCTAAACAAAAAAAACCGCCTACACAGCGGCTTTTTTTATGCGGTTTTTTCCACTTCCAAAGATTCCGGAAACTCAATATTTACAGAGGGTTCATCAGTATCTACTACTTTTATTCTCCTAGCCAAAGGAATACAAAGCAAACTGAAAAAAATGGCCAAATACCCTACAATATTGAAATTCAGCAAGACTCCACCTCCCCCTTCTACCAAAATCAATCCTGCTATAAATGAAGCAATCCCTGCAGCCAATTGCTGAACAGCAGAATTGAAACTCAAAAAACTACCTCTGTTTTCGGCCTTTGCAGTGCCGGTAATCAAAGCAGCCGCAGGAACCATTCTTCCATTGGAAGTTACAAAAAACAAGGTTGATATCATCAAAACAAAAGGAATGGGTGTTTGTCCCAAATGCGTAATCAACCCTATTGGGATAATATTCAAGGCCATGAATACTGTAAACACTTTAATCTTTCCATGATTATCTGTCAATCTCCCAACCCAAGGTGAGGTAAATATGGTAAATAATCCGCCCGCCATGTAGATATAAGTGAGTTGGATTTCTGAAAACCCAACATTGGCGACCATGTATGGACTCAAAAAAGGTATGATCATAAACTGACCAAACATCATCATGATTGTCAATGAAATTGCCCTCATCTGATTGCTGTTTCCAGTCACCCTTCTGATTACCTGCATTGGGGTTGGTTTGACCTGTTGGCTATTTATATGCGCTGTAATAGAAGGAATGTATTTATAGATCAACAACAAAATGACCAAAGAAAGACCGGTCAGAAAAATGAAAGGGGCGTGCCAATTAGAAATACTGGCGATAAACAATCCAAAAGGGACACCGACGACCGAGGCTACGGAAAATGCCGCCATGACCAAACCCATTGCTTTGCCCCTTCGTGCATCCGGGATGACGTCCCCGATAATAGCCATGATCAAAGCTGAAGTAAGACCACCAAAAACCCCCGAAATAACCCTCGAAATCAACAGGATGGAATAATTTGGAGAAAGCGCACAGGCTATTGTACCAAGCAAAAACCCTGTGAATACCCACAAAAGGATAGTCCTTCTGTCATATTTATCCAAAACAAAGGCTCCTAAAAAGCTACTGATACCGGCGCTGAATGTGTAAGAGGAAACCAGCAAACCAAACTCTCTTGGTGTAATTTCAAAAATTCTCATCAACTGAGGCCCGAGAGGCATCAAAATCATGAAATCCACTATGTGGGTAAAATTGATTGCCGCAATGGTCCAAAGTATTAATTTTTCTTTATTCATCAGATTGAAAAGACTCTCAATGCAACCAAAGAGAAATTGTTATAGTTCTTATTTGAAGGAAAAAAATCAATCAATCCCAAGTTTCAAATAGGTCTCAGGGATTGCTTCAATTATGTCAGATGCGGCCATTCCTCTTCTTTTATTTTTGGAAGCCAATTCTCCTGCAAGGCCATGATGATAGACTCCGCAAATTGCAGCATGAAGCGGACTGTATCCTTGACCTAGGAAGGAAGTAATCATTCCTGTAAGTACATCGCCTGAACCGCCTGTTGCCATATATTTGGTACCCGAAGAATTGAAATACTGGGACCCATCAGGACAAGAAATCGAAGTAAACGCCCCTTTCAAGATAAGTAAGACACCAAATTTTGAAGAAAAGTCTTTTGCTTTTTCAAGCCTTTCAATGTGGTTCTTGCAAGGACCCACCAGCCTTTCGAACTCTTTGAGGTGGGGCGTAAGAATACTGTTTGTAGGTAAAATTTGGAGTAAATACTTATTTTTCGAAAGGAGATTTAAACCATCCGCATCGATCACGAGAGGAGATTTACAGGATTGTAAGATATCTTCAAAAAATGGAGTAGGAATTTCCAATCCCCATCCTGGACCAATCCCTATTGCATCAAAATCACCAAGATCAACATCCGAAAGTTGACTCATAACCATCACCTCAGGTACACCAATCTGTAAAATCAATCCCTCTTCAGCAGGGGCAAAGACGTTTACCACTCCACTTCCAGTCCGGATAGCTGCTTTGGAACAAAGTAGAATTGCACCCATTTTACCTTTGCTGCCACCAATAAGGAGAATTCTTCCAAAGTCTCCTTTGTGGCTGAAATTATTAAAGCGCTTATGAAATGGTGGGATATCCTCTTGCTGGATGAAAAATTTCTTTTGCCCAAATGATTTCAAAAAAGAAGAAGAAATACCAATGTCCAAAATTTCAACTTTACCGGTAAAATCAGCATGCTCGGGAATCAACAGTCCCAATTTTGGAAATTGAAAGGTGCAGGTATAATCCGCCTTGAAGGCATCTCCAACCAAAACACCATCTGAGGGAATACCTGATGGCATATCAATTGAAATTTTAATTGCCTTTGAAAGGTTGAGCAATTCGATTACTTCAAGGTATCTTCCTGAAACCGACCTATTCACTCCAACCCCAAAAATCCCATCAATCAAAATACCATCCCCGATCTGCTGGAAATCAAAATCTTCACATCCACCGATTTTGACACCAAAAGGTAGTTTATTGAAATTGATTTGATAGTCGCGGCTACATTTTATTGAATCTTCAAATGAGACCACTGTCACACCAAAGCCCTCCATTTCGAGCAATCTCGCAATCGCCAATCCATCCCCACCATTATTACCCAGTCCACAGAAAATGAAAATTCGCTTTCCTGAATTTTCAAACAAAGGCTTAAACCAGTTGCAAAAGGACGTTGCGGCCTTTTCCATCAAATCCCAAGAAGTTATCCCTTCTGATTTGATAAAAGCTTTATCTAATTCTGAAACCCTATTTCCTGGAATAATATCAAGCATTTTTCATTTCAACAATGTTTTGAAAATCTTGTTTTGGAATTCTTAGAAGAAGCAAAAACCCGAGTCCTACAAAGAAAAACAAACCTAAAGCCAAGGAGCTGTTTCTCATATTTCCTGTAATCTGCTCAATGACTCCGTATGAAAAAGTACCCAATACGATAGCGAACTTTTCAGTGACATCGTAGAAACTAAAGAAAGAAGCATGCTGGGTAGTGTCTTTTGGGATCAATTTGGAATAAGTAGAACGCGATTGGGATTGGATCCCTCCCATTACCATTCCTACTACAAATGCCAAAGCATAAAACTGGTACTCGCTATTTACATAATATGCAGCGCCACATATCAAAACCCAAATAAAAACCATGACCACAAGTGAAATTTTATTTCCCAATGATTTGGATAAATAAGCAAACAAATAGCTCCCTCCTATTGCTACGATCTGTATAATCAATATGGTGATAATCAATTTGTCACCCGGCAGTCCAAGCTCTTTATCTCCAAAAGTGGCAGCAAGATACATGACAGTCTGCACACCCATACTGTAGAAAAAGAAGGCCGCCAAAAACCGGTGCATGACTTTGGTCTTTTTTACAATTTGAAAGATTTTATTTATCTCCCGATAACCCTTAAGGAATAATGCCTTCTTTACTTTTTTGTGATATGGATTGTCAGGAAGATGTCTGAACGGAATCTGTGAAAATCCAGCCCACCATATCCCTGTTATCAAAAAGGACCAACGTGCGGCTTGGCCGCCGTCAGACAGGCCAAATGTTTCGGGAGATTGGATCATCAATAAATTCAATATCAACAAGATTACGCTTCCGATATATCCTAGCGCAAAACCTCTAGCACTTAAAAAATCAAATTCCTCCTCCGTAGCTATTTCAGGCAAAAATGCATTATAAAAAACGATACTTCCAGCATAACCGATACTTGCCAAAACCGCACAGATAATCCCATATTCTAAATTATCTCCGTCAAAAAAGAATAATCCCAAACAGGCCACAGATCCCAAGTAGGCAAATATTTTCATGAACAATAACTTTTTCCCACTATAATCAGCAACTCCGGAAAGCAAAGGGGAAATCAAAGCAATTACTAAATAAGAAAAAGAAATGGAATACGAGTACAAAACAGTATTTACAATCTTAAAGCCAAAAAAAGACACCACGTCTCCATATTCTTCGGACTTGGTAACCCCATTGAAATAAACCGGAAAGATGGTCGACGTGATCACCAAGCTATAGACAGAATTTGCCCAGTCATACATTGCCCATGCATTCTGTACTTTCTTTTTTTGGACAATTTTAAAAACATCCATTTAAAACAAAAGTAAAAAAGCTATCCCATTGGGATAGCTTTATGATTTGAAATTTGAATATTATTAGTTCTGAACCTTACCGGTAGATGCGTATAATAACTTCCGTGCATCCGCTTCCCGCAATTCAAATTGAATATCTGAAATCGGACCCATTTTTACATCTCTGTCAGCTTTCATTGAAATGGTAATCTGATCCCGTTCAGCCTCAGACAATTTATCTTTCTCTTGGTTGACCCAAAGGATGATATCCTTAGTGTTGATCAAAACATCATTGGCTTGAACCCTTGGTTCTGTTCCGTACAAAGCCGGTTTTTTTGGCTTTCCAACAAAGAGATAAGAAATCAATGTCTTCTTCTCCAATTTTTGAAGTTGGGTGGCCTGAGGTAGTTTTTGCTCAACAAGGATATCCTGCTCTCTCAACACGGTAGTGACCATGAAGAAAAACAAAAGCATGAAAATAATGTCAGGCAATGCCGAAGTCGGGATATTTTCCGAAGTTTTGGTTTTTTTCTTAAACTTTCCCATATCAGTTTCCTCCTATTTTATCCGGTTCTGCAATTGAAATCGCTAATGGAATACCTTCTTTTCCTTTGTCAATCAAGGCTTTTTCAGCAGGATTTTTCCCTGTCAAAGCCCTATATTGTTCAGAAGTCAAACCTACTCTTTCAGCATAAATTTCAAAGTAAGCTCTCTTTACCTGATCTAAGACCTCAAGATACGTTTCATAACTTGTTCCCCTATTTGTTTTAATTGAAACCACAGCGCCACCGCTCATTGGATGATCCGATGATTTGCCGTCCCTATTAGCCCTTGCCTTTAGAGATTGGGGAAGGCCATTGAATAAAGCAACGGCATCCTCATCAGGTGCACCAAAGTTCAAAATAAAGTCTTTAATGTCTTCTGAAAGTAACTCGGTATTTTCAACATATTCTCCTTCTATAAAAAACTGGTCATTTGCGTTCACCAAGATATTGAAGATATTTCTTTCGTTCAATTTGATATCAGGCGGTGGAACGTTCGGATCCTGTTTTGGGGGAAGTAGGTTTTGAATACCTTTATCTGAGGCAATGGTAGTAGTTACCAAGAAAAAGATAAGCAACAGAAAAGCTATATCCGCCATGGAACCCGCATTTACCTCTTGGGACATTCTGCTTTTACTTCTAGCCATTATTTTATCGCTTTAGAGATTTCAGTAATTACAATCCCTGCCAGGGCAACTATTGTTAGAACATATGTCATAATCAATGTACCCCCAATAAATTTTGACATCCCCTCAGTTAAGTTAACAGGATCAGCAGCAAATTTGGGGATTACCTCTCCATCAGAAATAGAGTAGGCAATGAAAAACAATACCACCAAACCAATAAATGCTAAGGCTGATTTGAGGAGACTTTTGGGATCATCGAGCGATTTTATCAACGGCAGTACTACCGCTGCAACCACCGCAACTACAACCAAAATGTCAGATAGGTAAAGTATAATATCTATAGAATCCATATCTATTTTTTCTTTATATGTGGAATATTAACATGAACTGGGTTCAGATAATATTATTTTGATAATTTATGCTTCACAAGGATATCCACCAACGAAATGGAAGCATCTTCCATGGCATTGACCAACGAATCTATCTTGGAAATCAGGTAGTTGTAGAACAACTGTAGGATAATCGCTACAATCAAACCTGCTACTGTTGTCAAAAGGGCGATTTTGATACCATTAGCAACAAGAGATGGAGAGATATCACCAGCAGCTTCGATGGCATCAAATGCACCGATCATACCGATTACCGTACCCATGAAACCCAACATCGGAGCCATAGAAATGAAAAGTGAAATCCAAACCAAACCCTTTTCCAATCTTCCCATCTCCACAGAACCGTAAGCTATGATAGATTTTTCAACCATATCAATTCCTTCACTGTATCTCATCAAACCTTGGGTGAAAATTGAAGCTACTGGGCCTTTAGTGTTTCTAGTAACATCTTTGGCAGCTTCGATGCCGCCTTGTCCCAATGCATCTTCTACTTTAATCAAAAGCTTTTTTGTGTTGGTGGTTGAGAGGTTCAATGTGATGATCCTTTCAATTGCAACAGCAAGACCCAAAATCAAACAGATCAATACAGGAGTCATATAAAGGGGATCACCTTCAATGAACTTTTCTTTGATAACTTGGTGAAAACTTTTTTCTTCAGTGATAATCTCGTCATCAACGATCACTGGAGCCGCTGCGGGTTCCACAACTTCAGTAGTTTCAACTGCGGCAGAATCCTGGGCTTCTGCATCTTGAGCTTTCGTAGTCACCGGAAACAACAATATTCCGGAAAGCATGAACAAAGCGATTAACTTTTTCATAGAGTAGTTTTTAAAGAGAATTAAATAAAGGTTAAACGGTTTTTAAATTAATAATGAGATTTTAAAGTTATCATTTTTTCATTTCAAATTGCAAATGAAACTTTCATAAATTTTTTTAAAATGAATTATGCCCTTATGAAATTGAAATTCCCGAAAGCTAAAGCAAGGAATATGAAAGGGTTAGAAATTTTATATAAAAGGGTTTATAGGAGAATTAAATGGATAGATCAGGTGATTTAGATCAATTTATGCCTCAATTTTCAAATATTTACATTTGTATTGTTTGGAGAAATATTTATGAACATCAAATATTTAAGGCTCAAATAGAATTCTCAAGCAAGAAAAATCCCTAAAGATCCCAAGATCATTAGTAAAAATTTTTCTAGTTTTTGACTGTGTATACGTCAGAGGTTTGCCTAAGCAGGGACTTTGACCATAAAGTGATACTAGGCTTTTCTAAACTAAAATGAAAAATTCTTAAATTCCAAGAATTTAAGTTCAATCATCAACTCGTAATAATTAAAAAAACCATCTTCCGATTGACCCCAATTTACATTACTGATTTTGTTCTGGGTTTAGTAATATAACAGCATCATCCGGAATTTATTACAATTTAAAAGGTAACAAGATGGGCACCAAAATTTAGAAGCATTATCTTATCTGCCATAGTATTGTGTTCATCAATTGAAAATTGACACCACTATTTATTTCCTAAGCCCTGAAATTGGGAAAAAATTTTAACCCCCTAAAAGTTATCTGAAAAGAACCGTAAAAATTGGGAATTTTGATTTTGGGAGGCGGTCTTTGTTAAATAGCCTTAAATAGGCGGATTTCTATAGTATTTGAATTCCTGACCTGCTATTTTTAAGGTAATTCATATTTCTACTTTCCATCTATTTTACCGCCATGAAATCAATTCCCACAACCAAAAAACCCTTACTCGTTGAATGGCGCAATGCCATCGTCTTTGCAGTCATTGTCGCTACCTTGTTCCGGTGGTCTTTGGCCGAAGCCTTTGTCATACCGACCGGATCTATGGAAAACTCCTTGTTGGTTGGGGATTATATTTTGGTGAGCAAAATCCACTACGGCCCGAGGACACCCGCCACGCCTCTTCAGGTACCTTTGACACATCAGAAAATATGGGGGACAGAAATCCCCTCTTATCTGGACTGGATCCAACTCCCTACTTTTCGTTTACCCGGGATGGGTCGTGTGGAAAGAGGCCAAACGGTGGTCTTCAACACGCCCAAGGACCTCCTCGATCCTACCGGAAGGCCTTTGGATCTTATGACCTATTTGGTCAAGCGATGTATGGCTGTTTCAGGTGATGTGATCGAAATCAGGGATAAACAGGTGTTTGTCAACGGTAAACCAATGGATAATCCTTCAGGTATAAAATTCCGCTACGAAATGATCAGCGAATACCCGCTTCAAGCACATCACCTAGCGACAATAGGTTTGGGAGGTGAAGACAATTGGTTTTTGGGTTATACCAAAGAAAATAAGTCAGTTTATAGTCTTTTGTTGACTAAGGACCAATTGAAGCAGGTCCAAGTTGCGCCTTATATGATTACAGTACATCGTGCCTCGGATTCCCCGTCAGGATTCCCGTTATTTCCTTCCATTATGGGTGCTGTCTGGGACCAGGACAATTACGGACCTTTGACCGTTCCTCAAAAAGGAATGTCCATTGTCATCAATGATTCCACGCTAAGCTTCTATGGGGAGCTGATTGAAAAATATGAAGAACAGAAATCAGTGAAGATTGTGGATGGACGCTTAGAGATTGGGGGAAAGGAAATCGAAAAATATACCTTTCGTCAGGATTATTATTTTATGATGGGAGACAGCCGGGATAATTCGATTGATTCACGGTTTTGGGGATTTGTACCGCAAGACCATATTGTAGGCAAACCGGTAATGGTTCTGTTTTCCAAAAATGTTGAAGCAACAGGTTGGGAAAGGATCAGATGGGAAAGGATATTTATGGGGATTGATTAAGGTTATTATGATTATCCGCAATCATGCCACTAAGTTTGTTTTGAATCTCTTTTGGTGCGGATAATCGTCGATAGACTACAGTCCACAGCAGATTTAATTGAACTTCAAGCCTTATTATATTTGGTTGGTGGCAAGAAAGCGTACAATCATAAAGGTTTTTAAATAATGAGAAAATAAAAATACCTATTTGGGAGAAGATGGAATTTAATATTCCAAAAAACATTAAAGGTGTGAATTCAAATT
>JBBRFK010000100.1:0-14018 GCA_038224435.1 Cytophagales bacterium | reverse complement strand
CGATTGCCATTTTCCAAATACCTAAAAACAGGAAGACTGTCCTTCAGCAGCACCAAGCTTCCATAAAAGGTCAACAGCTTGGTGGCAGAAGCAGGTATGAAATTGATATGGCTGTTTTTTTCAAAAAGGACCCTTTGGCTGTCAGGTTCAAAAAGGATGAATCCTGTCAGATGGTTGCCAAAAAATGATTTCTCATTGAGTAGACTGTCCAATCCTTCATATCTCGTCCGATAATCAGCCTCCTGCCCATATAGCGGAAAGTATAAGAATAAAATAAGGAGGAGGAGACTTGCCTTTCTTAGATCCATTGAAATTAGATTTCCTGTTTTTTTCCAGCCCAAAATAACATCAGCCAACCTAAAATAAATGCCACACCTCCCAACGGGGTGACGGCTCCAAGCCAAGTGATTCCAGTCAGTGAAAGGATGTAAAGTGATCCTGAAAAAATGAAGATTCCGATCAGAAAAGACCACATTGATTTTATCAATATTTTTTTCCCAGGTTGGGATCGATGCCATATCGCAACGGCCAAAATGGCCAAGGAATGATAAAAATGATATTTAACCGCAGTTTCAAATGTGTCTAATCTGCCATTGGATTCCAAAATCGCCTCCAGACCATGCGCTCCAAAAGCGCCTATCGCAACTGCCGATGCACCGGCTACAGCAGCTATTTGAATAAAATTAACCTTCATCTTCTATTTGTATTCTCTTTGGCCAAAAATAGCGCTTCCGATTCTCACCATTGTACTCCCCTCTTCCTGCCCGATGACATAATCCCCGCTCATTCCCATTGAGATCTCTTGAAGGTCAAAGTTGGGAGGCAGATGTCTGGTTTTTAATTTATCGAAAATAGATTTCAAATTCCGGAATTCCTGCCGTACATTTTCCTCCTTGTCTGTATAGGTAGCCATCCCCATCAAACCTATGATTTTGACGTTTTTCATATTTTTTACTGCTTCACCTTGCACCAAATCCTCCAGCTCCTTTTCGTCCAAACCGAATTTGCTTTCTTCTTTTGCAATATAAACCTGTAGAAGACAGGAAATGATCCGGTCTGATTTTTCAGCTTGTTTGTTGATTTCTCCCAATAGTTTGAAGGAATCCACACCATGTATCAGATAGATAAACGGGGCAATAAATTTGACTTTGTTGGATTGTAAATGGCCGATAAAATGCCACCGGATATCCTTGGGTAGGTTTTGGGCTTTTTCTTCCAATTCCTGGACTTTGTTTTCCCCAAAATCCCTGACGCCAAGGTCATAGGCTTGACTGATTGCCTCAACTGGATGGGTCTTACTGACAGCTACCAAAAGGCAGGCAGGATTGACAAATGTATTTTTTAATGATAGAAGGTTTTCTTTGATACTCATTCTGTAAATTTGACGAAATCAACGCAAACAAAGATATGGCGATATTGGGTACATTGCTAAAAAAAGGTATCAGATTACGGGATTCTTTGGTTCAGGAATATAGCTCGCCCTTGGACCTCCAAAAAGAAGAACTGAAAAAGTTACTGATCAAGGCAAAGGATACTGAATTTGCAAAAAAGTATAATTTTGACCTGATTTTAAGGGAGTTTAAGAAAGGGAATAATGATTTTTACACCGTGTTCTCCAAGCATGTTCCCATTTACAATTACAATACAATCTACAATGAATGGTGGTACAGGCTCAAAGGAGGGGAGGAGGACATCACATGGCCGGGAGCGATCCGGCATTTTGCGTTGACTTCCGGGACCTCAGGCGCCGCTTCCAAGTATATTCCGATTACCAAGGACATGGTAAAAGCCATCAGAAAAACAGGTGTGCGACAGATTTTGTCTCTTTCAAAATATGACCTTCCTGACAAGTTATTTACCAAAGGGATATTGATGTTGGGAGGAAGTACCGATTTGGAATTCAATGGAACCTACTTTTCCGGTGACCTCAGCGGGATCACCACAGGCAGGTTGCCGATCTGGTTTCAGCGATTCTATAAGCCGGGGAAGGAAATTTCAAGGAACAAAAATTGGGGAGAAAAGCTCGATCAAATTGTCGAAAAGGCCCCCGATTGGGATATTGGCATCATTGTCGGCGTTCCGGCTTGGTTACAGATTTTGCTTGAAAAAATAATTGAAAATTACAAGCTGAAAACCATCCATGACTTATGGCCAAACCTCAGGATTTTTGTCCACGGCGGGGTTAGCTTTGAGCCCTACAAACAAGGATTTGAACGTCTCCTTGAAAAACCCCTGATATACATGGAAACCTATCTTGCTTCAGAGGGTTTTTTGGCATTTCAGGCAATACCGGACAGCAGGTCTATGCGCTTGGTTCTGAATAATGGGATTTTTCATGAATTTATACCTTTCAACGAAGAGAATTTTGACAGTGAGGGAGAAATTCTGCCCCATGCCAAAACACTCAGAATAGATGAAATAGAGGAGGAGGTTGACTACGCATTGCTCATCAGCACCTGTGCCGGGGCTTGGCGATATCTGATCGGAGACGTCATCAGGTTTGCTTCCAAAGAAGAAAGTGAGATTTATATTACAGGTAGAACAAAGCATTTTTTGAGCCTTTGTGGAGAACACCTCTCCATGGACAACATGAACAGAGCTGTGGAATTGGTCTCCGAAGAGATGAACCTCAATATCAGGGAGTTTACGGTACTTGGTTTGCCAAACGGTTCTCTGTTTATGCATCATTGGTTTATCGGGACTGATGACGATGTGGACCGGACAGCACTTTTAACCCAAATTGATGACAAGTTAAAGGATCTGAATGACGATTATGTGGTAGAACGGAAGCATGCTTTGAAAGAAGTGAAGTTGACTGTCCTATCGCCTTCGATTTTTTATAGCTGGTTGAAATCAAAAGGCAAAGAAGGAGGGCAGAATAAATTCCCACGGGTTTTGAAAGGAGAATTGGCAACCCAATGGATTGAGTTCTTGAAGGAAAATGGGGTAAATATATGAGTCAAGCGCTTTGGGAAGGCATCAGCATGGGACTTGTATTGTCGGCGATGATCGGTCCTGTTTTTTTTGCTTTGATCCAAAACAGCCTTGAACACGGCTTTCGGTATGCAGCGGTACTCGCTTCGGGGATTTTGCTTTCTGATTTGATTTATGTGGTGATCACCTATTTCAGTGTTTCCCTTTTTGCCCAAATCCCCTATTTTGAAATCATCCTTGGTTATGCCGGTGGGGCTGTTTTGATGGGATTTGGGATTGCCACAGTCTTGAAAAAGAACAAATCCCGGCCCAATTCAGCTGGCATTCCTATTCCAAAAGCAAGGAAAAGAACGGGTTTTATGAAAGGCTTCGGTATCAACGGCATCAATCCATTTGTGCTGCTTTTTTGGATTTCCATCGCCGGCTTGGTCAATCTCAAGCAAGAATATAGGAGGATGGATATTTGGCTGTATTACATCGGGATCTTGCTGACTGTTTTTAGTATCGACCTGCTCAAGGCATTTATAGCCAAGCAACTTTCAGGATCTGTCACCCCAAAACTGATGGGAAGGCTAAACATAGTGACAGGAATCATCCTTGTATTTTTTGGCGCAAAGTTGGTAAAGTTTGCATGGCAAAAGCACATGCTGATGGTCTGAATATCTGAAGGCTTTTTGGAATCTATATATCTGAAGTCAAACCTGTTTTCAAGGTAAAGTTTTTTGAAATTTTCAAAAAATAGTTAAGCTTGTTGCGCCTGTATATTTTCTCCAACAGGTAGAAAAAGATCTTTATTTAAAAGAAATGGCTACTCTGCATACCTTTCAGCTTTAATTGGAAAAGTTGAAAGCGATTAATAAAATTATGGTCAATGCTCCTTATAGCGAAATTATAGACATGTAATCAGCAATGGTTATAGGCTGTTTCTCTCTTTTCTCATTTGATGTCCGAATAGAAGTAAATGAAAAAATACAGGAAAATGTTAACAGGACTCCCAAAATGGAAGTCAACTCATCAATGAAATTTGTCTCGGTCAGGTTTGTAATATGCAACGATGTGATTACAAAAAGACAAAAACCAGGAAGATTTGCAGAAGAGTTAAGAATGTGTTGCGAGGTATTGTTCGCAATTTTAGTATTCTATGGTGGTTGTAGCTGTTTCAGAGTTGAGATTTGCCTTGCATTCACTATTTGACTGCCCCTTATTGAAGGTTCATCATAAGCAATCAATAAAAAGTTTTACACAACGGTTTGGTAAGAATTAGCTTTGACAACCTACTCCTCAATATAATTGGCAGTTTCTAATTTTAACTCCGGAGAATACTCATAAACTCTTGGGATGCCTGTAGCAATATTTACTTCGGCAATTTCTTCGGCACTAAACCCATCCAAGTACATCATCAAGGCTCTTAAACTATTGCCATGAGCAACAATCAGTACGTTTTTATCTGCTTTCAATTCAGGCTCAATGGCTGCTTTATAATATGGAACCACCCTATTGTAAGTATCCTTAAGGCTTTCTCCGTTTGGTGGAGATGCTTCGTAACTTCTTCTCCATAGTAGAACCTGATCTGCACCGTGTTTATCTGCTGTTTCTTTTTTATTCAAACCCTGTAAGTCGCCATAATTTCTTTCGTTTAATGCGGCAGACTTCATTACAGGAACGTTTTTTCCCATTTCGTCCAAAATAATAGCAAGTGTAAGAATAGCTCTTTTCAATGTAGAAGTAAAAGCCATATCAATGATGTAGTTATCTAAAAGAAGGCCAGCAAGCCGGGCTTCCTGTTCACCCAATAAGGTAAGATCTATGTCCTCATCACCTGTAAACCTGTTTTCGAGATTCCAAATGGATTGTCCATGTCGTAATAAAATCAGAGAAGGCATAGCATAAAATTTAATGTTTTTCTAGATTAGATTTTGATCAAGTTAAGAATGGGTACTTGGTTTAAAATTATTTCTATTTCCACCGAACGCTTACAATTATTTCATTTTTTCTTCCCCAAAATTGATACGGTGCGTTATAGCCCAAAAAGCGGAAGTTTCCGAAATACTCAATTCCTTTTGCTTTCAAAGCATTTTCTAATTTAGTTCTATACTTTTTTATCTTATCATCATTGGCATAACCACCAAACTGAATGGCTGCTACATATTCTTCGGCAGTAGTTTTAATTGAAATGGATGAATCGTTTGGTTTCGGCAAATTATCTTTATTGTAGTTTATTGGCATCACAAAACTCATCGATGAAAGGGAGTCATTGATGTCCATATGCACCGGTGTTGTCATGGCGATGCTTTTATTGGCGTTGTTCCCGCCAAAAATAAACGAAGCCAACTTCCTAAATCCTGAAGAGGATAATTCTTTGTAGGTTTTTGCAGCCATCGTGATGGTAGCCATAGTAGCCTTTGGATAATGGCGTATCTCGTAGTCTTTTTCTTTCTTGATGATCTGATACGGTTGTGTTTCTGTTTTTGCCATTGTAAAGTAAATTTGAGAAAAAATCAATGCGATGATTATCAAGCAAAGTGGAATTAAAGTAATTTTCATTTTTACTGATTCGATTATCAATTTGTATAATGACATCCTTTAAGACGGTCGTTTCTTAGAATTTTGATACTGATAAAGTCTACGGAATATTATAATTATGGAAACAATTTGGGGTCCATATCAAGAAAATCTCAAGGTAAAAAGAACTAATTAACGAAAATTGAAAAAATAATCTTAGCATTTAAATCAAGGGATTTTTCGAAGTTTACTCTTTATTATGTCCGTTGATTTACATTTTTATCCTGAGAATTTTTTAAAAAAGAACCTCACAAAAAATGAGGTTCTTTTTTTAGTGAGCATTGTTTTTTAATCTTTCGGTAATAACACTTTATCTGTGACATGGATTACGCCGTTGGTTGCAGCAAGGTCAGTTGCTGTGACAGTTGCCATACCGCCCTTTCCATCAGTCAGTTTAACTTTTCCATCTACAACTGTTGCTGTTAGCGTTCCTCCGGCTACTGTTTTTAAAACGGCCTTGCCATCACCTTTTTTTATTGCCTCCAAAATAGCTTTTGAACCCATATTACCTGCAACTACATGGTAGGTTAATATGCCTGCAAGTTTTGATTTGTTCTTCGGCTCCAATAGATTATCAAGCGTGCCTTCGGGAAGATTTGCAAAAGCATTATTGGTAGGCGCAAACAAGGTAAACGGACCTTTATCTTTTAAAATGGTTACCAAATCTGCAGCTTTTACTGCCGAGACAAGTGTGGTGTGATCTTTAGAGCCCATGGCTACATCTACCACATCTTTTTGTGTTTGTGCCATTGTGGTAATGAACAGAAATAGTGCTGAAACAAAAAGGACAGCTTTTTTAATTAGATTCATATTTGGTTTGTTTAAATGTGAAAATTGTATTGATTAAAAAAATAAAGACCCAATTAAGTATCAGGCTTTATTCCATCAACTAATTGGTTTTAGTCTTAAGGTAATAACACTTTGTCAATAACGTGAATTACTCCGTTTGAAGCACTAATGTCAGCACTGCTAACTTTTGCATTGCCAATCATTACCTTTCCGTCTTTTACCATCACTTTTAACTTACTGCCTTCCACGGTAGTTAATTCCTGTCCGTCCTTTAAATCTGAGGCCATCATCTTTCCGCTTACAACGTGATAAGTCAAAATTTTTGAAAGTTTTGCTTTGTTTTCAGGTTTCAATAATTTGTCCACCTCTGATTGTATGGCGGCAAAAGCTGCATCGGTAGGTGCAAAAACCGTGAACGGACCTTTTCCTTGTAATGTTTCTACTAAGCCGGCAGCTTTTACCGCAGCAGCTAGTGTTTTGGCATCTGAAGCAGCAATTGCCACAATGTCTTTTGCGGATGTCATTGTATTTTCCATTTTATTATTAATTAAGGTAGAGAATGAATTTCCTCTGTGCACAAAATTGCCTATAATCGGAAAAAATGAGTTGTATAAATAATAGAATATATTGTATAAATACTACAATAAATGAAATATCTAAAAAGTAAATATTACATATTTGTAGAAAACCATTACATATTTTAAATATTTAGGCATATAGCTGTCAGTTTAGGCCGGTATTTTGTCAATGGATTACGCTATGGCGCTATTGAAAGAACCTCTCTAGGTGAGCGATGATCCCTTATTTTGATTATTGATTGTTCTATCAAAATCCATCATTTTAAAGGCCAAAAAAATAGTGATTGGTGGGCTAAATGCTATATGGCCTAAGCTTTTCCTAGTTTTTCTTGTTTCCGATAGACCATTTATGATTAGCATTGAATACAGATGTTGTATGAGTAAAATCCCTTAAGCTTAGGAGTAATGGCCCACCATCTACGGGATAGTATTTATGGGAGGCAAAAAAAGGAGGGTGGAATTTGGTTCAGTTGAGTAGTACCCATCAGTTCAGATCAAACCCAATTGTGAATAAAGTCCGATTTTAGGGACAACCCTAATCTGACCGACGATCCAGGATTTATGCCATACCCAAAATTATCCCAAGTACAATAACCAAACCTAGTATCCCCTCTAATCCATGGATAATAACCGCCATCCAGCTGGATTGAAAACGTTTTGCCGGAAAGGCAAATACAAAACCAAACACAACTGCTGTGGATAGGACAACCTGTGGCTTGTGAAGGTGGTAAAAGCCAAACAATACACCATTTGCCAACCAGTCCCATTTGCCAAAGACACCATTCATCTTAGGCAAAAGAATACCCCTGTAAAGAAATTCTTCACCCAGAATATAATTGAATACCAGCGTCACGAGGTACAATCCCAAAATCCACCACGCTCCCTTGTAATCAGCTGTGTCCAACTTCGACATGTCATATTGCGGTATATTTTGAATAAGTGGCGCTACTACACTGTCCAAATCAGGAAAACCAACACCGGTTGAGATCAAAGCATTTAATATAATAAATGGGATCACCCATAAAAATAGCCAATTGCTCGATTTACCGGTTTTAGGATCCCGGGGCTTTTGGAACTTCGTCCTTTTCTGAATCGTGGACCAATTTATACCGTGCCCTTCATTTTTGAGAATTATTATAGAAAGCACAAATTGCCATATCAATCCAACAATTATTGCTATCCAATAGATAATCAAAGGAGACAAATCAATGATGGGGATGAGGATCGGCGTAACAACAAAGGCCAAAACAGCCATTGGAATTGCCGATAAAGCCCAGATTGTCAAAATTTTCTTTAGGCTATACTGGTTATCCAATGGACTAATTGAAGTCGAAATCAAGATTTCATTTTCGTTTGACATATTGAGGGGTTTTGTCAATTATCCTCTAAGCCATTTCTTGATCACTTATTAACTTTTCAATTATATGAATTTGGCATTCTCACCTTATCACCAAAGACCTGTGGTGATGGATTTTCGTGATGACTAAATGCGTTTCCATTTTACTCATCCTTGGTTGTTTTTTGGCTATTCAAACGGTTTTGCGCATATCTTACGGCTTGATGCAATTTCTTCTGTAATAACTTCTTGTCCGGCAGTGCTGTTAAATATTCCGCTACTTTAATATTGCTTTTGTCGAGTTGCATCAATTCAATGTGTTCTTCATTTTTTCCTGCACAAAGGATTAGGCCTATTGGTTGGTTTTCGCCTTCCATCATTTCGTATTTTTCCAAATAGCGAAGGTAAAGCTCCATTTGGCCTTTGAAACCCGCTTCAAACTCGCCCAACTTCAGGTCAATAGCAATGAGCCGTTTGAGTCTGCGGTGGTAAAACAACAAATCTATTTTATAGTCGCGGTTATCAATGGTGATTCGTTTTTGGCGGGCCAAAAATGCAAAGTCACTCCCCAATTCAATGATAAATCGTTGTAATTCAGCAATTATGGCGGTTTCTAAGTCTTTTTCTGAATAACCATCTTTTAATCCCAAAAAGTCTAAAAAATATGGATCTCTGAAAACCAGATCGTGGCTTAATTTCTGTTCGTTTTTGAGTAATTCTAAATCTTTTTGGACAGTTTGCTCCGGTTTTTTGCTAATGGCTGTTCGTTCGTATAACATGGAGTTGATCCGTTCTTGAAGTTGACGACTGCTCCATTTTTCCATTCTGCACATTTCGATATAAAAATTTCGTTTTACTTCGTTATCCAATGACACATGGATTCTAATATTGGTCCAACTCAATTGTGTACGCAGTGCGTGCACAATCTTTTCGTCAGGAAATGTGGTCGCAAAGCGTATCATATTGAAGATGTTCCTCTTTGAAAACCCGGACCCATAATCTAAAGTTAATTGTGCAGACAGTGACTGCACAATTTGATCGCCATATCCAGCCCGGGTGTTTAGCAATACATTTTCATTTATTTGCTTGCCGATTTTCCAATACAACAAACTCATCGTAGCATTTACCGCTACCGCCACTTGCTGCCTACTCTCCTCAATCAATTCGCTTATTGAGCTAAACAACTGTCTATTATCAATTTCCTGGCTCATCAATATTTATTGGTAATTTGCCTTTTATGGCTTCGTATATTTTTATCTTTCTTAAGTCCTACAATTTTTCGATTTGATTTTCTGTATTCTTGACCAAATCACCAATGGATGTTGTCCGTTCTTGCAAGAAACTTGCTATTTCAACTTGTTCCAAAGGAGATGATAAGAAAACCCGTAAACAAGCCGTATTTCTTTTTGATATTTACCAAATTCATCAGGTAAGCTCTTTCCTCTTGGATCAAGCCATCCAGTTCTTTTACTTTTGTATGAGGTCGGTTTTGTTCATTTCTTTAAATTTTTAAGGCTGCTATTCTGCATTAAACTTTTCAATTGGTTAATGGCCACTTTATTGATCTGCACCAAGCGTTCATATTGCTATAGACCTTGATGAATTAAAACAACATTGATACTTTGCAAATTACTCAGCACCATTAATTTTCAAGGGTATCAGCATCCCGAATTACGTTAGCATCTCTCCATAGTTTTGCAGTGATACCAAACAAAGCCACATTGAGCAAATCGGCTTCATCGTCATACACAAAATTTATTTTATCTTTTGATACCGCAGCAGGAATTAATTTTTCTTTAATATCATCGAAATGAATATGGTAGTTATTTATCCAACCTGTCCAACTGACTTTTTATTTGGCTAAAAATCCTCACTGTATTGGCGCCTTTATTTCATGGAAGCCTTGCTTGCACCTCAATTATTATTCCTTGACCCTAACCCACTTCCACATCAAAGGCGCCATTGACTATTTTTCCGTCTATTTTTACCTGCACCCAAATCCGGTAATTTCCCGGTTGGGGAAATGAGTAAGGAAAACTTACCATGCTGTGTCCTTCATGTTCGGGATCATTTTTGTCCAGATGAACCATGTTTCCCATCAATAGGCTATCCCTTTCGGCTTCAGGCAAGAGGTTAAAAACTTCAATGACTTGATCGATGCTGTCTTGGAAGCTTAGCCCTGTTGGCAAATTTTGAAAGCCTATTTTTCCCGATTCAAATCTTTCGAGCAGCATCTGCTGCGAACCCATGGAATAATTGCCTGTAGGGTGGAGGTGGATGTACACTGTCCCATCATGCTTCAGGACGACTGCATGTCCCATCATCCCAAGGTATGGCTCTAGTTTGGCAGGTTTTCCTTCCGGATCAAATAAGGCAAAATCAAGGTTATAAAGGGCTCCGGTTTCAAATTTTTCCCCATCAATTTCCCATACTGCTGAGTAACCTCCGGGCAAGTCAGTCTTGATGCCGGGTTTGCCGCAGATCATGATGTCTCCATCCAAAGAGGTTATTTTGCCCGAAACAGGATTGGAAAAAGTATAGGTATCATCAGGCCCCAAAATCACTTCAGGATTGGAAACCAGCTGGAAATCTGACTTTTCAGGAATGGAAAAATCTGAAACAATCGTTTCTGAAAAGCCGGTATATCTCGTGATGTCGGCATAGACATGATAATCTCCAAGAGGGATTACAGGTAGTTTTACCTTGAAATTCAACGAGTCAATCCGCTCGGGATGCAGGTGTGCAAACACATCCAAATCCCCTTTCCTTATCAAAAACAAATGCATCAACTTGCCATGATCAGGCACGATGAAACTTAGTTTTCTTGTGGTTTTGCCTTGGCTTAGCGTATTGGTGTCTATTTCCAAGTGAAGGTAATTTCCTTCAGGTTGTGCTTCAACCGTTGAGTTTGCTTGGATTGGTTTGAAAAGGTAATCGTTATAAATCTCTGATTCGGAATCCCACCAGATTTTTCCTCCCCACAGGATTAAGAGCATGATTACTGACCCGATGGCGATACCATATTTTCTTCTTTTGTCCGCGGTCGGGTTTCTATCTTTTCCCGGATCCCTGATGCTGTCACTCATCGCTGAGGAAATGATGGTAACCATGAGGATTACCAAAAAAACACCCAAAATAGCCAAGGGGACGCCCAATTCTGTGGTCATGGAATTTTTGGCAGTAGGCCAAGCCATTACAGGTACCACAGCCTCGAAAGTTTCTCCATTTGCATGCATGATCACCTGCACGCTTGAGCTCCCGGAATTCATAAACCACAATTCCCCCTCGTATTTCCCCGGTTCTCCGGGCACGGCGATCATCGGATCCGCTTTGGGCGTTCCTTTCAAACCCGCAGACCAATACACGGGTCGCACTTCTAAAGAGATACCTTCAGGATTTTCTGGCATGATGATGGTGACCCTTGCAATTCCGGGGACGACTTCAGCAGGGATGATGTTGGCAAGGATGCGATAGGGACCCAGCAGACCTTCATAGATGACCCCCGGACTTCCAATATGACTGCTTGCAGTAAACAATAGCAGCAAAAGGAACGGCAAAACGAGTTTTTTTCTCATGTCCTACCGCTTTACCTGCTTCATCCAATTGCCCCAAGAAAGACCGACTCTCGAGGTCAGGATGCCAATGCCAACGGCTATCAACAATCCTTTGATCAAATCCCAACCATAAGTGGAGAAATAGGGATTGAACTCGAACCTGAATTCATAGCTTGGGTTGGCAAAATAGGGCCAAGAAAACCTGCCAAAAAACCAACCTCTTCCGATTTCAGAAATCAAGACTTCAGAAAAATACCATTGAACAGGAGTAAAACTGATAACGAATAGCAATGAAAGCATTACTGCCAAAAGCCATTTATTGGAATTCCTTCCCTTCTCGATGGCATAATCTATGGCAATCGCCGGAATGATCAAGAGGATGGGAAAATGAAAGGGCTGAAACCTTGTGATGTAATTAAATACCGGGCTTAACTTGGGTTCGGCAGGAAACAAAGGCATGATCCACACCATTGCTGCCATGACAATTGTATAAATCAAGGCCATTTTTGTCGCTGCAAATCTGTATGGGGAAGCATAGGATATTGAAATCAAAAATAGCGGAAACACCAATGCTGCAATTTGGTAAGGCAAAACACCGTGAAGCATATTCAAAAAGAAATACTCGGACACAAGCGTATAGACCATTACCAACAAAAACCCTGCGGACAATGCATACATCCATTGTAGATGGGACTTGGTTCGGGAATCCATTTTTTCTCCCAATTTATTTTGGGCGGCAATGACCGAAATCATGGCGCCGAACTGGATCATCATCATCCCAAGACCCAATAACGCATGCGGAGGTGAGAGGATTTTCACGTCAAGCCCGTAGGTATTATGCCACCAATCATCAAAAGGAGCGGAGGTCAACATCGCAAATGCTCCCCAAACGCAAAACATGGCTCCCAGCGATCCATGGAAAATCCCCCAAAATTTGATGCTTTGGGCTTTTTCTTCCTTTGAACCCCAAAAGCTTGTTTTCAAAACTTTGATACCTGAAAAAACCCCGGCAATCACCGCTCCGAGGTAAATAAGGATATGTGGGGGAGAAAAAAGGCCATCCCTGCCCACACTCATGTGCCAGGAAATATCCCATTGCAAGCCAACGGCTATGCACAATGATGCAAAAACAGTGGCATAGACATAGGTGGGGATCACACGGGTCATGGTGACGGATTCGGATTGGACAGCCTCAGTTAAGGTGGCGGTATTGAAATTGTGGTTCATAAAATTCCTGTTTGGACTTAAATATAAAAGTATTTGATTTTAGATGAAAATGTTTTGGCGCAATAAATAATGTGATTTTCCGCAATGATGATACTATGTTTATTTCGAATCACTTTTAGTGTTGATAATCGTCCCTAGTCCACTGTGCCTGCCTGCCGGAGGCAGGGTCCACAAAAGGCCTGCCTCGGAAAGGCAGGTTTAATTGAACTTCAAACCTTATTCTATTTGGTTGGGAACGGGAAAGGGTATAAACAGGAAGAAATAAGTTGCATTTAAGTTATTTTCAATGTCTCTTGGTCATTTCTTAAAAGACTGCCAACTGCTACATGTCCAATACCCGCCTCCCGACTTACAACTGATCAATGCCCACTGAAAACTGCAACTGCCTACTGAAAACTACCCACTGCCAACTGACCGCTGCCCACTGAAAATTGCCACTGCCCGCTGAAACCTGCCCACTGCCCACTGCAAACTGATCACTGAAAACTGATCACTGTTTCCCCGGTTTGTAAACGTACCTCGCATTTTTCAACACATCATCCCTATAAAAGCTGACCTCTTTGAATTCTCCTTGGCTATACATTTCTGCCTGATCCACAAAGTGGGGAGAAAATGGATTGCCACTTTCTCCGCCTGCCAAAAGGCTTTTTGCTTTTACTTTTTCACCGAATTCTACCACTGCAACAAAACTGTTTCCGACGTTGCCGTACCATTTCTTTGTATTGGAATAAGCCTTGCTGCCGTATGCGGCCAAAGAACCCCAAAGTGAGGAATTGTATCCAACGGGAAGGCTTGGAAGTTCATCAAAGTATATTCCTTGGATTTCATTGGTTACTCTTTGGAAGCGGTTGATGTCTCCCCAAGCGGTATTCCAAGTTCCAAAATCTTCCGTCAATTTATCCACTGCTTTTTCAAAGGCAGTAATTTTCATATTGTCTGAAGTTTCATTTGCCAGGAAATCAAAAATATAGGCATCCCAAGGTCTATCCATTCCTCTTGCTTCTTGGATCAAATGATTTCCCCAAAAAACAGCCAAAG
>JBBRFK010000099.1:0-14121 GCA_038224435.1 Cytophagales bacterium | reverse complement strand
TTTTTAACAGGAAAAGATGATTTTGGAGATGATCCCATGGCAATGGGTTACTTCGATGATGTCGAAATATATCAGGGCAAAATCTACGTTTTGGATGGGAATAAGAGGAGAATCTATGTCTTTGATCTAAAGCTAAATTTGATTGAAGAAATCCCGACGGTTTATCCTGCATCCGGATTTTTGATAAACCGGAATGGGATTTTCCTCTACCACATGGTGGATAACCCTGAATTTCCATATCAATTGTCCTTTTTGGCACATGGAGGAAAAGAGTTGGAAGGTTTGATTCCTTACAATCCGATTTTATCCCAATCACCTATTGCAGGTAGTTTTTTTGTCAAAATGAATGACGACCAATTTGTACATTACCATCCCGGGCTTGATTCTATCTATGTTTTTTCTGAAAAGAGATTCGAATCCTTTGGTATTGATTTCGGTGGTCAGTTTATCGACCTGAATATTTCCCAAGATTTACACCCTGTAGAAAGACTGAAATTTTACAATGAGTTTGAGGGATATAAACAGCTGTCTTATGCTATAAAATTAGGTGAAGGATTGTTGCTTTTTGGGTTGGGTTATGGGAACAAACCGCATTATTTGATGGTGGATTTGGAAACTCAAAAAGCTACCCTTTTCAATTCCGTTAAGAATAATTTAAAGCCTTTGCCTTCCAACATTTTCTTCAATGGAAATTCAGATAAGCTTGCTTGGTACTTTCAAACTGCCGACCAAATTGAGAAATTCTATGGATTGAATGAGTCCAAAATTCCTGAAAAAAGCAGGATTACCCTTCCTGAAGACCCTGAATCGAATGTGTTGTTTATTTTGGAATACTGAAATCAAAACAACCTCCCGTCCCAAAAAAAGTCTTCTAAATCAATAAGCCTGACTTGGCTTTTGAATAAATCATGTTCAGCATTGATTACAAAATTGTGTTCTTGGGGTATCAGCGCGGATGGGACTTTGAGTATCAGGCTTTCTTTTTTCTCATACCATTCACTTCCGATTTCCTGAAGGCGGGGATAGGATTGCATGGTATTCCACTTGCTTGGGAGTTCTAAGGCATTTATTTCCTGAATCAATCCTGGGTTTTCCGAAGGGATTTCGATCACCATTACTTTGTAAGTTTCGGATTGGATTATTGCCGACCGGTGCACCACCAATTCCAAAGTGGCCAAAGCCCTGCTTCCTGAGGCATAGATTACATATTGGCCTGATTTATTCCATCTGTTCCCTACACCCGACGCCTCAAGCTTTTCGGCATATTTTGCCTTGCTGATTCTGAATGCCAACATGCCTATACGTTATCCCCATATTCCATGGCAGTCAGTCTGTCATCCGCATACCGGATACCGGAAGAGGTACTGAGAAAACCTTTTGGAGATTTGCTGTCAAAAAAATAGTTTTCGGATTCCAGCCATTTGTCAAAGTTCCCCGCACTTCCAAAAACCACGGTTCCGTGCTGGTACAGGGACAAAAGCAAAACCAAATGTTCTTTAAGGCTTTCTTTCAGTTCAGATTCAGCTTTGCGGTAGTTCCTCAGCGTCTTGACACTGATACCAAGCCAATCGGCAATCACCTCATCACTGAATGAGGATATTTCCTTCAGATGGTGGAGGTATTGCAGATCCACTTCCTCATTTTTGATAAAAAATAATATATCGATGTCATTGCCAATGGCAGGAACATGCGATTTGCTGAATTTTGGAACTGTAGTCAAACCCATAACCAAGAGAATTTACAATTTAAATATAGGGAATAATTACTGTTTTAAAAAGGTAAAAGTACCATTTTTATAAAAGGTATATTTTCATTGACCAAGATTTTTTCTCCATTAAATCCAACCGAACAATAAAAATTTTCCAAAATCTTAATTTTTTACCAATCTGATTTAAAAAACCAACCCGTTTGTTATAACAAGTTATTACAAATTCGTATCATTGGGCATGGAAACGAAAGTCAGAAAGATAGGGAACAGCAGCGGTGTCATATTGCCTAAGACCTTGATAGATAAGTATAACCTTACCGATGTGGTCATTGAGGACCACGGTGATGGGATTGTCATTCGGCCTGCCAATACTTCTTTGTTCCAGATTAAGTTGGCAGAGGTCAAGAAAAATAAGGAGAGCATTTTTGAAAAAATGAAATTCCAAGCGGGTAGGGACGATATTCAAGATTTTTACAACAAAGAGGTGAGCGATTTTGGTGACGTTGACCTTGAAATCCAGGATTTATGAAATATGGAGAAGTCTGGCTTGTTAATTTTGAGCCTCAGGTAGGACAAGAAATCAGAAAAACACGACCCGCTATCATTGTAAACCATGATTCGGTAGGTGTTCTCCCGCTTAAAATTGTAATTCCCATCACCGATGCCTTAAAAAATAAGCAAGAATGGATGGTAGCTTTTACTCCAAGCCAAACAAATGGCCTTAGCAAGTTGTCTTTTGGGGATTGTTTTCAGATCAAAAGCATATCAGAACAGAGGCTGATCAAGAAAATCGGAAAGTTAAATGAGGAAGAAATTTCCGACATACAGGTTGCCTTGGTCAAGGTGTTGAATTTAATATGAACCTATTTACAAAATCTCATTCCGATAACCCGTTACTCTCTTATCTAATATCTCAAGTCTCAAATCCCATATCTCACCTCTCAGTTTCAAATGCCGTGTGAATGTCGGGTAGAATCCGCCCATAATTCGGATTGGTTTTCTGAAATTCAACTCAAATTGCGATGGTAAAACAAAACTATATTATCATGAAACAACCGGAATTGGGCCAAAAGATTCTCGAACTGAGAAGGGCCAAGGGATTGACACAGGAAGAACTTGTGGAGCTATGCAACATCAATGTGCGCACCATTCAGCGCATCGAGGCCGGGGAGGTAACACCGAGAAGCTTTACCATCAAAAGTATTTTGGAAGTCTTGGGCTATGATTTCAAGGAAATCCACCAGGTAAATGAAGAAAGCACCCCAATAAGTCCTGAAACGATAGGAAAGGCGGCATTTCTGAAAACAGCCTTTTTTGCAGGGATCGTTTATTTCCTGTTGGCCTTTGTCGAGGGTGTCTTTGACTACGGTCTTTGGGAAGCAGGAGAGGAGATCAGCCAAGAGGCTGCACCTTGGTATATTGCTGTTAAGATCGGCATCATGGTTACTTTTGGGCTTTTTGCTTATGGATTCTATAGGCTGAGTCTGATCAAACCAAACGTCATCGTCAAGGCCGCAAGCATTCTTTTGATTGTGGCAACCTGTTTTGGAGTAGCAGCGGATATTTATGGATTCAATAATGCTTCCGTGTGGCAGTCGGTACAGTTTTCCAAAGCCATACTTTTCGGGGCCCTGTACATTGTTTTCGGTTTGGGATTGATCAAGTACCAATCCGAATTCGGGACTTTGGCCTTGGTATCGGGAATATTGAGTATCATTTCAGGGATTGCTTTTCTGAGTATCATCTTGGCCATCCCGGGATTGTTTGTCTTTACGGTCTTCGAAATTCTCCAGTTGGTATTGCTATACACAGCCTATGAATCTATTTCAGGCAAAAGTCAAAATCCCAAGAATATAAATATCCAGGCATTTGGGTGAATGGATTGGAAATTGGAAATTGGTAATTAGGTTACCCGAAGTGAGACCATTTGGAAATTTCAACCATTAATTTGGAGGATAATCGCTCATTTAAAATTATATATTGCAGATCCTCTTGATTCAAAATAAATATATAAAAAACATAGGGCGTTTGTGCTAAACCGAAACGAAAGTGCTTTTTAACTGCCCTACGTTTCTTATACTAACCGTTACCTGCAATTTGAAAATCCATTAAATGAATAATAAAATAACCTTTTTAATAGGAATAACAGGAGTGGTTTTATTTACAATTAGTTGTATTATCGGTGGACTTTTAATCGAAAACTATAGCATAACCCGCCAATATATCAGCGAAACTTTTGCAGTAGATACTGAATACGGGATATTGCTAAGAATTTTTGGGCATATACCTAGTGGAATTTTATTTTCAATTTTCAGCATTTATGGATACAAATATTTTCCACCTGCTAATTTAACTAAAATAGGGTTTTACGGACTTGGTCTGTTCTATGGTATTGGAACCATTGTAGTTTCAATATTCCCATGCGATAGCGGTTGCAACAGTGAATTTGTCGATCCAAGTACTTCACAAGTCATTCATAATTTTGCAGCTTTATTGATATATACTTTTGTTCCTATCAGTATTATCATAACAGGTTTTGGATTGATGAAATTTCCAAATTATAGAAATTTATCAATCATAGCTTTAGCACTAGGGGTACTTAGTATTCTGTTTTTCTACTTATTGATTTCTGAACCCAATTCAGATTTTAGCGGTCTCTATCAACGAATTATTGAATTATTGATTTTAACTTGGATTATTACCTGTGCTTTAAAAATAAAGAAAAAAGCAGGTAACAATGTGTAACTTACGGCGAATTAAAATACGTCAAAGAAGTAGATTCAGGGGAATAGACCATTGTCACCGAACACCAATGCCGGAGGTATATCTGTTCATTTATCCTGTTTCCTGTAGACAATTAAATGGTTTTGAATATGGCAAAATTTAGAATAATCTTCTTTCTGTTTCTCACGATTATGGCTTCTACTTCCTGTAAGCAGGAAGAGGTAGACCAGCAGGTTTCACTTCCAAGTAACTTGGAGGTATCGGTGGTAAAAATCGGAAAAGGTGGGGTGAAAATTGATGTTCAGGCAGCTGATGCGAACTTTTATAAAGTAATCTTTGGTCTACCCAATCAAGATCCTGAGCGCATGGTAGGTACATCTGTTGTCTATTATTACAGCAAAGAGGGAACTTATACGATTAAAGTGCAGGCCCATTCCACTGAAGCTGAATTTATCTCTGCCACCCAAAATGTAGAGATCACGCCTTCTGAACTTGGTATCGGCATTCCTACTACAGGTTTTGAAAGCCCTTTGACTTATGCAGGGTATGATTTGGTCTGGAATGATGAATTTGAAGGAACAAGTCTTTCAGATAATTGGGTATATGAAATCGGTGATGGATGTCCCGATATCTGTGGCTGGGGGAACAACGAACTCGAATATTACCGCAAGGAAAATACTGAAGTTAAAGATGGATACCTGGTCATCAAAGCAAAACAGGAAAGTTTTGCAAATAAGAATTACACCTCCTCCCGGATCAAAACCCAAGGTAAAAAATCCTTTACTTTTGGCAGAATAGATGTCAGGGCGGCTTTGCCAAAAGGTCAGGGTATCTGGCCTGCGATCTGGATGCTTGGAGATAACATTACCACTGTCAATTGGCCTGCTTGTGGGGAAATTGATATCATGGAATTGATAGGAGGAAATGCAGATGGCAGAGACAATACTATCCACGGGACTGTTCACTGGGACAACAATGGGTCTAATGCCAACTATGGAGGAAGTAAACAGAAAGTCTCCGGGATATTCAATGGCGAATTCCATGTGTTTTCCATCATCTGGGATGAGAACAAAATCGTCTGGCTGTTGGACAATGTTCCTTACCATGAAATAGACATCCGGCCTGTTGGCCTTGATGAATTCAGAAAACCTTTCTTTTTATTGCTCAATGTTGCGGTGGGAGGAAATTGGCCGGGAAATCCAAATGGAACAACTGTCTTTCCCCAACAAATGGCAGTGGATTATGTCAGGGTATTTCAAGTAAAATAAAAAAAATTTCTTCAAAAAAAAACCGGTATCAATTCCGGTTTTTTTTATTCAATCCCAATGGTTTTGGATTTTACCCACTTTAGGATTTTTGCATTTTTGGGACTTTCGGATTGTATTTCAAGTATTTTTGGGACAGTTGATTGGGAATAGAAATCCCTCAAACCGGTTTTTAGACTTTCTATATCTGATGCCATATGATATCCAAAACCAAATTCATTTGCCAGACTCCTACCATCCAGCTTTTGTTTTGTTTCAAAAAACTCCTCCAATTCAGGTTGCTTAGCCGGTCCGTCGATCAGCCTGAATATCCCTCCGGCGTGATTATTCAGTAAAATAATGCGGAGATTTGAAATGGGGTAATTGTGCCAAAAAGCATTGCGGTCATAAAAGAATGCCATGTCTCCGGTCACAAGTGTGACATATTCTTCAGTAGTCAGTGCGCAGCCGACTGCAGTGCTGTTGCTGCCGTCTATGCCGCTTGTCCCTCTGTTGCAGATGATTTCTTGGGTTCTCTCTCCGAAAAAATTAACATAGCGTACTGCCATGCTGTTGGCAAGGTGGATTTTGGACTTTGCCGGAATGGCTTTCAAGCAGGTTGAAATCGCCTGGTATTCCCCAAATTCTGAATTTTCAATGATGGAATCAAAACCTACCCTCATCCTATTTTCCAAATTTTTCCAAGAGTTTGCAAAGGTATTTTCAGACCTCAGGGTCCCCTCCAATAAATCCAGTAAATCCAACACATTACAATGAATGGTTTTTGTCAGGCTCTGAAAAGTGTCAGGGATATATCCTGCGGATTGAATGTGCCAATGGGCAGCATTTGAATTTCTTAAAAAAATCTTAAGACTTTTTGAAATGACCGATTTGCCAAAAGTAAGGATCAGATCGGGTGCTAATCCTTCATTCAGTTTTCCATTTCCTACAAAATGATCATGTTGGTTGACGCTGTATTCAGACTGGAGATTGGATATGGAATCCGCTACCACCACTGCTTTTCCAATTTTAGCCAGTTCATCCAAACTATGCTGTATCCTGGGATCGGGTTTTTGTTGGCCGGGAACGATGACCACTTTCTCAAATCTGGATAACGCACTCCGCAACGCAGCTTTGCTTTTTTCTGACAATTTGGATTCAGAATAAATGGGTTCTATAATCCTTACAGCTTTCGAAAAATCAAAAGTTTCTGAGCCTTCTGGATAAAAAGGTTCCCGCAAAGGAATGTTGATGTGAACCGGTCCGGCAGGAAATTGATTGGAGAGATTGATGGCTTCATTCACAATCCTATTGGCATGCCATACTTTGTCAGGATGTCCAAAATCATCAGGGAATTGGAAAAAACCTTTGACATGCTTGCCAAAAATTTCAGTTTGTCGGATCGTCTGTCCGTCCCATTGGTCGATCCATTCTGGAGGACGGTCGGCTGTGATCACAATTATCGGAACCTGTTGGAAATAGGCTTCAGCGATGGCAGGCGCATAATTGAATGCTGCCGAACCCGAGGTACAGACCAGCACAACGGGTTGTTCCAATTGCTGTGCCATGCCAAGTGCGATAAATGCTGCTGACCTTTCGTCCGGGATGGTTCTAGTCAATATGTCTGGATGCCTTACAAATGCCAAGGTGATGGGGGCACACCGGGATCCCGGTGAGAGGATGGCATTTTTGACCCCTTTAAGTGAGCAAATAGAAGCTAAATCAATAATGGGCTGAAGGACCAAGGTTTTTGATTAGTTAAGGTGTTTGGCAATGATGTCACATTTCATTTCGGTTTCCTCCCATTCATCTTCGGGGATGGAATCTTCAGTGACACCGGCCCCTGCATATAATATGGCCTGTCCATCCACAAGTCTTGCGGTCCTAAGATTGACATAGATGGAAGTTTCATCCTCTACGTTTACAGGACCGATAAAACCTGCATAGAAAGACCTGTTAAAGGGCTCATTTTTGCTGAGAAATTCCAAAGCGGCCGTTCTTGGCATTCCGCAAACAGCAGAAGTTGGATGGAGGAGTTGGAGCATCACAGTACCCAACTGGGGGAAATTGGTGGCCTTCATGTCAACTTTAAAATCCGAGCGCAGGTGCAGCAGGTTTCCTGCTAAAACTGTTTTGGGGCCGTGTTCATCGTATTCCCTAAGCCTGATTTTTTTGAAGCAATCTACAATATACCTACTGACCAAAGCCTGTTCTTCAATTTCTTTTTGTTTCCAAGCTGCTGATTTCAGGGGGTTTTCTCCCTGTGCCATTTGTGTTCCTGCCATTGACATGGTGTAAAATTCGTCACCTTTGGTTTGGATGAGGATCTCAGGAGAAGCACCCATCCAAGTCCCCACTTCAGGTATGTGAAAGAAATTGACAAACGCATTTGGATAGGAGCGAACCAAACGATTGAATGATTTCACCAAATCAAAATCCGGATTCATTTTGATTTTTTTGATTCTTGCAGGTACAATTTTATGGAGCTCACCTTTTTCAATCGATTGGATTCCTTTTTCCACCAATTCCATGAAATGTTCCTTGGCGGTCTCCACGAAAATCTCATTTTTGGAGCTGATTTCAGTGAATACTTTTCTCATCTTACTTTTCAGCTCCGAAATAGGGGTAGAGAAGCCGACTTCTTCCAATGTTTCTTTTTGCTCTTCAAGTGGAATTCCGATTTCTATTTTGAAATAAGAATCAGCTTCCAAAAAATAGGCTTTCTGGTCAGCTTGATCTTCGAAAGGATGGACGATAAATCCGGACGGCAGTTCCTCAAGGTTTGGGGTTACTCTTTTTGTTATTCCGGTTTTATCAATCAGGATTTGTATATATGAAGATTTCGGCTTTCTCCAAATCGCAATTTGGTTGCCTTCCTCCATAGTTTTTGAAAGGAGAGTGAGGAGATAGTGCTCCAGATTTTTCAGATGGGTATCGAAAATTATATCCATATTATTTTTTATCGATGACGGCTATGGTGATCCGGCTGATGCAGCTGAGATCTCCCTGTTCTGTATAGATTTTCACCTCCCAAACTTGGGTTTTTTTACCGAGGTGAATAGGCTTTGTTACGCCCCTCACTGTGCCTTCTTTTACTGATTTGAGGTGATTTGCATTGATTTCCAATCCGACACAATACTGCTTTGTGCTATCGACAGTCAGGGTTGCCGCCACACTTCCCAAGGTTTCTGCCAATACCACATTTGCTCCCCCATGTAACAATCCAAGCGGCTGTTTGGTTTTATGGGTAACAGGCATGGTGGCCTCAAGGTAATCTTCCCCTATTTTGGTGAATTTGATGTCCAAGAAATCCGTCATTGTATTTTCTCCCCAACTGTTGAGAATTTCTAGGCTAATGTCTGGCGCAAATATCATGTAATACGGGATAAAAGTTTTTTCTTTGGACTCAGAAACAAAAATAAGTAATCTTGCTAACTAAAAAAATCTACCTTGTCCGACATGGACAAACGGATTATAATCTCAAAGGAGTTGTTCAGGGAAGTGGCATTGATGCGCCTTTGAATTGGAATGGCCACAAGCAGGCAAAGGCATTTTATGAATACTATAAGAATGTGCCTTTTGAAAAGGTTTTTTATACCGGTTTGCAGCGCACGAAGCAATCTGTTCAGGGTTTTATTGATTTGGGATTGCCTCACGAGGCGGTGCCCCAACTCAATGAGATATCATGGGGAAGGTATGAAGGTGTACCGATGACCCATGAAGAAAATCATTATTACACCGGTATGCTTGAAAAATGGGCTTCAGGGGATTTGGATTATGCGATTGAAGGTGGTGAAAGCCCTAATTTGGTTGCAAAAAGATTGGAGAAAGGGATCAAACATATCCTTTCGCAACCCGAACAAACAATTCTGATCTGTATGCATGGGAGGGCAATGCGTATTCTGTTGAGTTTACTTTTGGGTTATGACTTGAGGTACATGGATGTGTTTTTGCATCAAAATCTTGGAATGTACCTTTTACACCAAAATGAAATGGGATTGTTTCGGATTGAAAAATATAATTGCGGGGAACACCTTAGGGTGCCGGAGTTGCTCTGATGGCTTTGTTCGCTTTTTTCGTTTTCAGCATCCGCTCCTCATAAGAAGCAACTAAATTGGAATAGGTAGATTTGGATTCATCTAAATCGATGATCTGAACTGCGATTTCACTCAATGGAGATACTTTATTGTCGTTGATCCTGATGAGCAAATCGCCAAGCTGTTTTTTGTCAATTCCATTATAAGGAATCTGAACGATGATGGCGGCGTCTGAATTGCCGTTGTAGGCTTTGGTAGAAAAAAGATGCATCAGGCTAAGCTCAATGAAATCTGTAGTGGTTTTGTTGGCTTTCAATTCTGTTTTGTCAAAAATGAGCAGAAATGTCTTTCCCTCAGGGTTTTTCGAAAAACCTGAAAAGGTCAAAAAACAAAGAAAAGCTACGAGAAATCCCTTTTTCATAATTGTAATTTAGAAAAATTTAAACTCCTATGCAACCCAAAAAAATACTTTAATCGAATATTTTGTTTAAACAAAAAAGCCCGAATGAATCGGGCTTTTTTTATGATTTTACACTCTACTTCTTTTTTTCTTCAAGCCTTCTTCTTCTATCTCGTCTTCAACACCGGCGAATACTCTACCGCAATGTTCACAAACGATGATCTTTTTCTTCTCTCTGATATCAGCCTGTCTTTGGGGAGGTACGATATTGAAGCAACCTCCGCAGGCACCTCTTTTTACCATTACCACTGCCAATCCGTTTTTGGCATTTGTACGGATTTTTGAGTAGGATTTGATAAGCCTTTCTTCGATTTTCTTGGTGGCTTTTTCCCTTTCAGTCTTCAATTTGGATTCATCGTTTTCACTTTCGGAAACAATGTTGCCTAATTCATCCTTTTTATTGTTAAGGTCTTTTAATCGCTCCTTCAAAATTTCCTGAAGTTCGGTAACCTCATTGTTTTTGAATTCGATTTTTGCCTGTGCTTCTCCGATTTTCTTTTTGGAGACTTGGATTTCTAGATCCTGCAACTCAAGTTCCTTGGTAATGGCGTCATACTCCCTGTTGTTTCTGACGTTCATCTGCTGTTCCTGATACTTCTTGATGAGTTTCTCGGATTCTTTGATGTTATCTTTGAATCTTTTGATATCATCTTCCAGAGCTACAGTATCCGTGTGGAATTTTTGTAATCTGGTTTCATATCCGGCTATTTCATCTTCAAGGTCTTGGACTTCTTCGGGGAGTGCTCCTCTTACTTTAAAAATCGAATCAAGTTTGGAATCTATTTTTTGAAGGTTTAGTAAGGCTTCAAGCTTCTGTGCAACGGTACTTTCCATTTACTATAGATAAGTTATGGGATTTGTTATGACTTTTGTCAAATAGAGTGCAATATTACTAAATTTTTGCGACAATATATCCCTGAGTAATTCTTTTGTATAAATTTCACTTTCATAATGACCAATATCACAAATAACAAGCTGATTTTCAGCATCAAAGAATTCATGGTATTTGACGTCTGATGTTATAAATATGTCAGCACCTGATTTTTTGGCATCAGGGAGTAAAAAAATTCCCGCTCCTCCGCAAACTGCTACTTTCTTGATTTTTTTACCAAGTAAATCGGTATGTTTGATTATGCCTAGGTTCATTTTTATTTTTAGCATTTCCAAAAACTCCTTTTCATCCATTGCCTCCTCTAATTCAGCGATCATTCCCGCTCCGACTTCCTGATTTTCATTTTCTAATTTTTGCATATAAAATGCCACTTCCTCATATGGATGCACCTCCCGGAGAGCATGAAGCACTTTTCTTTCCAAATGACGGGGCAAAAGCACTTCAATTCTTGTTTCCGGTTCACGGTGGGCAGTCTCAGCAATTCCCTTATTGGGGTTGGCCATTATGGACGGTGTGAAAGTTCCTGTTCCTTCCGCCAAAAAACTACAACCCGAATATTCTCCGATTTTTCCAGCACCGGCATCGAACAATGCCTTCAAGACTTTTTCAGTGGCTTCATGCGGAGCAAAAGTCACCAACTTCAAAAGGATTTCTTTTTTGGGTTGGAGAATATGGGTGTTTTTCAGACCGATGACATCACAGATTTTCTTGTTGACTCCATGCGAAACATTGTCAAGGTTGGTGTGGATAGCATAGATAGCAATGTCGTTTTTGATGGCTTTGATGACAGTCCTTTCCACATAATTTCGGCCTGTCAGACTTTTTAGACCTTTGAAAACAATCGGATGGTGGGCGACTATCAAGTTGCAGCCCAAAGAAATCGCCTCATCTACTACCTCCTCGGTGGTATCAAGAGTACAAAGGATACCTTTTAGCGTATCATGGGGATTTCCGGTGATCAATTGGGCGTTATCATAGGATTCCTGATAGGAGGGAGGAGCGATTTTCTCCAGATAAGAAACTATATCCTTGATCTTGTAAACCATATTTTTTGTTTTACTTTGTCCAAAACTAAGGAAAAATAGCCAATGCGCTGGTACGACCCTTTTCTTTATCCTTTCTCCCTGATGTATGATGGAATCACCCGATACCGCAACAGCATGTTTGACAATGGCAAAAAGAGAAGCACTCATTTCTTGATCCCGACAGTAGTGGTAGGAAACCTGAATCTTGGAGGTTCAGGGAAAACTCCCATGGTGGAGTTTTTGATTGACTCTTTGAAAGACCATTTTCGGTTGGCAACGTTGAGTAGGGGATATGGGAGAAAAACAAAGGGGTTTTTATTGGGTGGTTCTAACCTTGGCCCTTCAGATTTGGGAGATGAGCCTTTTCAGATTTATTCGAAATACGGAGATAAAGTGGCTGTAGCGGTTGGCGAAGAAAGGATCATGGCGATTCCAGAAATCATCTACCACTGTCCGGAAACTGAATTGATCCTTTTGGACGATGCATTCCAGCATCGCTATGTCCGAGCTGATTTTTACATTCTCTTGACCACCTTCCAAAACCCGTTTTTCAATGACAAAGTATTGCCATTGGGTACACTGCGGGAAAGTGCGGAAGGTGCAAAAAGGGCTGACCTGATCATCGTGACCAAATGTCCGGATTCAATGAAAGAGCAAGAAATGGCGGTTTTTAGAAAAAAAATCAAGGAATATACGGATGTTCCTATTTTGTTTGCTGGGATAAAATATGGAAACCCGGATCCCTTGTTTCAGCCAAATAAAAAGGCTTACAAGAAAGCTATCCTTGTTTCTGGGATCGCTAATGACCGACTATTCAAAGAAGAGGCAGAAAAACGATTTGAGGTGGTGGAAACCATAACCTTTGCAGACCACCATCGGTATACGCTGTCTGATGTCAAGAAAATCTTGGACATGACCAAAAAACACCGGGAAGCCATGGTCTTGACTACTGAAAAAGATGCTGTGAAACTTAAAGATGTGGCTTTTCGTGAATATTTGGTGGAAATTCCGATTTTTGCCCTGCCTATCAAAGTTGATCTGGCCGAAACCGATGGCCAATACCTGATTGAGCACATCACCAATATTGTCAAGGACAAAGCCTATATCCGTGAGATTTAAATATATTCTGTTTCTTTTTTTATTTTCCGGTTTTTGGAATTTGAGCCTGCAAGCGCAGGTCAGGCCTAGAATTCCCCAAACCGGTAACCCTACAGGAATTCCTCCACTGCAAAATCCTGAAAAAAATCAAGAAGCCACAGAGGAAACCCAAGGCAGAAAAAAACTGATTGATGACAGTACCAAAATGGTTTTTGGTCCTAAGACGAGTCTTTATTTTTTGGAAAAAGAAGTAAAAAGGAACAGGATCAAAAAGATAGAAGGAGACACCTCCCTGTACAATTTCCATTATTTTGAACCTGTAGCCAAGTCGGGATGGATGTACCAAGACCTTGGAAACGTAGGAAGTGCGGCCAAACCGGTATTTTACCAATTGCCTTCTATGATCGGGACAACCTCCGGATTCCATGCCTATGATATTTATTATTATGGTCCGGACAGCATGCGGTACTATGATACCAAGTCACCCTACACGCAGATGAATGCTTTTTTTGGAGGCGGTAACAGAAACATGCTGGACCTCGTTTTTGCTAGGAATGTAAGTCCCCAATGGAACATCGGCTTCAATTTCAAGACCATCAGGGCAAAAAAAACCCTCAACCCAAATGCAAGGGATGATAATTTGGCCGAACAAAATGCCTACGCTCTTCATACCAATTATAAATCTGAAGACGGGAAATATTTTCTTATGGCGAGTTTCTCGAGGATGAGGCACCTTGTCAATGAACAGGGTGGGATAATCTCCCCTGATATTGACTCTACTTCCCTGCTGTTTGCATATGAGGATGCCAAAGTCTGGCTGAGAGAATCGCAGGCCATTGACCTAAGGCAGGATTATCACTTGTACCACGAATATGAGCTTGTCAAAGGCTGGCAGGTGTACCATGTTTTTGACAGGAGAAAGCAGGACGTGTC
>JBBRFK010000098.1:0-14207 GCA_038224435.1 Cytophagales bacterium | reverse complement strand
CATTTTCCTCATGTCACTAAATTGCTTCATCAGGTTATTGACTTCAATGATGCTTCGTCCGCTTCCATTAGCTAATCTTTTTCTCCTGCTTCCGTCAATGATATCCGGATCTTCTCTTTCCTTTGGCGTCATGCTTCGGATAATGGCTTCTATAGGTTTGAAGGAATCATCGTCAATGTCCATTCCTTTCATGGCTTTGCCCATACCCGGGATCATACCCATCAGGTCTTTGATATTTCCCATCTTTTTGATCTGTTCCAATTGGGAAAGGAAGTCATCGAAGTTGAATTGGTTTTTTCGGATTTTGGCATTGATCCGCTTGGCTTCATCTTCATCAAAAGACTCCTGAGCTCTCTCCACCAAGGAGATTACATCGCCCATTCCCAAAATCCTTTGGGCCATACGGTCAGGGTGGAAAACGTCGATGTTCTCCATTTTCTCTCCTGTGGAGATAAATTTGATAGGCTTGTTGACTATGTGGCGAATAGAAATCGCTGCACCACCACGGGTATCACCGTCCAATTTGGTCAAAACAACACCATCAAAATTTAACCTTTCGTCAAAGGTCTTTGCCGTGTTAACTGCGTCCTGTCCGGTCATGGAATCCACGACAAACAATGTTTCGGAAGGATTGAGCGCCTTTTTCAATGCCTCTATTTCCTTCATCATCACATCATCAACAGCCAAACGGCCCGCAGTATCGACGATAACTATTTTCTTCCCGTTCTTCTTTGCGTATTCTATTGCCCTATTGGCAATCTCAAGTGCATTTTTGTTTTCCGGTTCGGCATATACTTCCACCCCAATCTGCTCTCCCAACACCTTCAATTGTTCTATCGCAGCAGGTCTATAGATATCGCAGGCTACCAACAAAACCTGTCTGCCCTGCTTTTTGAGCATACTTGCAAATTTTCCTGAAAAAGTAGTCTTACCAGAACCCTGAAGTCCTGAAATCAAAATGACCGCCGGGTCACCTTTGATATTGATGTCCACTTTGGACCCGCCCATCAGTTTGGTCAGTTCCTCTTGGGTGATTTTGACCAGCAACTGTCCAGGTGAAACAGCGATCAACACATCGCGGCCCAATGCCTGTTCTTTGATGGTATCGGTTACTTCTTTGGCTACTTTATAATTGACATCGGCATCAATCAAGGCTCTACGGATCTCCTTTACGGTGGTAGCGACATTGATTTCGGTGATTTTGCCTGTACCCTTCAGGGTCTTAAAAGCTCTATCTAACTTGGAACTAAGATTATCAAACATGCTTCATTATCTATTTGAGGCAAAAATAGGAATTTATTTGTGAAAGGGAGAATGGAATCTATGAATTGGGAAATGGAAATGGTAAAAAATGGTTATCGGTTGTCGGTTATTGGTTATTAGGATCAATAACCCTGACCGTAATAGGCATCTTTTCCATGCTTTCGTTCATAATGCTTTTTGATCAGGGCATCTTTTAGCCTCGGTGCATTTGGATTGATCTGTAATGTTAGGAAAGCCATTCTTGCGATTTCTTCCATTACTTTGCTATTATAAACTGCCTTTGCAGCATCTTTTCCCCAAGCAAAGGGACCGTGGTTCCCAACAAGTACCATTTCAACCTCTTCAGGATTTAATCCTTTTGATTCGAAACAATCCAAAATCTGTTGGCCCGTATTGTGTTCGTAATCTCCCAAAATAAGGCTGTCCGACATGGGAGGCGCACATGGAATATCTACTGTCAAATGGTCTGCATGTGTCGTCCCAAATATCGGAACATCCATTTGCGCCTGTGCCCAAGAAACTGCATAGGTAGAGTGTGTATGACATATTCCGCCTATAATGTCCCAATGTTTATAAAGGAATGCATGGGTTTTGGTATCTGAGGAAGGTCTCAATTTCCCTTCGATGATATTGTTATCAAAATCCACAATCACTATATCCTCTACTTTGAGATTTTCATAAGGAACACCGCTTGGCTTGATGGCAAAAACGCCTTTGTGCCTATCCACTGCACTGACATTCCCAAAAGTATAAACGACCAAATCCAACTTTGGCAGCTGCATATTGGCATCGTAACACTCTTGCTTTAGGTTTTGGTAAGGTGACATAATTTAAAAGAAGGATAAAGTATGAAGGACGATGGTTGAAATTAAAAGGAAAAAGGATGAAATATGAAATTTGAATTGAAACCAAGGTTTTTTCAAATCTCTCATAAATTCAGTGAAGCTTTATTTTTTTAACTCCCTGATTTTCACTTTCATAACTATGGTAACAAATATTGCAGTACAAGACTCTTTGGTTTGATTTGATACCTCAATCCATTTTTTTGAAAGATGATTCAAAATAAGAAGAAATTTTAAGGCGGTTTAATTAACTGCTTTTTGAAATTAATTAACAAATTTGGAAATAATACTTTATCTACTTCATCCTTTTTCCTTCATCCTCCTTTTTCTTTCCACAAATTCCCCAAACTCCCCATATTCTTGATACAATTTTTCATAATGGGCTACATGGGCTTCAATGGGATGATAAACTTTATCAAAGCCATTGCCCATAGCCTTGATGGCTGTTTCGGTATCAGGATGGATTCCTGCCGCAACTGCTGCATAAATGGCAGCACCTAAAGCAGGAGCCTGATCTGAAGTGGCGACTTTGATGGGCATATTCAGTACATCCGCCAAGGTCTGCATCACAAGTTTCGATTTCTTTGCAACGCCTCCCATACCAATTACGGTTTCGATTTTAACCCCTTCGCTTTCAAACCTGTCTACAATTTTTTTAGAACCAAAACTGATGGCTTCCACAAGTGATTTGAAAACCCTTGCCGCATCCGAACCCATATTCAATCCCATGATGGCACCTTTCAAAGCCTGATTGGCATCGGGAGTTCTCCTGCCATTGATCCAATCTAAAGCGACAATTTTGGATTCATCGACCGGAATATTGACGGCTTCTTCAGAAAGTCGGGCAATAACGTTTTCCTGAATTTCGTCGATCAGTTTTGTCTTTTGTGTTTCATCCAAGTGAATGCTTTTTTGGATCAGGTCAATATTTGGTTTGGTAATCAAATCTCTGAACCAAGCCAACACGTCTCCAAACCCTGATTGTCCTGCTTCCAGACCGATCATTCCGGGAATAACAGACCCGTCCACTTGACCACAAATGCCTTTAATTAAAGTATTCCCTAGACTATCCTCAGAGGCAATCATGATGTCACAGGTAGAAGTCCCCATTACTTTGATCAGCGTATTTTTAGTTATTTCTCCTCCAACTGCCCCTGCGTGGGCATCAAATGTTCCTACAGCAATAACTGTATCTGTTGACAAACCCAATCTGTCAGCCCAAATCTGGCTTAATGTTCCCGCAGGCAAGTCGGAGGTAAATGTATTTTGATAAAGCCTATCGCTAAGATCTGCGAAAGATGGATCAAGCAAGGTCAAAAATTCTTTCGGAGGCAAACCTCCCCAGCTTTCATGCCATAGCGCTTTGTGTCCAGCCGCGCACCTGCTTCGCTTTAGCGTCAATGGATCTTCACTTCCAATCAACTGTGCTGTGATATAATCACAATGCTCCACCCAGGAATAAGCAGCTTTAGCCACTTGTTGATCTTCCCTGACGATATGTAAGATTTTCGACCAAAACCATTCAGAAGAATAAATTCCTCCGGCATATTTGGTAAAATCTTCCCCTCCCCAAGTTCGGGCTTTATGGTTAATTTCTTCTGCTTCCTTGATGGCAGTATGGTCTTTCCATAGCACCATCATGGCATTTGGGTTTTCGGCAAATGCCGGGTTCATGGCCAAGGATTGGCCTTTTTCATCCACAGGCATTGGGGAAGATCCCGTTGTATCCACACAGATAGCTTTGATTTGGGAAGCTGGAATTTTAGATTCTTCCAAAACTCCTTTGATGCTTGCTACCAGACCTTCCAAATGATCCAAGGGATGTTGCCTGAATTGGTTTTCAACAGGATTACAATACTTGCCTGATTTCCACCTTGGATACCAAAAAACATGACTTGCCACGCAGTCACCGTTTTTGGTATTCACCAGAACTGCCCTGACTGAATCTGTGCCATAATCAAGACCAATTACAAAATTGTCATTCATGGATTTTGTTGATTTCTATTTTTGAAATTAAATTTTCCAAAATTTCCCTTTTAACCGGATTTTGGATTTGTAGGATAATCTGACGTCGGCTTTGCTTCTGAAATTCAAATCCTATCAATCAATATTCTCTTTTCCAAAATTATAAGTGTCCAATAAGATCCTGGCTTTTTTAAATTAATTAAAAGAGATAATGCAAAATAAGCCGCTTATTCATCAAATTGGCATGGAAAGAGTTTATTCTTACGAAATTGACAAAACTCTCCATAAAGGCGCAACTCCCTACAATTCTCAAAAAAAAACTTAAACCGAAAAAACTTAAACCGAAACCACCTGAAAATCAATTTGAAATGAAAAACCTTAAACAAAACGAAGTTTGGTTCATCACCGGTAGCCAACACTTGTATGGAGAAGAAACATTGGCGAAGGTCGCCGAGCATGGCCAAGTCATTGCTCTTGAGCTCAACGAATCCAAAGACATTTCAGTCAGCATCATTTTCAAGCCTATTGTTAAGACTGCGGAAGAAATCTTTCAAATTTGTCTGGATGCAAATCAGGCTAAAAACTGTATCGGGATCATTACTTGGATGCATACTTTTTCGCCTGCCAAGATGTGGATCAATGGCCTGAAAATCCTGAATAAGCCTCTGCTCCATCTCCATACCCAATTTAACCGGGATATTCCATGGAATTCGATCGATATGGATTTTATGAACTTAAACCAAAGTGCGCATGGTGACCGTGAATTTGGGTTTCTAGTAAGCAGGATGCGGATCAACAGGAAAGTAGTTGTCGGGCATTGGAAAGAGAAAGAAGTCCATCAGGAAATCGACGGATGGTGCCGTGCCGCAAGCGGTTGGCATGATTGGCAGGGTATGAAAATAGCACGGTTTGGAGATAACATGAGAAATGTGGCTGTCACAGAAGGTGACAAAGTGGAGGCTGAGATGAGGTTTGGATTTGCTGTCAATACTTTTGCTGTTGGCGACTTGGTACAGAAAATCAACGCGGCAACAGATTCTGAAATCGATCACCTCATCAAAGAATATGAAGCTTCCTATATTTTGACAGGTAGTTTAAAGTACGGAGGTGATAAGAGGGAATCCTTGGTGGAAGCAGCAAGAATTGAAATCGGATTAGAAAAATTTCTTATAGAAGGAGGTTTTAAAGCTTTTTCAAATACTTTCGAAGACCTTCATAGCATGCGTCAACTCCCGGGAATTGCTGTGCAGCGCTTGATGAAAAAAGGCTTTGGATATGCAGGTGAAGGCGATTGGAAGACAGCATCTTTGGTCCGTGCAATGAAAGTAATGGGTTCCGGACTAGAAGGAGGAAATGCCTTTATGGAAGATTACACTTACCATTTTGATCCAAGCAATAGCCTTGTTTTAGGTTCGCACATGCTCGAAGTGGATGAATGTCTTGCTGCCGCAAAACCTTCTTGTGAGGTTCATCCTCTTGGTATCGGGGGAAAAGAAGATCCTGTCAGGTTGGTGTTCAATGTAAAATCCGGCTCCGGACTCAATGCCTCTCTGATAGATATGGGAAACCGATTTAGGATGGTTGTCAATGAGGTAGAGGTTGTGGATGCGCCGCACGAACTTCCAAAATTACCTGTCGCAAGGGTCATGTGGAAACCATTGCCTGATATGAAAACAGGTTGCGGCGCTTGGATTTTGGCGGGTGGATCGCACCATACTTGTTTCAGCCAGAACCTCTCCACCGCCATTCTCAACGATTTTGCCAATATTGCTGGAATAGAATCGGTCAATATCGATTCACAAACCACTCTCAGAAATCTTCAGAATGAGTTGAAGTGGTCAGAGGTATATTATAAGGTGTTTGATAAATAAATTTCGAAAGTGCCCTAAAAAACTACTCTATCTGCATTCCTATTTTTAATTTTTTTAATTTGCGCCATTCTTTCAAAAAGAACTTTCTCAGATAATGCAGATCAACTTCAAAAATGACATCTTACCGCACCTTATTGGAGTTGTGGTTTTTTACCTGATTGTATTGTTTTATTTCTCTCCGGCTGTTTTTGATGGCAAAATCCTCTTCCAATACGATATCCTGCAGTGGGAAGGTGCTGCCAAGGAAGTCATGGATTACCGTGCAGAGACTGGAGAAGAAGCCCTTTGGACCAACAGCATGTTTGGCGGAATGCCGTCATATTTGGTGAGTTTTGAGATTCCCGGTGACATTACCAATTTCCTGATCAAGGTCGTCACTTTGGGACTCCCCCACCCTGTCAATTCCTTGTTTTTTGGAATGGTGGCAATGTATATCCTGCTATTGAGCTTCAAAGTCAGACCTGAATTTTCTATTGCCGGAGCGGTTGCTTTTGCATTCAACACTTTCCACGTCATCAGCTTGGATGCCGGCCACAATGCCAAAATTTGGGCAATTTGCCTGATTCCTTTGATTTTGGCAGGCATTCATTTGTCTTTTTCGGGTAAAAAAATTTTAGGCCTTGCGTTATTTGCCTTCGGTCTCATGTTGCAACTCAAATTCAACCACCTTCAGATTACCTATTACACAGTTTTGATTGTATTGGTTTATGGGATCGGGCAACTTGTGGACGCATTTAATTCCAAATCACTTCCCGCGTTTGGAAAAACAATGTTGATTTTGGTATTGGGTGCATGCTTAGCAGTTGGTTCCAATTTGAGCAGGTTTATGACAGTATTGGAATATGGCTCTTTTTCGACACGTGGCCAATCCAACATCAGTTCTGCTAATACCTCAGAGGGTGGTTTGGATAGGGATTATGCCTTCAATTGGTCTCAAGGGAAAATGGAAACCTTGACACTTTTGGTGCCATTTATCTATGGTGGCGGAAGTGGAGAAGCTTTGCGCAAAGACTCCAACTCGGAACAAGCTTTGCGCAGCAACGGAGTCGAAAGTGCGCAGGCAGCAGGATTTATTGAAAAAGCGCCGACTTATTGGGGAGAACAACCTGGGACAGGCGGACCGATTTATGGTGGTGCGATCATGTTATTTCTGTTTGTTTTGGGTTTGCTTTATGCGCCAAAAACATACCGATATGTTTTTCTTTCCGTCACATTACTATCCATTTTGCTTGCTTTTGGCAAAAACCTTTCCTGGTTCAATTACGCTGTTTTCGATTATCTTCCGGGATACAACAAATTCAGGGCTGTTACCATGGGACTTTCAATGGCACTCTTTGCCATTCCTGTCTTGGGAAGTTTGGGACTGGAATACCTTTTCAGAAGTCAGGACAATAAATCCTTGATCAAAAACTTTTCTATCGCATTGGGAAGTACCGCCGGATTGGCATTGGTATTTATGGTTTTTGCCGGAATGTTTGGATTCCGTGCACCTGTAGATGCCAACCTCCCGGAGTGGCTCGCGGAAGCCATCCAACAGGACAGAAAATCAATGCTGCAGAGCAGTGCTTTGAAAAGCATCATTTTCATTTTGCTTTCCGCAGGATTGGTTTGGGCAAGTTTGAAGAATAAAATCTCCACGCAGATCGCAGGATTGTCAATTGCGTTACTGATTGCGGTCGATCTTTGGCCCATCAACAAAAGGTATCTGAATGGGGAATCTTTTCAGGCAAGCCCTTCTGCACAGTTTTTTGCAAAGTCACCTGCTGATGAAAAAATCCTGGAGGACCCGGGTTATTTCAGGGTAATCAACCTCGAGAATCCATTCAATGATGCAAGGACAAGTTATTTTTTCAATAGCATCGGTGGTTATCATGGAGCCAAAATGAAGCGTTATCAGGAGCTTACTGAAAATGTATTGGGCACTGAAATTCAGACTTTTATCCAAAAAGCACAAGAAGGAAATTTTGATTGGCAGGGTTTGAAAGCATTGAACATGCTCAATGCCAAATATGTCATGGCAGGTCAGGCTGAAAATGCGGTATTCACCAATCCTGAAGCCAATGGCCCGGCATGGTTTCCGTCAGCAATCAAAAGTGTCGCTTCCAATGAAGAGGAAATCAAACTCATTTCCCAAATGGATACCAAATCGGAAGCTACAGTAAATGAAAAGGAATTTGGCAGTATTAAAGCTGGTTCGGGAAATGTCGAATTGGTTTCGCAAAAACCAAATGAATTGACATATGTCATCGATGCTGCTGACGCAGGATTGGTTGTGTTTTCAGAAATATATTATCCTAAAGGCTGGAAGGCATTTATCAATGGGCAAGAAACCGACATCATCCGGACCAATTACCTGCTTCGGGGAATCAATGTTCCCCAGGGAAAATCCGAAGTTCAGATGAAGTTCGAACCTGAAAGCTATTACAAGACCAAGACTTTGACCGTGGCATTTCAATATTTGATTTTGCTTACCTTGGTTGCAGGTTTGTTTTTGTCGCTTAAATCTTTTCTAAAACCATGAGCAAAAAGGAAGAAGTAAAGGAGTTTTACGATAAATATGTGACCAATCAGGAAAAAACAGGCATCAATTCCCGTCACATTTCCATTATTGATAAGCTCATCAGCTCAGGATTAAAATCCAACCATAAGGTGTTGGAGGTGGGTTGCGGCATCGGTACCGTCAGTCAGTTGATCGCAAAGAAAACCCCAAAAGGAAAAGTCCTTGCGGTTGATATAAGTGAGAAAAGCGTCGAAAAAGCAAAGGTTCTTTGGAAGCAATTTCAAAATCTGGATTTTGAAGTTTCTGACATGAGCGATTTTACCAAATCCAGTCAGACATTCGATTATTTTGTATTTCCTGACGTTTTGGAACATATTCCTGTCGAACAGCATCCCAATTTGTTTGCAAGAATAGACGCCCATTCCCATGAAAACTCTGTGGTTTTCATCCATATTCCTGCCCCGAGATTTTTGCAGTATAACATCAACAATGAACCACAAAAACTTCAGATCATCGATCAGCCTTTGGATACCGCTACTTTGGTTGGGGTCTTGAATGTCAATGGATTCTTTTTGGATAAAATGGAAACCTACCCTGTTTTCTTTGAGGAAAAGGATTACCAATTCTTTATATTCAGGAGAAAAACCACGATAACCAAAAGTACATTGAGAGGAAAATGGCCTGTTTTTATAGAAAGGACCTTTCTTAAAATCAAAAACAGTATCTTTCTATAGCTATCTTCAGCATTGAAATCTCTCCGATACAAGCTATGATTATTTACACTTATCCTGTGCAAACGGCTTTTACAGATAGAGATGTCGAAATGATCCAAACAAAGTATCGTATCAAAACCCTTCCTTTTACCAAAAATCCATTTGCGTTACCTTTTTACTTTATTTTACAATTTTTCCAGTTGCTGATAGTATTGCCAAAAACTTCGCATTACCTATGTTTTTTTGGAGGCTATCATTCTGTTTTGCCTACCTTATTTGGCAAGGTTTTCAAGAAAAAAGTATTTATCCAATGTGGAGGAACGGATGCTGTCAATATGCCTGAAATCAATTATGGCAATTTCAGAAAGAGATGGCTAAGAATAGCTACAGTTTACAGTTTCAAAAACTGCACTAAAATCCTCCCTGTCGCTGATTCACTTATCCAATCTGAGTACAAATACGATCCATCGATTTCGACCAAACAAGGACTGAAAAATCTTATCCCTGATCTAAAAACCCCTATAAAAACTATTCACAATGGTTTTGATACGGATTTTTGGTTTGATTTTGGAAAGGAAAGAAATGAAATGACTTTCATCACAGTAGCCAAAGGGATCTCTAATCCTGTCAGGGCCAGGATCAAAGGGATTGATATGATTGAATTGATTGCCCTAAGTTTTCCAGATGCCACATTTACTTTGGTGGGTGATCTTGACTATAAACCCAATGCAAAAAATATATCAATCACAGGACCAAAAGACAAAACCGAATTGAGGGAATTGTATAATTCACACCGGTATTATCTCCAATTATCCACTTCAGAAGGATTTCCGAATGCTTTGGCAGAAGCCATGCTTTGTGGTTGCGTCCCCATTGGATCGGCTGTGGGGGATATTCCTTTAATTATTGATGATTCGGGTTTTATATTGGACCAAAAAAAACTTGAAAAATTGGAAAAAATCATTTTGGAGGCCTCTAATCTCAATTTTGAGATAAAACGATCAAGATCCAGAAGCAAAATTCTTCAAGATTACCCTTTTTCGAAAAGAAAAAAAGAATTATTAGGATTGTTTAACTGATCAGTACTTGGAAAAATTTGCCCGCCAAAGCATCCTCACTACCCTCTCCAATTACTTGGGGGTGGCGATAGGCTATTTCAATGTACTTTGGCTTTTTCCTTATTCTTTGGATCCTTCACAAATCGGAATTTTGAGGACCGTACAGGACATGGCCATGCTTTTGGTTCCTTTTGCCCAATTGGGTTTGGGAAATGCGATTACAAGATATTTCCCTCAACTCAAAGGTAAACAAGGCGCTTTCCTTACTTTTAGTGTATTGGTTACGCTATTGGGGTTCATCACTGTTTCCCTTTTGTTTTTCATTTTTAAGGATCAGGTAATTTCTGCCTTTGCCGTCAATTCCCCACAAGTCATCGACTTCTTTGTAGTGGTGCTTCTGATCACACTTTTTGCGGTCGTAAATACCGTTTTGGATGCATTCAGTAGGTCATATATGAAAATAGCCGTCCCTTCATTACTTAGGGAAGTATTGCTAAGGCTGCTTTCCACGCTGCTCGTTTCAGTTTATCTGGTCGGCTGGATTGATTTTGACCAGATGGTCTGGGGTTTGTCATTCAATTATTTGATTGTGCTCCTGAGTCTGATTGTATACATGTACCGCATTGGGATATTTAAAGTAAACTTTGATTTTGATTCTGAAAGAAAAGGGTTCAAATCGGAGTTTCTTAATTATAGCTTCATCACATTGCTTGGTACAGCCGGAGGGATTTTGATCATGAAAATAGACAGTCTGATGGTAAGTTCTATGATAGGATTGGAAGCCAATGCAATATATAACATCGCTTTTTCCATTGCCATTGTCATGGAAATGCCCCGAAGGGCAATATCTCAGGTCAGTATGCCGGTGGTTGCTGAATATTTTTCCCGTCAGGAATTTCTCAAAATAAATAAACTTTATAAAGACATTGCGGTCAGTCAAACCCTGATTTGTGTTTTGCTTTTCCTTGGGATTTGGGCCAATATTGATAACCTGTACCATTTTGTACCAAATAATACCATTTATGAGACCGGAAAATGGGTAGTTCTTTGGATTGGTTTTGGTAAAATGTGCGACATAGCATTTTCTATCAATGGAGAAATCATTGTGTTTTCCAAATATTACATCTTTAACATCACAGCAACTGTGATCATGAGCATAGCAGTAGTGCTGTTCAATTTATTATTGATTCCCTCTTATGGAATCGAAGGAGCGGCTTTTGCTTCTTTTTTGGCTATGTTCCTTTTCAATTTCATCAAATACATCTATATCAAAGTCCGGCTTTCCTTTGAGCCGTTTTCGTGGGATGTACTGAAAATTCTCTCTTTGGGCGTGGGCGTTTTTTTCGTTCAGGATTTTGTTTTTGGAGGAAATGAATCCGGAATCACAGATATGTTCTTCAGGTCTATTGCCATCACTTCGATGTATGGATTGGGAATCTTTGTCTTGGGCGTAGCCAAAGAAAACCAGAAAAAATTAATTCAAAAAATAAAAGGGCTCAGGCCTTAGAGTGTTACCAAACCTCTTTACTGACAGGATTTGAGCTGCCTCGAGATCCGCAAACTTCCACTGTTATCCTGCATCCGGAGATGCAAGGTCCTTTATTGCTAAAGGATGAGGCCTGTTTTTGGAAAGGGCTTCACTCGGGATTGTTTATAATTGTGAAGTCGGAACATGTCGGCGACCCGAGCCATTTGTGCAAATATACACATTATTGATAGAAACAATCCGACCGGGGAATTCGAATTAGGCATTTTGGATCATGATTTGGGTAATTTTTCATAAAAGGAAAGTATAAAACAAATTGACCAAAAATCATTTTGTTCAGAAGTTATAATACGTATTTTTATTAGGGAAAAAAATTAAAAAAATGAAAGCATCAAGATGGATCTCCAAACTTCCAAACTATTCATTGAAAATCTCTAAATAAACAATACAAAAATCCGTAAAGGATTTTGAATAAATCGAATGACAAAATTTTATTCTTCAATCAACTATTTTTCACCGTCGGATTCGTAACTTTGCGGTTCGAAAAGGCTAAATAAAATGTATCAAATTAAAAAGCTAATCGTTTGTCTTGACCAAACTGACCTGGATGATACCTTGGTAAGGTTTTCTTCTTTTGTGTCTCGGGTCAATCAGACTAAGAAAATCTATTTTACGAACGTTATCAGAAACCTTCAGATTCCAAAGGAAGTATTGGAGGAATTTCCAAATCTCATAGACAATATGGTGGAGGAAAGGAAAAGGCAGATGAAAGAAGTGGTAGATAAAAATTTCGGAAAAAGAGAAGATGTGGAATTTTCTTACGTTGTCAAAGAAGGTCAGCTAAGCAAAAAAATCTTGAAACTTGCACACGAAAAATCTGCTGATATGATCATTATCGGCAGAAAGGTAACACTTCCGGGTACAGGAGTTGTCTCACAGAGACTGGCAAGAAGGGCGAGCTGCTCTCTTTTGATTATTCCAGAAAAAGCGCAACCAAAAATGGATAGGCTTTTAGTTCCCTCAGATTTTTCGGATTATTCCAAAGACGCTTTGGAGGAAGCTGTTTTGATTGTTGAAAAATATGGTGGAAAGGCAGAAATAATCTGTCAGAATGTATTCACTGTTCCATCCGGCTATCATTTTACCGGCAAAAGCTATGAGGAGTTCACCTCCATCATGTTGATGCATGCAGAGATAAATTTTAAGAAATTTCTTAGGAACATCGACACCAAAAATATCAAAATCACACCCATTTATACTCAAGATGATGATGATGATCCTGTGGAGGAAATTATAGCCAAAGCAAAAGAAATCAGTGCCGACGGCATCGTTATCGGTGTCAAAGGAAGAACCGCTGCCACAGCATTATTTATTGGAAGTATGGCGGAACGCCTGATCCAACTCAACGAATCCTTTCCTCTTTTGGTCACAAGACCGAAAGGAAAAAATGCAGGAATCCTTGATTACATCCTTGAAATCTAATCAGCAGTTGATGATATACTATTGAAATTCCGGTCCTAAGGCAATGCACTAAGGATCGGATTTTTTTTGGACCCTCAGCTAGCAGCGAGGCCGTAATGTCAAAAACAATACTTCCTGAATTAAACCTCTTGAAAGTATTCATGTCAAAGAACCCGATGATATCAATCAGTGACCTAGAGCTTTTGGAATTGATCCGTAATCCTGAATCAAGGGAAAGAGGTTTTAGGCTGCTTGTAGAAATGTATCAAAAAAGGGTTTATAGCATCATCCGGAAAATGCTCATCATCCACGAAGATGCCGATGATGTCACCCAAAACACTTTTATCAAGGCATTTAGAAACCTTGAAAACTTTCAGGGCAACTCGTCCCTTTTTACTTGGTTGTACAGGATAGCCACCAATGAAAGTCTCAATTTCTTGGAGAAAAAAAAAAGAAGGTTTTTCTTCCCGATTGAAGATCATTTCGAGGCCATGTCAGGATACCTGGACCAATCAGGACTGATTACCGGTGACGAAATTGAAATCAGGTTGCAGAAGGCTTTGTTGAAATTGCCTGACAAACAACGTCTCGTATTCAACATGAGGTATTTTGATGACCTGAGTTATGAACAAATCAGTCAGATCACCCAAACTTCGGTGGGTGCTTTGAAAGCAAGCTATCACCATGCCGTCAAAAAAATTGAAAATGAACTTCAAACTGACTAAACCTCAGTATCTTAATCATGTCTAACAAATTGAATCATGAAGAATATACCCGATCGTAACATATTCAATACACCGGAAGGTTATTTCGAAAATCTGCCCAACCGTGTTCTGGAAAAAAGTGAACTCAGGAAAACCAGAAAAATGTCCTTTGTACAATTAACGGCTGCTGCTGCAGCGGTTGTTATTGGGGTTTTCTTCTTTGTTACCAAAAATGACATCACAATAGATCAGAGTATTGAAGCAAATCTTGAACAGGAAATTGATTTGTATATCAACTCGGGATATTGGCAGGCAGAGGACATCCTCACATTTTCAGAAAATCC
>JBBRFK010000097.1:0-14258 GCA_038224435.1 Cytophagales bacterium | reverse complement strand
TCATTTGTTTTTTGGCAAGGTCAAATTGGGGATGGGAGGGAAGGAAGGGGTACTTTACAAAATCAATCTCCTTGTTTCCTTCAAAATAGGAAGCCACCTTCAAGGCATTTTCACAGTGTCTGTCCATTCTTACAGCCAAGGTTTCCATGCTTTTGGATAAAATCCATGCGTTGAATGGAGAAATGGAAGGACCTGTATGCCTTGTGAAAAATTCCACTTCTTTGATCAGTTCCTTTTTCCCCAAAATCAATCCTCCCAAAACCCGGCCTTGTCCGTCAATGTATTTGGTAGCAGAATGGGTGACGATATGTGCTCCCCATTTTGCAGGTTGCTGTAGGTAAGGCGTCGCAAAGCAATTGTCCACCACCAAGATCAGGTTATGCGAAGCAGCAAATTTCCCTGCCCACTCCAAGTCTATGATTTCCAGTCCCGGATTGGAAGGAGTCTCGATGAAAAGCATCTTGGTATTGGGTTGAACCAGCTTGTCCCAATTGGAAATATCTGAAATGTCCCCATAGGTTGACGTGATGCCCCACTTGGGAAATACCCGCGTCAACAGCTGATGGGTAGATCCAAATAAAGAACGTGAAGCCAAAATATGATCTCCCTGCTGCAAGAGTGAGGCAATACTTCCAAACATGGCAGCCATGCCGGATGCTGTAGCTATTCCCGCCTCTGTTCCTTCAGCGGTACAGACTTTTTGGATCAAGTCCGAAGAATTTGGATTGGCATACCTTGAATAAATATTACCCTCGATTTCCTCAGCAAACATCTGTCTCGCCTCCTCTGCCGAATCAAACGTGAAGCTTGAGGTCAGGTAAATAGGCGAGGAATGCTCTCTTTGGTTGGATTTGGAAGAATTGATGCGAATGGCGTCTGTTTCGAAATGGGACATGGGAATGGTATTTAGCTATTGGTTAATAGGTTATTGGTTGATTTTGGGAAAATTGGTAGAAACGCGGTAGAAATAAAGGTGAAATAGTATAGAAGTATGTTTTGGCAACAATAGATATGAGATTTGGGAGAAATGGATTTTGCTGGTTCTCTGTCTTCGGATTGGGGTAATTGCTGTGAAGTCTAGGAAGTTTCAAAATGAATAAGAGACTGGTCAGACAAGAATTTCCCATTTCTATAAAGTGCAGTGGAAATAAAAGCTGTATTTTCTTACACTTGATACATCGTACTTGTAAACCCGTACAATAATCCGGTTTTTCGGTAATCTTCAAAAGTAAATGGGAGTGTAGAATCAGTCGCATAATGTCTAATTTATAGTTCCCGTTAGATCGGGCAGGTTTTGGCACCTTTCCCGATGTGTCGGGGTGGTTGCCAGAGGGTCAGCGAGCCTGTTCTCTTACCTCTTCTTTATAAATCAGTTGCCTGAAGTGGATACAAAGTAAGTTTCGAAAAAGTTGATTTCAAAAGATTAAGGAAATAATATGGAAAAAAAGTTGAAATAGAATGGAAATTATGATCGGACGCTTCTGTTAGTGAGCCGCCGAAGTCCGATGTCACCATCTTTTTAGTATTTAGACATATATATAGTTGGAAAAGGTGGATGAATGTTAAATCTTATGATTTTTGGAAATAATACAAGTGGGAATAAAAATAAACCTGTAAAAACCTTCATAAGGATTTAAAATCTCAAGTCTCAAGTCTCAAAACTCAAGTCTCAAATCTTTTTACTCATTAAACTGCGTCATCGTCATATTGATCCCGACGGTGCAAAAACTCAGTACCATGTCTATGGCTTTGTCCATGAAAATCGGGAGTTCATCGATTTCCTTTTGAGACCATCTTCCCAGGACATATTCTATTTGTCTCCCTTTTGGGAAATCATCGCCAATCCCAAATCTCAATCTTGGATATTCCAGTCCTCCGGTAAGTTCTTCGATGTTTTTCAATCCATTGTGGCCTGCAGAAGATCCTTTTCCCCGCATCCTTAATTTACCGAATGGCAAAGCCACATCATCCACGATGACCATGATATTTTCTTTGGGAATATCCAATTCCTTCATCCAATAATTCACAGCTTTCCCGCTGAGGTTCATGTAGGTAGTGGGCTTGATGATGTAAATCTGCCGGCTTTTGTATTTGAAATTGGTGCTGAAGGCGAGACGGTCGCTTTTCCAGGAAACACCCTGTTTGTCGGCAAGTCTGTCCACTGTCAAAAATCCTACATTGTGTCGGGTCAACTCATATTCAGGACCGATATTTCCAAGTCCAACAATCAGGTATTTCATCAATTCAGTTTTTGAAATGTGGAGCAAAAATAAAAAATCCTGCTTAAGGACTAAGCAGGATTTGAATTATTGGTTTTAAGAAGTGAAATTATTCTCCTTTTTTGCCTCTCAAAGCTCTTGGTATACCTACAGAAATGATCGAAACATTCGGACTGGTAAGGATATCAAATCCTTTGGCCTTTACTTCACCAACTCTGATTGATTTTCCAAGATCTAGGTTCGAAACATCCACCTTGATTTTATCAGGAAGGTTACCGGCCAAGCCTTTCACAGCAATTTTTCTTGTTTTGAATTCCAATTTACCACCTTTTTGAACACCTGGTGCTGTACCGACAATCTCCACAGGAATTTCAAATTTTATAGGTCTGTCAGGACTGAATGCCAGGAAATCTGCGTGCAACAATACGTCACTTACAGGGTGAAACTGACAGTCTTTCAATACAGCTTTCATAATATTGCCTTCGATATTCAAATCAACTATGTGAACATCTGGTGTGTAAACAAGGGCTCTGAATAGAATGGCAGGAGAATGGAAGTGGATTTGTTCCTTAATAGCTGGTCCATAAACAACGCAAGGGACACTTCCCTCTTCACGGATTTGCTTCAAGTCTCCACTCTCGAGATTTGCTCTTTTAAACCCTATAATCTCTAATGATTTCATAAATTTTAATTTTATTGTATATAAATTGATTAAGTAATCCTAAATAAATAAAGCACTGATGGAGGTGTTACCTGTTACAGCATGGATTGCTTTTGCAAACAAATCTGACACTGAAAGTACCCTGATCTTGGATGAAGTCTGACTCATAGGGATGGTGTCCGTGATGACCAATTCTTTTAAGACAGAGTTTTCAATGTTTTGATAGGCGTTTCCCGATAATACACCATGTGTGGCTATCGCCCTGACTGAAATTGCCCCTTTTTCCATGAGCATCTGCGCGGCTTTGCAAAGGGTTCCTGCCGTGTCCACAAGGTCATCCACCAAAATAACATCCTTCCCTTCTACATCCCCGATCACCTGCATGGAAGCGATTTCATTGGCTCTTTTTCTATGCTTGTCACAGACGACCATTTCTACTTCGAAGTGCTTAGCATATGACCTTGCCCTTGCCACACCTCCTACATCCGGAGCAGCAAAAATCATATTGTCCAAGGCAAGCCTTTCCAAATAGGGCACAAAAATAGCTGATCCATTCAAATGATCCAAGGGGATATCAAAAAAACCTTGGATTTGCCCGGCATGAAGGTCACAGGTCATGATCCTGTCAGCACCTGCGGAGGTCAACATATTGGCGATAAGTTTTGCAGCAATAGAAACTCTTGGCCTGTCTTTTCTGTCTTGCCTTGCATAGCCGTAATAGGGAATGACCGCACAGACTTTATAGGCACTTGCTCTTTTTGCAGCATCTATCATGAGGCAAAGCTCCAAAAGATTATCAGCTGTTGGATTGGTGGTCTGTATCAAAAATACAGTACAGCCTCTAATGGACTCATTATAACTTGGTGACAATTCGCCATCACTGAATTTGGAGATGGTGAGGTCTCCGAGACGCTTTCCATAGTGTTTGGCGATTTTTTCTGAAAGTTGAAGGCTGTTGGTTCCGGAGAAGAGTTTGACCTCTGACATGGCGCTAGGCTTGATAATCTGTGAAAGGAAAGGCTTTTTTGTAGCAGCAAAGGTATTATAATTTGATTGCTTTCAGAATTTAAGCAACGATAATTGGAATAATATTTGGTATCATCGGTCATTTGTTTGAATGCCGACTAATTCTCCTCCTGAAAGTAAGCCAACGATATCATACAAATCCATAGATAGACAAAAGGCAATATCCTCGTCGATGTTGTGGTTCTGTAACCGCTTGGCATGAGAAGCCTGGCCTAAGAAAATCTGAAGCCTATGGGAGTTGCTTTCATAAAGACTTTTTAAAGCAATCGCAGAATCACAGTCGGTACGGAAATGTGGATGTAAGTGGCTTACCAAAGCACCGGCATAAAGCGAATCTTCCAGATTGAATTTTCCCTTCCATCCTGCGCAAAGGATCAAAACATCTTGGGATTGATCATTGAGGTATTGTGTTGTTGCTTTGATGTTGACAAATGCGCCCAGTAAAACTTGGTTCGCCTCTGATTTTGTTTTTTCAATTGCCGACGTGCCATTGGTGGTGGTCATGGCGATCTTCTTTCCCGCATATGCATGGTTAAGATAGGCTAGGGGTGAATTTCCCAATTCAAATCCTTCCGCGGCTAATCCGTTTCTTTCGCCGGCGATGACATAACCTTCGGAACCCATCGCCCTGCAGGTTTCTAAGTCCATGACAGGAGTGATGGATTCGACGCCATTGGCCAAAGCGGCCATCATAGTGGAAGTAGCTCTGAAAATATCTACTATTACCACATTCTTTCCTTTGGTTTCAAAAAGGTGAATCAATTCAGGACTCACACAGACTTCTATATTTCTCATTCTGGATTTTAATAAAAAAACCCGCAAAGGGATTCCTTCTGCGGGTTTATATGTTTGCTCTTTACTTATTTTTTGTACAATGGGAATTTTTCCACTTTTGCCATGAGGTTTTTGTTTCTGACGGTAATGGCTATTTCTGTTCCGGGAGTAGCATATTCGGATTTGACATAACCCATCCCTATACCGACTCCCATTGAGGGTGTCAAGGTGCCTGAGGTGACCTCACCGATTGTTTCCCCTTTCAGATTGACGATAGGATAGTGGCCTCTTGGGATACCTTTCTCTTGCAATATAAATCCGACCAGTTTTTTGGTGACTCCTTCTTCTTTCTGCTTTTTGAGGTTTTCGGAGTTGACAAAATCCTTGGTGAATTTGGTAATCCAACCCAATCCTGCTTCGATCGGAGAGGTTTCATCATTGATGTCATTCCCATACAAGCAATAACCCATTTCCAACCTTAATGTATCTCTTGCTCCCAATCCTATTGGTTTGATACCAAAATCTTTTCCTGCTTCAAAAACCGCATGCCAGACCTTTTCTGCATCCTCGTTTTTGACATAAATTTCAAAACCTCCCGCACCGGTGTAGCCTGTTCCTGAAATGATGACATCATTCACACCTGCGAAATCCCCAACTTTGAAATGGTAAAACTTAATATCTGAAAGATTGACACTTGTCAATGCCTGCACCGCTTCTATGGCTTTTGGACCTTGGATGGCAAATAGGGAAAGGGTATCAGATATGTTTTCCAGTTTGGCACCGATCGTGTTATTTTTGTTGATCCAGTTCCAATCTTTTTCAATATTGGAAGCATTGACCACCAACATATATTCCTCCTCGGCAAATTTATAAACGATCAGGTCATCTACAATTCCGCCTGTGTCGTTTGGAAAGCAGGAATATTGAGCTTGTCCAATTACAAGTTTTGATGCGTCATTGGAGGTGACTTTTTGGATCAGATCCAATGCTTTTGGACCGGTGACCTTAAACTCACCCATATGAGAAACATCAAAAACTCCAACGCCCTCTCTTACTGTTTTATGTTCTTCAATATCTGAAGAGTAGCGCACAGGCATGTTATAGCCTGCAAATGGAACCATTTTTCCTCCTAATGAAATATGAAGGTCATTTAGCTGGATTTTTTTGATTTCTTCTGTCATGAAAATGGGTTTATTTCACCGATCGCAAAGGTAAGTAATGGGGACAAGTATAGCGAGCAGGGCCATAAAAAAAGCCACCTTTTTTGGCGGCTTTTTTATAGTTTGTTTTTTTAGTTTTATTAGTATCCTGGATTCTGGATCAGGTTCGGATTGGCATCCATTTCCCTTTGAGGAATAGGGAACACCATTCTTGGACTATCAAAGGCAAACACATCAGATCCCGTATTGTCTTTGATGGAACCGCGGGTTCTTTTGACATCGTGGATAATTTGTCCTTCATGTGCCAATTCCACTTTTCTTTCCTGTAAAATTTCAACTAGCGTTAAGGAAGTTTTGGCAGGAAGATTTACTCTTGTTCTGATTCGGTTAATGTCATTCAAAGGCGTGTCGCCAATAGAAGTACTTTCTCTGAAATTCGATTCTGCACGGGTCAGATACATTTCAGCGAGTCTCATCACCTTTACATTTCGGAATTGGTCTCTCCATTTGGCAGTTCTCAATTCCCCTGCACCTAAGAAAAACTGGTCTAATCTTTCATCGCCTGTTTCATATTCAGCGAGGTGGATGTCAAGGATGGAAACATCACCATCTCTTGCACCAAATTCGGGCAGGGAGTAAAACAGGAACATGTCATTGTCAGGATCCTGGGTATTTACCTGTATGGCATATATGTCTTCAGCCGAGTTGCTTTCATTGTTGAAGGCATTCATAAAATTTGGGATCAAGGATTTTCCCGCTCCAGTAGCGGCATTAATTGCTCTATTGGCAGCATCCCGAGCGTCTCCAAACCTTTCCATCTGAAGATACACCCGTGAAAGTTGGGCTGCCGTGACGTAAGAATTGGCTAAGAAACTGTTGGATGCGGGTAGCAATGCTTCAGCTTCAGTAAGGTCACTTAATATTTGCGTATAAATTTCCTGTACCGTACTCCTTGCAACAAAACTTTCTTCATTGATCTCTCTTGTAGGAGTAATGACCAAAGGTACCCCAAGATTGGTTGAAGGATTGCCGGCCACAAAAGGCAGTCCATAAAGCTTGATCAATTCAAAATACATGGAACCTCTCAAAAATAAAGCTTCGCCTCTGACACGGTCTCTATCTTCTTCATTGACTACATCCAAGGCTCCAATTACATTATTTGAAATGTTGATGGCACTGTAGGCAGCAGACCAGGTACTCTGAACGAAGGAGTTATTGACAAATATTGATTTATTGAAGATTTCCCTAGGCTCATTGAAGGTGCCTTCCCATCTCACTTCACCATTTGCGCCAAGCATCTCAGCATAAAGTTGAAGTCTACCTCCGTAAAGTTCAGCTCCCCTTGTTTCTGCATAAGCCCCAATCAATACACTTTTGACATTTGCATCATTGCTAAGGGCGATACTTTGGTCAATACTTTGAAAAGGGGTAAGAAATAATTCCTCGTTACAGCTACTGAGTATAGTAGCAATCCCTAATAATCCTATAATTATATATTTTTTCATCTTTATACCGATTTAGAATCCAACATTAAGACCCAATGAGAAAATTTTAGCCTGTGGAGATGAATAGAAATCATTTCCTTGGAAGACGTTACTTGCCAAATAATCTGCATTCACCTCAGGATCCCACCCTGCATAATTGGTGAATGTCAACAGGTTTTGGCCCGTGAAGTAAAATCTTGCGCTGGAAATTTTCATTTTACCAAGCAAGCTAGAAGGCAGGGTATAGCCTATTGTCAAAGTTTTGAGCCTCACATAGCTTCCGTCAGAAAGGTATCTGCTCGATGCCTGACAACCATTACATTCTCCCAATCTTGCTTGGGGGATCAAGGTGATATCGCCGGGGTTCTGCCACCTTGCCATCTGATCCCTTGTTGAATTATCAAACCAATCACCATTTGCAGCGAAGAAACCTCCACCACCATCGTAGATATCATTCCCAAAGACACCTTGGAAAAGCAAGCTTGCATCGAAATTACCGAAAGTAAAATTGTTGGTAATACCCCCTATGAACTGTGGATTGGGATCACCTACCACCATTCTGGCAGCGTCATTAAAGTCATTGGTGGTTTCGGTCAATTCCTCATTGAGGTAATAAAGGGCATCACCATTAGTAGGATCTACTCCGGCATATTTGGGACCATAAAACACTCCTATGGGCTCATCAATGAAAATACCGTTGAGGTATCGAGAGTCCGAAGGGGGTATGGAAGTTTGTCCCGGAGCCAATTCTTTGACGGTATTAACATTTCTGGCCAAATTGAAAGAGGCATTCCAGCTGAAATTCTTTTTGCTCGCAATTGCAGCGTTCAAAATCAATTCAAATCCATAGTTCTGCATTCTACCAATATTTTGTCTTTGAACCTCAAAGCCTGTTGTCGCCGGTACTGGAACATTCAGGAGCAAGTCGCGTGTGTCCTTGTTGTAATAATCAATTTCGCCTGTAATCCTATCTCTAAAAAGTCCGAATTCTATTCCCACATTAAATTGTGAGGTTTTTTCCCAGTTAAGGTTCGGATTTGGAATTTGGGAAGGCCTTAATCCCGGCAACAATGCGTAGGAAACAGGACCATAGAGACCTAAATGGTCAAAATTTCCGATTTCCGCATTACCGGTCAATCCATAAGATGCCCTCAATTTCAATAAGCTCAGAGCATCATTCCCTTTTAAGAAGGTTTCTTCTGAAAGTATCCAACCTACAGAAGCAGCAGGGAAGAAACCATATTTGTTGTTATCCCCAAATCTTGAAGACCCATCAACTCTTCCACTGAAAGTTGCCAGATATTTACCCGCAAATCTGTAATTCGCTCTTGCAAAATAGGATAAGAAAGTAAAGTTGGTAAATGTGGAAGTACCAGCTGTGATCTCTGCAGCTGAGGCAAGGGTTCTTAACTCATCCAAAGGAAATTCCTGGCCTTCTACACTGGTAAAGTTTTCCTCTGATTTTTGGAATTGCATTCCGGCGACAACTTCCAAGTTGTGCTTTTCAGCAAATGTATTGGTATAAGTAAAATAGTTATTGGTGTTGTAATTGAAAATCCTCAGCCATCTTGATCTTGCAAAACCATTGGTAGATAAACCTAAATTGGTCCTCGAACCGAAGAATTGCTCCTCGTTTTGGTTCATTATATCAACACCGAATTCACTTCTAAACCTCAATTTATCACTGAATTTAAACTCACCATATATATTGGATATGTTTCTGAATGAAGTATTCAACCATTGTGCATTTTCCGAATCTATAAGGTTGTTGTAGTAAGTCGCAGTGGGACGGTCATATAATTGACCTTCGAGGTCTCTGATTGGTGTGATAGGGGCCAAGGCTACCAATTGGATTGGGTTGTTGAACTGATTGTCATCTGGCAATCTGTTATTTCTTGTCCTACTGATTCCAAAATTGGCTCCCAGTGTAAATCGGTCATTTACTTGGTGGTCAATGTTCAACCTTGTGGAGATTCTTTCAAAATCATTTCTGATCATGATACCATCCTGCTTATCATAGGCGGTACTGAAATAAAATTTTGTTTTGTCATCGCCACCGGCTGCTGAAAAGTTGACATTGGTGACACCTGCCTCTGGATTAAATGCCTGTTCTTGCCAGTCTGTGTCCGTTTCGTTGGCTCTCCAATCGGACCAACCTGAATGTCTGTCTAGTCTTCCCTCAACAAACTCAAGATTTGAATCTGGGTAATCAGCAGGATTGTTTATTGGGTCAAAACCTGATCTCAGGTCATTGTTGTACCCTGCTTCTCTCATCAGCTCCACATACTCTGAGGCATTTAAGAACTCTCTTTTCCTGGTAGGGGAGGCTACCCCTCTTTGGATACCTACATTAAACTTGGTTTTACCTTTAGCACCTGATTTGGTTGTAATCAAAACCACACCATTTGCTGCCCTTGCTCCGTAAATGGCAGCGGCTGATGCATCTTTCAATACCTCGAAGGACTCTATATCATTGAAATTGATATCAGCCATAGGATTGTACAAACCAATAGCACCTCCTGAAGTGATGGGAAGACCGTCGATGATATACAGAGGATCATTGCCTCCTGAAATCGAGGTGGTTCCTCTCACCCTGATTTTCACACCTTCTCCCAATTTGCCACTGGAGGATTCAACGAAAACACCGGCTAATCGTCCCTGAAGTGCTTCCTGAAAATTTGGAACTGGGATATTTGCTATCTCCGCACCTTTGAGTGATGCTATGTTCCCGGTAAGGTCTCCTTTGGTAATGGAACCGAATCCTGTAACGACTACCTCCCCGAGCGTCTTGGCATCAATCTGCAAAAGGATGTCGATGACACTTCGGTTTCCTACCAGGGCTTCCTGAGATCCAAAACCTACAAAGGAAAAAACCAATGTTTGGTTTGGCTCTATCTGAATGGAATAATTCCCATCCAAATCCGTGACAGCTCCGGAGGTTGTTCCTTTGAGGATGACATTTACCCCTGGCAGAGGCAAATTATCTTCAGCAGAAATAACAGTTCCGGTTACTGTTTTTGTCTGTGCAACTGCCAGGTTTCCTAAGAATAGGAAGCAAAGCAAAGCGATAAGTAAATTTTTCTTCATAAATAAAATTGGTTTAGTTAGTAAATTTGAGAGTACGTAAACAAACTGTTTTTAAAGCGTCAATTTTAATGATATTTTCCCATTGATTAGATTTAATTTCTTCCAATTTTAAATTAAAGAGTTAAAAATTTAAACTAATATAATTAAAAAAATAAAAACTTGAATATTTTAAGATAAAAAAATTCGAAATGCTTTTGCCAAAAAAGAAAGGCTTTGCATTTAGAATATCAGTTTAAGTTGTATGGGCTTGGTTATTTTTAGAAAAAAATGGTGGTTTCGCTTGCAGATTTTAAACAAAAAAAGCCAGTTTTTGAAAACTGACTTATCATTGGATTTTATAAAGTTTAATCTAGACCGAGAAGCTTTCCCCACATCCGCAGGTTCTTGAGGCATTTGGATTTACAAACTGAAAACCTTTTCCATTCAGGCCATCGGTAAATTCCAAAATGGTTCCCGCAAGGTAGAGGAGGCTTTTCCTGTCTACCAAAATCTTGATTCCCTTGTCCTCAAATACATGGTCGGTTTCAATGAGACTTGCATCAAAACCCAAATCATACATCAATCCCGAGCACCCGCCGCCTTTCACAGAAACCCTGATGTTCTCATTTTCAGTTCTTCCTTCCTCATTTCTCAATGTCAGGATTCTTTCTTTTGCCTTATCCGAAACAGTTATCATATCTTTAAGTATTAAATTCAGTTTTTGCGAAGCATGAATATAACATGCTAAGTATAGTAATGATTCAAAGACAAAGAAAAATAAATATCATAATGAGAAAAATAGAGCACTTAGGGATTGCTGTCCGGGATTTGGGAAAATCCAGCGAACTTTTCGAGAAACTCTTAGGAACAGACTTTTATAAGGAGGAGACTGTGGAGGGCGAGGGGGTAAAGACCTCATTTTTTATGGTGGGAGATACCAAAATAGAATTGCTGGAAGCGACAAGTGAAGACAGTCCAATTGCAAAATATATCGAAAAAAAATCCGAGGGAATCCATCATATCGCTTTTGATGTGGCTAATATTTACGAAGAGATGAAACGGCTAAAAGCGGCCGGTTTTGAAATTCTCAATGAAATACCCAAAGAAGGGGCAGACAATAAAATTGTTGTATTTTTGCATCCCCGATCAACCAATGGTGTTTTGGTGGAGTTGTGTCAGGAGAAAAAAGGTTAAATGATTGTAGGATTGGAAAATTGGAAAATTAGAAAATTGATGATCTAGAAGTCTTAATTGTAAAAAAAATAATTGGGATCAATTCCCTTTTCAAATTAATCAGATGTCAGATAAAAGAACAGAAATAGGTGAAATCGGAGAGTTTGGTTTGATAGACCACCTCAGAGAAGGTGTCACCATAAGGAATATTTCCACTATTGTTGGAATCGGAGACGATGCGGCTGTCATTGATGCAGGAGACTATGTCAAGGTAGTGACCACGGATTTACTTTTGGAAGGGGTTCATTTTGACCTTTCCTATGCGCCATTGCCCCATTTAGGATTCAAAGCTGTTGCAGTCAACGTCTCAGATGTAGCTGCTATGAACGCCATTCCAAAGCAGATTACCGTCAGCATTGCCTTGTCAAACAGGTTTTCTGTAGAAGCGGTGGATGCATTGTATTCAGGAATCAATGCTGCTGCCGAACATTACGGAGTAGATGTGATAGGCGGGGATACTACCGCTTCGCGTTCGGGTTTGGTAATTTCCATAACTGCGATAGGCGAAGCAAAAAGAGAGGAATTGAGCTTCAGGTCTGGGGCAAAGGAAAATGATATAGTTTGTGTGACAGGTGATTTGGGTGGGGCACTGGTCGGATTGCAGGTATTGGAAAGGGAAAAGCAAGTATATCTTGCCAATCCTGAAATGACGCCGGAACTGGATGGCTACCAGTATGTCACAGGCCGGCAGCTTCGTCCAGAAGCGAGGATGGATATCATCCATGAATTACGGGAAATGAAAATCTTACCGACAAGCATGATTGATATCTCTGATGGATTGGCTTCTGAGCTTTTTCACATCTGCAAAGCTTCAAATGTTGGCGTTATCATTTATGAAGATAAGCTTCCGATTGACAAGCAGACTTTTGACACGGCGGTAGAACTGAATCTGGATCCGATTACCTGTGTATTGAATGGGGGAGAGGATTATGAGTTGTTGTTTACGATTGACCAAAAAGATTTTTCCAAACTGGAAAAGCATCCCGACATCCATTTCATTGGCCATGTGACCAAAGCTGAAGACGGAAAACTGATGGTGACCAAGAGCGGGACTGCCGTTTCCCTGAAGGCACAGGGTTGGAAGCATTTTTAGTCGCTACCTTTTTTTTATTCTTGGATTCAAATGATAAGCAACTATGGAGGGAGATAAATATCTATGTTACACAACAGCTGGGGCATTAATGTTAGAAAAGGAAAAGGAAGGACAATTATAACAATTCAATAATGAAAATTAATATGAAAAAAATTCCGTTAATTATCTTGACTATAATTTTGTTTCAAGGATTTTTATCTGCCCAAGAAGAGGTTTCCACTGCAGGCCACGGTATAATTTGTCCATCTGGTGATAAGCAAGTTTGTATGCATTCACATACTATGGGTATTATATACAAAGGTAAAGGTCCCATAATAACTTTTTGATTTCATGAACAACTTAAAATTTGGCAAGGCACGGCTTTATGTAGTCTATGCCTTCCTTTTAGTTTCTGGATGTAAAATTGGTGGAAACAATCAGAAGGAAAGAGAATTCAAAAACCTACACCAAATTGAAAAAATTGCTTTGGATCTTCCCTTAATAAGGTTTCAAGCTTTTGGGGATTTTGTATTTGCCTATGAATACTCGAATAAACGTTTGTTTAAACTTAATCCCTCATTTCAAATATTAGATACATTGGGAGGCTGGGGAGATGGGCCAAAAGAGAATTTATTGGTAAGAAACTATCAGATTTTTGCAGATTATAAGGCTGCAATATTCGATACCGAAAAAAGCACTTTTAAAATCCAGGATTTTTCTGATTCCGTCTATTATTACCATAAATTTTCAAAAAATGTTGAAAGAGGAATTTTTTTAAACGAAGACCTATTGATAACCTTGAGTTCAGGTTCGAAAATGAAACTGGAATTTTATTTTTTTGACATATTAAAATCCGAATTCATTCCTATAAAAAATATCAATAAACTCTATGACTTAGATTATTCTTTCCTAATTCATGAAGGAAAATTACTTCAAAACAAAAATATTGTAGTGTTTACATCCTATTTTTCGAATCAATGGTTCACCTTTGATACTGAAACAAAGGAACTGAAGGTTGGAAAATACTTAAAAGAGTTTCCAATTCCTCAAGTAATACAAATTGGAGACGGATTCATGTTAGATGATGCAGTGGATTTGATTATTGACAGCTTTGTTTTAGGTGATTACATCGCAATTATTTCAAATGTTGGGGAAAGAAAATTTGGAAAAAACCGAATTCTTGATCTATATAGTTTATCCGATTTATCTTATAGCCATTCCTACGTTTTACCTGATCTTAATGATGCAATACCTGATGATGGATTTGTTCTAGAAGACTCGAAAATTGGGATATTATACGAAGATGAGTTAGTTATTTTTGAATTAGAATTTTGATTAGGTCTTGTAAATTTCTTAGGAAAAAAATTCTCATTAATAAGCTTTATTTTTTTTAAAAACTGTCAATCCTTCGGTGGTTTTCTATGCCAATAGGAAGCCAAGATTGATCCGGTGATATTCATAAATGGTCCAAATACCGCAGAAGCCAATCCCACTGTGGCGATTTTTCCCATTTCTTTGGCTATACCTGATGCCAATCCTGCATTCTGCATTCCCACTTCCAAA
>JBBRFK010000096.1:0-14274 GCA_038224435.1 Cytophagales bacterium | reverse complement strand
CAATCTTTCCTCGTTCCCAACAAAAGCGAGGAAGAGTTTGAGCAAATATTGGAAGCCTCAAAATCATCTCCATTGCCCATCAAGGCCTTTATCATTTTCCTTCCGGGAAACTTAAAAAGCGTCGGACCGAATGCCGCGCATGTGGAGATTTTGGAATATGCAGAAGTTGTCTTCCGCAGGGCACAAAAAACGGGTGGAAAGTTGGTCGTCTTTGGAAGCAGCGGTTCAAGGTCTATTCCGGATGGTTTTTCAAGGGAAGAAGCTACAGAACAAATGATTGGCTTGGGCAAATTACTCGGACCTTTAGCTGCCAAATATGATGTCACAGTCGTCTTGGAATCCCTCAATAAAATGGAATGCAATTTTATCAATAGCCTCAGCGAGGCCGGAGAGATTGTCAAAGCTGTCAACCATCCCAATTACAGGTTGCTTGCTGATATCTACCACATGAAAATGGAGGATGAAGGTCCCGAGAGCATCCTGAATTATGGACATCTGATCAAGCATGTCCATGTGGCGGAAAAGGAAGGAAGGGCAGTCCCCGGTGCCCACAGTGAGGATTTGAGTCTCTATTATCAGGCACTGAAGTTGGTGGGGTATGAAGGTTTGGTTTCTTTGGAAAGCCGGTGGCAAAACATGGAAATGCAGGCAGCAAAAGCCATTGAAACGATAAAAAAGCAATGGTAATTTTTTGGATTTACAAAGGTTATTTTGCTTGATGGTATTTGTTGATCAAGGACATGATTTTGTGAAAAACTTCTGTGTTTTCATATACTCCCCTAAATTCACCTGAGTGTGGCCCGTATGCAAAAATAGGAACCATGATCCCAGTATGGTCATCGCTGTAATACGCCATTTCGATTTCATTTTCAGAAACTTTTCCTTGGGGCAAGGTCAACCCACCTGTTTCATGGTCTGCGGTAATGATTATGAGGGTGCTCGGATTTTGATCGGCGTATTGAATCAACGAGCCTATTGTTTGATCAAAATCCAATAATTCTGTGACAACCGTATTGCTGTTATTGGCATGTCCACCCGAATCGATCATCGCAGCTTCCACGATCAAAAAAAACGGTGATTTTTTGGATTCAAAAAAACTGATGGCGTTTTTACAACTACTTAGCAAGAAATCTTTTCTGCCTTTGGCCATGGTTGGCATTCCGCTTGATGAGGCAAAGTATCCTACTTTTTCGGCAGGAGAACCCGCGATTTCACCAAGGCTTTTCATCATCGAAAACCCATTTTCTTCCAATTCCTTAAGTCTGTCCGGTCCAAATTGGGTGAAGTCTCTTTTTCCACCTCCTATGAAAAGGTCCAGTTTGCTGGCAGGAAGAAATTGTGCTATTTTATCTATGTCATCCCGTTCGGGGTGGTGGGCAAAAAATGCCGCGGGAGTTGCCCCGGTGAGGTTATCCGTGGTGATGATTCCGGTATTGAAGTCATAAGAATCCAGCAGTCCGGTTATATTTTGTAGCACTTCTCCATCTGGTCCCACACCCAGAGCCCTGTTGTTTGTTTTTTTTCCGGTGGCATATGCCGTAGCTGCTGCTGCTGAATCTGTGGTGAAATCATCGGCTGCCTGGGTTTTGACCAATCCGATATTTTTCAATTGTGTGATATTCAATTGGTTTCCATTGGCATACATTCCGGCAGCTATTTGGGCAAGACCATTTCCATCGCCAATCAATAAAATAACCCGGTCAATCTTGTTTTCTAAGCCATCATTTATAAAATCCGGCACATAAGGTATGTGGTTTATTGCGCCGACAAAGATGTTGTTCTGAAGATTTTTGAGGTAAAGATTGGCTTCGTAGGGTTGGTCGGTATTGATATAATCGATCCTAAGATCAAAAAATGCCTTCCAAGCCGACTTGCTATCGGGCGTAGCCCAAAACCTCACCGGCTTTTGGAAAGAGTGTACTTTGGATATAAAAGACACCAAGGAATCCCTTTCGGATTGGACAATTCTGCCTTTGCCATTCCAAACAGAAAATTGTCGGAAACTCAGGCTGACCATTCCAATTTTATCCCATGGAAGCTTGTTAAGCTGTTGGCTTTGATAATCAAATAAGATCCAGGACGGGTAGTTCTTGTAATCTTCAGGTTTTGGCCGATTGCCGGAAATAATCAGCTTGAGGCCTTTCGGGTTTTGGCCGGAAAAGAGTAATTCCTCAAACTCTGAAGCATCCCTTACAATTTGCTCCAAAGTGGAATAAGCTTCAGTCTTGCTATCAATCAGCAGATGAAAATCAAAAGAATCTATCATTCCCAGCGCTTTGGCCTTTTGGATAGGTTCGAGATAAAGGGACTTCAAAGTCCGCTCAGACTGGATACTTACCTTTTCATGAGCGACCATCAACTCCCCATTTTGCAAAATAACATCTACTTCAATTGATGCACATCCCACCCCGAAAGCTTCCCAAAAAGGAACATTTCTCAGGTAATCGTTGTGGGAATGGATTTTATACGAAGGTGTCTCCTGACCAAATGTGAATATTGAATACACAAAAGTGGTTAAAAGGAGGAAAAACAGTTTTTTCATCTTCAAAAATAATAAAGGCATCTCAAGTATTTGCCACTTTGGGGCTTTGATGGGTTGATTTAACAAAAACATAACCATGATCACCTTTTTCGATAACAAAACCTGAAAGGGATTTCCATTGCAGAGACGTTTTGTATTGCTTTCTAAGTCATTGAAATGGCAACACATTTTTTATTTTAGAAATGCAGTACCTTCTTGAAGTTGATACTGAAAGGAATGTTAACAAAAAGATGACATGCCAGATCAAATGATTGAGTCCAAAAAGAACAATATTGTAAATTCAATTCTCCTTGTTTCAATGAAAAAATATAGATATCTCCTGCTTGTCATTTTCTTTTCAGTCTTTGTATTCAAGGCAAATACGCAAAGTTTGAGGCTGAACCAAACCCAAGTCATTGGAAGCCACAACAGTTACAAAAGCGGCATTGATCCTGAGATCATTGATTTTCTAAAAGGGCTCAACCCGCAATCTGCTCTTTCTCTTCAATACGAACACCTTCCTCTCAGATCACAGCTTGATATGGGATTGAGAAATTTGGAGCTTGATGTATTCCACGATCCAAAAGGCGGAAGATATTCAAATCCAAAAGGATTGGATATCATCAAACAGAAAAGGCCTGATCTTCCCGAATTTGATCCGGAATCAAAATTGGATGAACCCGGAATGAAGCTCTTTCATGTTCAGGACATAGATTTCAGAACCCATCATTTTTTGTTCAAGGATGCACTCGAAGAGATCAAATCCTGGAGCAATGCAAATAAGGACCATCACCCTGTTTTTATCTTAATAAACGCCAAAGACGGCTTGGTGCCGGGAACCACAACACCGCTTCCGTTTACGGCAGAAGCTTTGGACAGCATTGACATGGAAATCCGAAATACACTGGGTGCAGACAAACTCATTACGCCTGCGCTCGTGCAAGGGAAATACGAATCCCTGGAGCAATCCATTTTCAAAGGTGGTTGGCCGGAGATGGATCAGATTAAAGGAAAATTCCTTTTTGTGCTTGATGAAAACGAGGAAAAAACTTCCCGATATCTCAGCCTACACCCTTCTTTGGAGCGAGCTGTATTTTTTGTAAATGTAAAGGAAGGTAATCCCAATGCAGGATTTATGGTGATCAACGATGCAATCACCCATCATGACACGATCAAAAAACTGGTCCAAAAAGGCTACATCATCAGGACGAGAGCAGATTCGGACACCAAAGAAGCAAGACTTATGGATTACGGGAGGTTTACCAAAGCCCAATCATCCGGTGCTCAGGTGATATCCACAGATTACTACATTCCATCCAAGTTATTTGAGTCTACCTACCGTATTTCATACGAAAACGGAAAATTCGAGAGGAAGAATCCTATTTGGTAAATTTCCTTTTTTTTTAAAGTCCAAAAAAAAGCCGGTTGATCATCAACCGGCTTTTATTATGTAAATTCTGACTAGGGCTTAATAACCTGGGTTGGGGAAAGTTAACTTATAGTAACATTAAAAATTTCTTTAAAGAGGTGGTTCTACCCTGAATTTGTGAAAGGGGAAATTTTTAAGGTCAATAAAATAATTTTTAAAATAACGCGATTCGAAATATGGAAGTAATTCTAAAATGGTGTAGTAAATCCGTATTTATTTACCACAAAGAATCAAAAGAAAACAAAAGCCCGCTTTTTGTTTTCTTTTGATTCTTTGTGGATTATTCTTTTTACAGGCTGCTTTATATCTGATTTTGACCATTCAGTTGCCTGTTTTTGGAAATCTTAAACCTTTTATTCTTTTAGGATACAAAGTTTTCACAATATTCGTGGTAGAACCAAAGAGGGAGACTTTGTTAAAAATTTCCAAAACTGATTTTCAAAATACTTATAAAAGTTGAAATTCAGATATTTAAATTGGCTGGTAAATTAAACCTAACCTGTTTTCATCAGAAAGATTCAGTGAAATGAAAGATTCTTAACACTAATTTCCCTCTTCTAAAAAGTTAAAAAAACCACCTTTCACATATTTCCTTCAGGATTTCACAATTTTTCAGAATCCCAAAATTTATTCCGTACTTTAGAAATGCACTTCTTTTAAAAAATCCAATAAACATGAAACAACCCAAAAAAGAATCTTCTGATCAATCCCGCCGGAATTTTATAAAAAACGCGGCCATTGCTTCTTCAATATTCATCGTTCCGCGCCATGTATTGGGCGGAGTTGGATTTACAGCTCCGAGTGACCAATTGAATCTGGCCGCCATCGGTGCCGGTGGCAAAGGTTCAAGCGATATCTTCAACGCCTCCGTAAACGGCCGGGAGCGGGTGATTGCACTCTGCGATGTGGATTTTTCAGGTTCTGCCAAAAAATCCGTAGAGAATTTTCCCAAAGCCAAACTGTACGCAGATTACAGGGAAATGCTGGAAAAAGAAAAAGACATAGACGCCGTGACCATCTCCACCCCTGACCATGTGCATGGACCGGCAGCAGCTTTTGCCATGGCGAGAGGAAAGCATGTCTATGTGCAGAAGCCGATGACACACAACATCCGCGAAGCAAGAATGCTGACCGAGATGGCAAGGACAAATAAAATCGTCAGCCAAATGGGGAATCAAGGAGCTTCCAATCCACTGCTCGACATGGTCAAAAAATGGGTGGATTCAGGCAAACTCGGCAAAATATCCAAAGTTCAGATTTGGACCAACAGGCCTGTTTGGCCACAGGGCGGGCCTATGCCAGCCCCTGATGCAAGCCAAAAACCGAATGACCTGAACTGGGATTTGTGGCTAGGTCCAGCTGAAGCCAAGCCTTATACCCCCAATATGCATCCATTCAACTGGAGGGGTTGGTGGGATTATGGGACCGGTGCTTTGGGAGATGTAGGCTGTCATTTGATCGATATTCCATTCAGAACCCTTGGACTTCACTATCCAAAAGATGCCGAGTGCAGTGTCGGGTCAGTCTTCTCCAAAATGTGGACGCCCGATTACAACCCTGAAGGCTGTCCTGCTTCGTCATTTATTACTTTACATTTTGCAGCTACTGCCAAAAGCCAATCCCCGATCGAAATGACTTGGAGTGATGGAGGCATCAGGCCTTCGCATCCCGATATCATTCCCGCCGACCACGATATCGGAGGTGCCAACAGTGCTAACGGTGTCATGATCATAGGAGAAAAAGGAATCATCACTACGAATATCAACGACAGTTCGCCGCTGATGCCAAAGCTGTATATGAATGACGGCACTACCGAATTTGGTCCTGACAGATTGGAAAATCAGGAGCCTGAATACGGCCACCAACGCAAGTGGGTGGATGCGATCAAGTCAGGTTTTGGTAGTGCGGAACACAAGGGACTGACGTCTTCCTTTGACTATGCCGGTCCGATGACCGAGACGGTACTGATGGGCAACCTTGCCATCCGCAGCTATATGCTGAGAAGAGAAAACAGCAAAGGTCAGATGGAGTTTTATGGACGTAGGAAACTACTTTGGGATGGTGAAAACATGAGAATCACCAATCTCGAAGAAGCCAACCAATTTGTAGGAAGGACATACAGGGAAGGATTTGAGGTGTAAAACCTCAGATTTTTCCTTTCAAAAAAAAACCACCTATAAGCCCAAAATCCACCATGTTGACCCTTCTGACCATTTTATTTGCTTTGGCGCTCATCCTGATCGCCATAGTCAAGTATGATATCCATCCTTTTCTTGCGCTTTTTGTAGGCGCCATCCTTTATGGATTATTATCAGGCATGCCTGTGGATATGATTCTAAAGTCAATAACAGATGGATTTGGGGGAGTATTGGGAAGTATCGGTTTGCTGATACTATTGGGAGTGGTCATGGGGACTTTTCTGGAAAAAACCGGAGGGGCGCTGGTTATTGCGGAGAAGATTTTGTCTTGGATCGGAAAAAAATCCGTCACCATATCCATGTTGATAAGTGGCTATATCCTTTCGATTCCTGTTTTTGGGGACAGTACATTCATCATGCTGAATCCCATCAGCAAATCCCTTTCCCTAAAGAGCAAAGTTCCCTACGCTGCTACAACGATTGCGGTTGCTCTGGGAGCGACGGCAAGCCATTCTCTTGTGCCGCCTACTCCTGGACCGATTGCGACAGCAGGCATTCTGGAAGCAGATTTGGGGATGATCATCTTTTGGGGATTGATCGTAAGCCTGATCACACTGATTCCAAGTTACTTTTTTATCAAAAAAGTTTGCATGAAAATCCCTCTTGAACCAAAGATGGCAGAAGTAGTCGTGGAGAAAAACAGTCCCAAAAGACCTTCGGCATTTTCCTCCTTTTTACCCGTTTTGGTGCCATTGATCCTGATTATTCTGGCTTCGATTGCCAAGTATCCGACACAACCTTTTGGGGAAAATGTGTTTACCACGGTTATCCTTTTTATCGGAAGCCCGGTAATTGCATTACTGATCGGTGCATTTCTGTCTTTTACGCTACCTGCCAAATTCGACAGGAAATTCTTTTCTTCTACAGGTTGGATCGGGGAGGCCATTTTGGTTGCAGCACCGGTTATTCTGATTACGGGAGCTGGGGGTGTATTTGGGAAGATGCTTCAAAACTCAGGTATCGGGGACATGGTAAGTTCCAATATGAGCAGCATGAATTGGGGGATATTTTTACCGTTTCTGATAGCTTTTTCCCTCAAGACTGCTCAAGGCTCATCCACTGTTGCCATGATAACCACCGCTTCTATCATTGCTCCCTTACTTGGGACTTTGGGATTGGATTCGGAGACGATGCGGGTATTTGCAGCGCTCTCCATCGGGGCCGGCGCTATAGCAATCTCCCATGCCAACGACAGTTTCTTTTGGGCGGTCACCCAGCTTTCGGGCCTTTCTATCAAGCAGGGAAATCAGACGCACAGCTTGGGAACGCTCATTATGTCGGTGACTGCGATTTCTGTAATTTACCTGATCACGCTTTTTATTTAAAATAGGTTTTCAAAAATTTTTAATCTTGTATTCAGAATCCCTTAATCACCACATTGGGGGTTGGTCATCTACTTCAAAATTGATGACCGAAAGAATTGCCCAATGAGCGGAAAAAAAATTTAACAATAAAAATGGGTACTCCTAGTGGCAGGAGTACCCATTTCTATTTTTAAAAAGGGATTAAAGGTTTTGTTTACTGAACGGTAATCGGAACAGGGATTTTCGTCACGTCCCATGCGATGTTCATTATGATTTCTGATCCTGTATCTTCGAAACTGATCGTTAAAGTTTCTACTTCAGGTGAAGAAGACGCAACTGGTACAGTCACTTTTACAACATCTTTGGAATAATCTGGCTCTTGAACGCCCAAGAAAACGTCCGCCTCTGAATTCAAGGAAATCTCGAAAGACTCTGCTCCCGGAACAGCATACATCCTGTAAGTTCCGGCGGGTACTGCCTTGCCTGCAAAATTCACATCTTTGCTAAAGGTAATTTCTGTAGCGGCATTGGCTCCCAATCTCCAGTAAGTTCCATAGGGTTGTAGCGCTTCAGAAGCTGCATCACCAAAAATCACCCGACCTTTTTTGGATGGCTGGGAGTAATCCACAGTGATATCCAAGCCTTGCCCGGAGAAGTTTGTGGTAGTTGTAGGGCTAACAGGAAAAAGGATTCCATAAACAAAAAAGGCAACCAATCCTGCAAAAAGGATTCCGACGACAATTAATATTTTCTTAAACATAGGTTGGGATTATAAAGGTGTGTTGCTTTATTTTTTCTAAAGTAGGAAAAAAGTTTTAATCCTTTTTGATTTTTGGAACGAAACTACTGCAGGCAGGAGGAAATGAAGGCATCAATGAGCCCTGAGGAATCACCATTATTAAATTCCCGTTTAGCCTCGTATTAGGAAATATTGTTCATTTTTTCATCACCTCGCCGTCCATCCTCCATCCACTGTCAGCATGGAGCCCACCATATAGGTACCGGCGTCACTTGCCAGAAACATTGCCGCTCCCTGTATTTCTTTCAATTGTCCCCACCTTCCAAGGGCAGTGGCGCCGACGACAAATTTCTTTCCTTCTTCGGTGTCGGCTATCGGCAAATTCATTTCGGTAAGAAATGGACCGGGGCAAATAGCGTTGACATTGATGTTGAAAGGAGCGAGCTCCAAGGCCAAAGCACGGGTCATCTGCACTACCGCACCTTTGCTCGAAGCGTAGGGCGTCCTGTTGGACAGACCTACCAATCCGAGTGTACTTGCCATGTTGATGATGCTTCCCTTATTGGCAGCTTTCATGAAAGGGGTTATGGCGCGGTTACAAAGCCAGGTTCCGGTGACGTTTACATCCATCACTTTTTTAAAATCGGCTTCGCTCAGTTCATCAATCGCTCCCCGGATATTGATTCCGGCGCTGTTGATCAGGATATCGATCCTGCCAAATGCCTCCATTGCTGCATTGGCCATGGCTTCGGTCTGCTCTTTGGAAGATACATCTGCCGCAAAGGAAATGGCTTTGATGCCATAAGCTTCTTCCAATTCCAAGGCTGACGCTGCCCCTTCTGCACCGTTGCGGCTGACCAACATGATATTGGCTCCGGCTGAAGCCAAACCTGCAGCCATGGCAAGTCCAAGGCCTTTGGAGCCTCCGGTAACGATGGCGGCTTTGCCACTCAAGTCAAAAAGTTTGATTCCCGGTAATTCGCTGATTGAAGTTTGCATTGCTTATTTTTTTTGATTGAATTAATAATTTGATTACCTGACAAGCCCAAGTCTGCGCTCGCTGTATTGGAGACTGGAGAGCACGTTGGCCTCTTCATAGGCAAGCCGCTGCTCCGGGTCAAGGTTTCGGATGGAGGGGAGTTCACCTGCAAATGATTTGTCGTTGACCATTCTCAGAATTCCTGCCAGTTCTTTTCCCTGAATTGAGTCAAATGTTCCCCAGTATTCTTCCTCCAAACAAGGGATTTCCAATGGATCTCTGGTTATCATCTCCAGATTGAAAGTAATGTCGGGGTTATATTTTCTGCAAAGGGCCACACCTGATTGGAGGTCTACGACGCCTTCCCCAAGGGGTACTTCGGATAGTAAAAAACCTTTGTCATAGAGTTGTAAGCCCATATCCTTGATATGTGTAGAAAATGCGTAAGGTGCCAAAAGGGCGATTACGTCTTCTGAATTTTCCAAAAGAGAAATGTTATTTCCAAAATCCAAAGTCACCCCCACCCATTCGCTGTCCAATCCTTTGATGATTTCCACCAATTCTGCTGCGCGCCAGTCCTTGTGATTTTCAATAGCCAATTTTACTTTGTGCTTTTTTACAACCGCCGCCGCCAACTGAAGTGAGCGGATTGAATTGGCTTTGAATGTCTGAAATTCGGCACCGGTTTTGAAGTTTTCATACCTCCTCCCACCCAAGCAAACTGTCCTAAGGATCGCTGTCCCTGCCTCTTTTGCTGCTAATATCTCCTTTTCAAATTTGTCAATATCTTCATTTGACTTTGGCAGTCCAATACTTCCTTCCAGATACAAACCGAGTTTTTCTCTTAGGTCCCGCACTTTTTTTGCAAAATCTGAAGTCCAATTATTGACTCCAACCTGCACACCGCCCGCACCGATCTCATGACAGTGAGCAATAAGTTGGAGGGCATTTTCGAAGCCAGGATATTTTTGGCTTTCTACTTTTGAGTTCCACCTCGCCCCATAGGAGTGAACCACGATTCCCATTGGTATTCCTTCAGATTTATTCGAAAGGGAAGGAAATGGAAAAGCCATGGCCATTGCTCCCAAACCTGTCAAGGCTAGAAATTTTCTTCTTTCAAGGGAAAATGAATATGGGGAATTTTCTGAAGTTTTCATAGCGGAAAGTGGCTTCTAGCTAGGTTTGAGGACAGAAAGGCTGTCGGTATGTTTGATAAGTTCGGGTGCGGTCCACGGATATACCCGTCCCTGCGAGGTATGCCTGGTGGAGGAAACAGTCCTTCCGGCGATTGAAGGAGCCTGATTTCCCCATTCGTTTCTGACGTAAGTCAAAATCGCAGCAATACTGCCATCGTCCATGGTCGAATGAGCCGGCATGATGGGTAGGATTTCTGGGGCGTCATATTTTTTTCCAGCTACTTCCAATGGCCCTTCCATGCCATGTAAGATGATAAGTGAGAGGCGGATTTCATCACCGGTCACCCATTCTGAACCAGCCAAAGGTGGCCCCATTCTATTGACTCCTCTGCCGTCCGAACCATGACAGCCAGCACAGGTTATCAGGTATTTTTGTCTGCCTAGGGCAAATTGCTGCAATCCTTTTTCGTCAAGGGAATTGGAAGCTAAGGCGGTGAAAGTCGGCGTGTATCCCGGCCATGAAAACATGGATTTCAGCATTTCCAGTCGGCTTGCCTCAATGGGAAGGTCTGTCCTGTCAAATATAGAAGGTGCTTTTTGCAAAGCCAGAGTGCCTTTTGTACGGCTGTTTGCTGCTTGGATTGCCATGGCGTTGAGGACTATTTGTTGTTTCCAATCTGCGTCTTTTTGATCAAGATCAAGTTTTTCCAAAAGCGAAACAATTTCCTTTAGGTCATTTTTCTTGACAATGGACACAGCGAGCATTTCCAAAAATATCTCTTTGGAAGGTTCTGTAGCTTTCCATTTTTCGGATGTCCATAATTGTTGAAGAAAATCGAATACCCTATCTCCGAGGCTACTCATCACGGCATCCCTGACCAAGGCATCCTCACCAAAGCGGGAAATTATCTTTTCCAAAACCTGCGAAGCATCCTTGGGATTTAATGCATAAGCACTTAAAGCCATCTGCAGGGCAAGTTGGATTTTTGCATCATTGGCCATTGAGCCCATCTTTTGTCCAAGTCTGCCTTGTAATTCTTGGTCATTCAATGCGACTTTTTCCAGCTGCCTCAAGACGGAATTTTTGAGCAAGACAGATTCCCCTTCGAGCAGATTAAAAAGCATATCAGGATTCTTTTCTCCCAATCCTTCCAATGTCCAAAGTCCGTGAAATCTTCCTAATTCTGATATTCCGTTTTGAACCAAATCCTTTAATTCTCCCAATATTGAAAGATCAGCCCGTTCTATGAGCAAGCGCTGGGCCATGTCCCTGTGCCAGCCATCGGGATGGGAAAGCCTTTGGACCAGTTCATTGGAAGTCATTTTTGATAGTCTTGGGAGTGGGGAAGGCTCCCAATCTTCAGGAACAATCCGCCAAATCCTACCCATATGGACAGGAAAGACAAGGTCCCGCTCCAGTGTTTGCTCTCGCAAATACGGCGTCACATATGAGCCGTGTTGCACCATCCCCCGGTACATGTCAGCGATATAAAGTGCCCCATCCGGTCCAATATTGGCATGGGTTGGCCTAAATCGCTCATCTGTGGAGGCAAGAAACTCCCTTCCAGGATGGGGATCATAGGCTTCCAAGAGGATGCCATTTTCCACGACAACATTCCTTTTTACAAGATTTCCGGCATTTTCGCAGACAAAGGCATTGCCATAATATTCCTTGGGGAAAAGTGTACTTCGAAAAACAAGGGGCGAACAGGCCGAAGTGAATTCGAGAAGTTTTCCCTCTTCATTCAAAGTCCCCGGAATATATCCCCTGTTCACAGCTGGGTTTGGACGGATGGGGAATATCTTTCTATCGATAGTCAAGCCATGGTCGATGCCTGTGGAAGGAGCGTGGTTTTTATTTCTTGAAAGGTAATTGGCAGGTACAAGGTCGGCGTGAAGCTGGGACCAATTGTAATTGTAAAACAACCTTCCCTGATCGTCATGGCTCATTCCCCATTGGCCGCGTGCTTCGGTGCTGTCCCTCAGCCATGCGCCATTTTCATTTCTATACCGCAGCTTCGACTTGACATTGTAATACCAGTTGTCAATGTTTCTCAAAAGCCCATTGTCTGAATGTTCGGGAATGCCATTTTGGGAATAGGTGGAGTCCAAAAGAATTTTTGTGTCAGCTTTCAGGTCCCCGTCTAGATCTTGGGTGATCCAAAGGGAATTGTTTTCTGCTACCAAAGCACCGCCTTTGATCAGTCCTAAAGCTCTGGGCATGACAAGGCTGTCTAGATATATGGTGCTTTTGTCCATGATGCCATCTCCGTCTAGGTCTTCCAAAACAGAAATCCTTCCTATCGGATTTGCTTCTTCCGAACCCGCAATGTCTGTCATAAATCCCCTCATCTCCACTACCCAAAGCCTCCCATCTTCATCGAATGTGATGGCAATCGGGTCCTGCACCATCGGTTCCGAAGCGACTAACTGGATTTTAAATCCCGGTTCAAGCTGAAAAGTCTCCAGTTCTTCTTCGGGTGATTTTGGGGGAGAGCTGTCTTCAGGTATGTGGTTTTTCTTTTCTGAACAAAAGCCCAGAATGATAAGCAAAAACAGAAACAAAAATACACGAAGGAAATGCATGGTAGGGTTTATTGCTAATATTGACAACTTTGGCATTCAAATCTAAAAAGTCATCGAAAACCATTATTGTCCAGTTCCAATTTGCAATTTATTCCCTTGATACACAAGCATGATTTACAGAGACGGCCGAAAATCAGAACGGCGGTTTGGAATTCAATCCGGTATTTAAGATTTGGAACTTAAATTCAAAAATCTTGAATTTCGGTTCTTTTTTAAAATCCATTTGTCAGAGAGGAAATTCTTAATCACGATTTACCCATTGAGGATTCAAAATGAAATTAAACATCTAAGGTGTTCCTATCCACCAGACATTCCACATTTGGATGCAGCCAAAGGAAGGAGGCAGGACATTGGGTTGATATTTTTCTTTCCAAAATCTGATTGATTGCTTCCTGTTTTGCTTTTCCTGTGACAAGGAAAATTACTTTTTTTGTCTGAAGGATATCCCCCATGCCGACACATAACCCGTATGCAGGTTCCGGTCCTTGGGACAAAGCCGGATCATGCTGTATCGTGGAAGGGGCCAGGGTGGCTTTATGGAAATCAGGCTGCAAAAAATCAGCAGGTTCATTGAATGCGATATGGCCGTTTTTCCCTAATCCTAAAATGCAGATGTCAAAGGGACCGTTTTCCGATATAAAAGTATTCAATCTTTCGCATTCTGGTCCTACCGAATCGGCTGCCGTATCAAATCCGGTATACCTGTCATTGGAAATTGCCAATGGACCCATTACGTGATTTTGCAAATAGGACTCACAGGAATCAGGATGGGAAAGCGGAATAATTCCCCATTCGTCCATCTTGACAACGCGCATGTTTCCAAACAAAGATTTATTTTTGGCCATTTCGGCATACATTCCGGTGGGGGAATTGCCCGTAGCGGCACAGAAAAGTAAATCCTTTTTTAATTGAACTTCATCCATGACCAATTGGGCTGCTAATTTGCTCATGGCCTGGTAATCTTTACAGTAAGTTATTTTCATGTTCGCGATTCGTATTTCAGATGGGAAAAATTTTTAAGGTTCTACCCTGAATTTTGTGAAAGGGGTAATTTTTAAGCTCAATAAAATAATTTTTAAAATAACCCGATTCGAAATATGGAAGTAATTCTAAAATGGTGTAGTAAATCTGTATTTATTTACCACAAAGTAACAAAGAAAATAAAAGCCCGCTTTTTGTTTTCTTTTGATTCTTTGTGATTTACTCTTTTTACAGGCTGCTTTATATCTAATTTTGACCACTCAGTTGCCTGTTTTTGGAAATCTTAAAACTTTTATTCTCTTAGGATACAAAGTTTTCACAACATTGGTGGTAGAACCATTTTCAATTGGCATTGGTATTTATTTTTTTCAGTGAAATTTCCCTTAAATCCAAAATTGCTC
>JBBRFK010000095.1:0-14280 GCA_038224435.1 Cytophagales bacterium | reverse complement strand
GTTTTGGAATGGTTTGTAATATTGACGCCAGCCATTGCCGCACTTTCAGAGACAAAATACTCATCATATGTCAGTTGTCCAAAACGGATCAGGGCAGGAGTTTCGATGTCCCAGATACCCATTTTGCCATGCCCCTGCATCATGATCATGCCATAGGCAGCCTTGTCGGTTATGGTCACTGTTTGGCCGGGGAATACCGTAAGTTCTTTGGCGCTGTAGTCATGAGAGCGATAGCAGATCCAAGACTCGTGATACCCTTCACCATGCATTTTTTCTATGTCACTTACAGGTTTTGGCTCCATGTAATGGTTATCCATCAGGTTTGGATTGACATTCAGATCCCAATCAATCATTTCCAATAGCAGTCCGTAATCTCCTACTCGGTCTTTTGGAGTGGCATTCCAAAGTAGTTCGTCGGGAATGATTGCCTCATTGACCAAAGATTGGTACATGGCAAAAATATCTGAGGCTTTTTGGGGCTCATAGGTACACAGACTACCTGGCGCATGGAGCATTCCGGGAGGAACATCCCAGCCGGTTCCCGGTTGGAGCCTGAACGCCTGAGAATAATTGGTGATCTTATTGTCTCCTTTGTTGAAATTTTTCAGACAGTCCAATATTGTCTCCTTAGATGTGCCCGGTGCTATTCCAAAGAAAGTATAGGGAAAATCCCCTCCGTGGTTATTTACTTGTGGTGGAAAATAATAAGCTTCGGGTTTTCCGTTTTGTCCTGTCAATGCCCCGAATTCATCACTTGGATGGATGTGGTGAGGAAGCGGCCCCATGTTATCGAAAAATTTGGAGTACATCGGCCAGGATTTATACTTGTTCCATAGCCGCTCTCCGATCACCTGCGCACCAAGTTCCCCGATGGCATCTTTCAAAAGGAATAGTTCTGTTTTGCCTCCATCCTCATAAGCGATATGGCTGAGACCTTCATTTTTACTGGTCAAGGGACCATTCTGCGCGGCAGTGGTCGAGGAAAACCATCGCTCGTCTATGCCGCCCCGGGCTCCGCCGAGTGCGTAGTAATCATCGGGATGGAGTTTGATCCTTCTTCCGGGTACACAAAAAGATCTTGGCACCCAGGTCGGGGTCAGCCTTAGTATTCCTTCTCCTTGTTCTACTGCTTTTTTTGCCAAACTCATTTTCTATAGGTTTTTAGGTTAATGGATTTATTTTATTGTATGCTAGTTTGAAAGTAACCAAAAAATATTTGGTTTGAAGTTTGAAATCTGCAAGTGGACCGTGGACTGTCGTCGGTGGACGATTATCCGCAACTCCAAACTTCTGAAATTGTCTTACTTGAACATTTGAGGATAATCATACTATTTTTTATTGATATTAAGTAATTTTTCCAAATCCTCAGGTTGGTTCAACGCCCTGATTTCAAGGTCATAGATTCTCTTTTCTTTTGGTTGAATTTGAATCAAAGTCCCGTTTTTCCTAGCGCCGCTTTGTCCGATCGGGGGATTGGTAGCAGGTTCTAGGGCAGTTACATATTCACCTTTTCCCCAATGCTGCCAATTGATCAGCCAAGGAAGCTGGATTTTGTTGAATGTCAAAGAAATACCTATACCAAGCTTTTGGTTTACAAAACCACATTCGCAATTTCCGCCCGCATCGGCTGTTGGATCTATGAAAGCGACATCTTCCCCAAATCCCGCATGCGCATCCATGGGTGCAGGACACTTTTTATAGTCGTTGTTTGAATTAAAAATCCTGTTTTTCGGATCATTGTCCATGGAATTCCAGTTTCCCTTCCATACGATAGCTGTTCCTTCATCTATCAGCGGCCAACCACAGTTGAGGTGGTAGAGCAACATGTGCGGTGCAGGCGTGTTGCCGAGGTTGGTGATTTCATCCTGGATTTTGATAACCGGCTCGCCCAAAACACCTGAGATGGTTCTTTTCATTTCCAATGAAGGACCAAAGCAGGTGGTTTCCCTGATGATGCCCGTAATACTCATTTCCATATTTCCATTGAGAGGATCTGGCTGAATGATGGATATGATTTCTGCCGGGATATTGCTTGCATTCCCGTGTAATCCTCTATTTCCAAATTCATCGGATTCGGGACCGCCGACATGCGAAAGCCCACAGGTTGTCAACAATCCGCCGCCAAAAGTCCTCAACCAATCAATTCCTTTATTGGAAAATGGCTGCGGAAACGTGACTCCCGCATGGCTGATCCAAGCAAGGCTGTGGGCATTGAAGAAGGCATCGGCGATATCCATTCCCCTGTCTAGCACAACTTTGTATCTCAGGCCTGTTCCTGTATTGATCCAAGCGATCCGAACTCCTTTTCCCAATCCATTGTCCAAAATGGAAGTTTCGATCCCGCCCAACTGCATGTTATTCGAGATTTTGTCTTTCCACAATGACTTTTTTAGCTCATTCAAATCGCTCATAAATCAGGTAAAATATTCAAAATTCAATTTATAATCTGAAATCTAGGTCAGTATCCTGTTCTGTCAGGTAGATTTTTTGCCTGCATTAAATCTAACCATTTAAAGCGCTCAAAAAAGCCAAAGAATCCTTTTTATTGGACTTAAGCCGCAATATTTATTGAATCAAAAACCATTGGATCCGGGGGATTTTATTCTGTGGAAATTTTGGTTTAAAAACTACTAAATCCATTTTTTACCTTTTTTCCCATTCATAAAAAACAGATGCTTGTCATCAATTTAATATCCATTCAAGGTTGAATTTCCTTACCTTGAAATGCTATAAACCTAAAATTACATGAAAATCATTAAATCACTTCCCGCTCTCTTCGGGGTTATTTGTTTCTTTTTCGTTTTAGAACTTTCTGCGCAAAGCAGTAAAAGGGATTATTACGAATTGAAGATTTACCATATTGAAAATCAAAATCAGGAAAGCCAGATTGACAATTATCTGCAAAACGCATTGCTGCCGGCATTACATAGAAATGGAATAGAAAAAGTAGGGGTTTTCAAGCCGATTGCAATCCAACCTGATGCCGGAAAAAAAATATATGTGTGGATTCCTTACAGATCGATTAAAGAATATTTGGGAATTCAGTCTAGATTGGATAAGGATGCTATTTACCTTACTGCAGGTAAAGAATACATTTATGCATCCCATACCAATCCCCCATATAAAAGGATGGAGACCGCTTTGTTACAAGCCTTTTCCGGCATGACAAGGTTCATGGAATCAAAAGTGGAAGGGCCCAAAAAAGACAGAATTTATGAATTGAGAAGTTACGAAGCCGGTACTGAAAGATTATATAGACAGAAAGTGAAAATGTTCAATGAAGGGGAAATTGATATTTTCTTCAAATTGGATTTCAATCCTGTATTTTTTGCTGAGACTTTGGCAGGTGCCCAAATGCCAAATTTGATGTATATGACAACTTTTAACAACATCGAATCAAGGGAAGCGCATTGGAAAGCTTTTGGAGCTGACTCGGACTGGAATAGGATGAAAGTGATGGAGGAATATCAGAATACAGTTTCCAGAAATGATACCCGACTACTATATCCTACCGACTATTCAGATATTTAGCTTTCCAAATATCTAAAACAAAAAGGGCCAACATGGAAAAACATATTGGTCCTTTTTTATTGGTCAGAAATGATAAACCTTAACCTACATTGCAGCTATCCACTCAGAAGTTGTTGAATTTTAGCAATTTCTGTTTTTTGGGGTTTTGGTTTGTGTACTACGGATTTTCTTTTGGTAAATGGTTGGTGTTTGGATTGCCGGATATCGTAAATCTGCTTTAGGTTGTCATTGGGGAGTGTGCATTTATGTGTGGTGATGATTTAAGTGTTGTTACCCGAGATGGTGATCACTTTTTGGGTGTTCCCGATTCTTACAATCTCACTCCAGCAGCTTTTGATGCCGTTGTGTTTCAGTTTATGCCTTACGGTATTCACCAGCCAATATTCCAAGATGGAGGTGCGCCATCGTGGAGACATCATTTTTGTGATAGATCGGGCGGAGGTGTTGCAGTTTTTCTCATTTCTGATGGGCTATGTTCTCCGCACCTGTTTCCCGGGCATTGCTGTGCTGCAGTGTATCCATGTTCACCATTTATGAAAGATTATCTACCGATAAAAGATCGAGTTTTTTTGAGGCAACAATACGCTTCCAAAGTTCCCCAACATACCTCTTTACCGTTGGATCAGCTTCTTTCTGAAAGATGGGTTGTTTGCGTTCATATTTTTCAGTCAGCTGCTTTTGGATTTTGTTGAGCTGGTTTGTAGTGACATCCTCCATAAATCCCACATTCAGCATTGTGCGGTGGCATACCCTGTTGCCTGCATTACGGTAACTTTCCTAAAAATCAAATTTCTTGTTTAGCTCTAAAAAGCTGTAATGTGGGTTAATGGTCGTATACTTTAGGAGTTATTGATTTCTGAAAAGGGTATTGTGTAGAAATTGTGAGATCTAGGATGTAAAAGATTGAGCTATTTACTTTTTGTGATTTAAAAAACTGTCCTGCCATCTCATGGTTTAAAAAAAATCAGCCCAGCCTTTTCAGGAGCAAACTTCTTGAAAAAGCTGGGCTTTAATATGTTTAAGAAAAAAAGTTAAAAGAAGGGACTCAAATCAGATTCTGCTGCAGGGTATGCATAGAATTTATCCAAATTTGTAAAGACGTTGCTTCTAGGTATGGCACCTGGAATCGGAGGAAAATAATAAGCAAGTGGATTGGCTACAATGCGCTGACCATAAGGAACAATTATCTCTTGAATTCGACCGGTTCGCATGATATCAAACCATCTTTTATTTTCGAATGCTAGCTCCACCCTTCGCTCCTTGAAGATCGCTTCTCGCATCGGTGACTGACCAGATGCATTAGAGGACCCCAATCCTGCACGAGACCTAACTTGATTGATAAGACTTGCCGCCTCACCGGATTTTCCCTGCTCATTAAGCGCTTCCGCCATCAAAAGTAGTACTTCTGAATAGCGATAGACAGGCCAGTTTATCCCGTGGTTGTTGTGCTGGGCATGTGCATCCTGAAACTTCCGGATAATCGGAGTAAGTTTGTTCGGTCCCGGTCTTCCGGATACTTCAATGTAAGCTATCGATGCGTCCTCACGGAGATCACCATCCTCATAAGCCGCAATGATATCAGGGGTCGGAATATTGTTACCCTGTCCGTCAAGAGGCTGTGGATTAGTCGTTCCAAACAGCGATCTTACTTCATTTACAGTCAAAGGATATGGCAATTGCTGGTACAAAAACGAGCCTTGAAGACCCTCTGGCCCTTCGCGATACTGCACTTCGAAGACTGATTCTGCGTTGTTTTTATTGCTTGAATTTTTAGAGAAAGCCATATTGTAGGATGGCATTAGTGAATATTCTCCAGAGGAGATCACCGGACCAAGAATCTGCTCTGCCTCAGGCCATCGCTTTAGGTAGATAAATGCATCAGCTAGTAATGTTCTGGCTGCGCCTTGGGTCACCCGGCCTGGAAGCTGCTGGGCTTTCTGTGGAAGCAATGGCACTGCCTCTGTCAAGTCCTGAATGATTTGATCAAATACTGCTGGCTCCTCTGACAAAGGAAGTGCAGCACCTTCCCTACCTGGTACAGGAGTGACATGAAGCGGAACTTTCCCAAAATAGCGGACCAAGTGGAAATAGGCGAATGACCGGAGGAAAAGAGCCTGACCTTTTATATTGCTTTTCGAGGCCTCGTTAAACTCCACAGCATCGATTGTTCCCAATACCTGATTGGTACGGGCGATAATAAGATAAAGCTGACGCCAAGCATTAAGGACGTTAGCATTCGGGGTGGTTCCGTTACTCACCGGCACCGAAAAGTCCGCCAAATTCTCTGAATTTTCTACTGCCCCAAAAAGGACATTTCGCATATAGAAAGTATTGTCCGAGTGCAATTCACCCAAAAGCCATGCCTGGGAATTATAATAACCCCGAAGCGGCGCATAGGCAGCATTGACTGCCTGAGCAAAGTCATTTTCGGTTTTGAAAAACGTCACCGAGCTTAGTTGTGTCTCAGGCGTTATCGTCAGAAAGTCATCACAGCTTGAGAAAGCCATGACCAAGGAAAGAAGTAATATGTTATATTTTTTCATTTTTTTCAGTTTAGGAATTGATCAACTACTGAGATCTGATTTAAAAATTAATATTGGCTCCAAAGGTGATCGTGCGTGGGACAGGAAATGGACCCAAGTCTATGCCTGGACTGAGATTTCCACCGTCACCCTGACCATTTCCTTGCATGCTTACTTCAGGATTTTGTCCTCCCCAATAGTTGGTGAATACAATCACATTCTGCGCAGAGGCATATAATCGGACAGATTTGATGGCCTTGGGAAGCTTGGTGACAGTATAACCCAAAGTGATGTTTCGGATGGTGAAAAAGGAAGCATCCCACACAAAGTTGCTGTTGGGCCAATCTCGTTCGATACCAGTCACGTTTCCTCCACCTACCGTTGTTCCAAAAATTCCTGCTCCCGGATTTTCTGGAGATCTAAAGCGATCCCCCGCTTTACGTACCATATTAAATACTCCGTCCAGATTGGCGGTGGAATAAAGATGTCTCATGTATACATCTTGGCCTTGGGAACCTGACCCTATTATGCTCATGTCCCAATTTTTATAGTTGAAATTATTGGTAATCCCATACGTAAAATCTGGGAAGGGATTCCCGATTATTGTCCTGTCATCTCGATCTCCTCCAAAGGTAAGTACCCCGTCACCGTTGACGTCAGCTAGCTTGATGCTGCCTACGGTGGATCTTCCTGGTATTATGGGGGAATTAGCTAAGTCTTCTGCATTGGCATAATTGCCAAGTTTTTGAAGTCCATAAAACTGCCCGAATTGCTGCCCTACCTGAGTAATGTGGAAACTTCCATAAACCCTATCAATCCCATCGGCCAAAGCCATCACCTTGTTGCGGTTGATGGAAAGGTTTGCATTTATATTCCATCTAAATGCACCTTTTGTCGGCGTGGCGTTGATCGAAAACTCATGGCCCCAAAACTTGATTTCCCCAATGTTATCATTGAAGTTGGTGAAACCTGATTCCTGAGGAATCTGTACAGCAAACAGCAGATTGGTCGTATTTTTAACAAAATAATCATAAGTGAACGAAATCCTATCGTCCAAAAACGCCAAATCAAAGCCAACATCAAACTGTGCTGTAGTCTCCCATCCAAGGTTGGGATTATCCAATGAGGTGACTGCTGCACCAGGAGTGATGGTATTTCCAAAAGCTACATTTACGGTGTTGTTAACCAAAGCATATTGAGTATAATTTCCGATGTTATTATTTCCGACAATTCCGTAGCTGGAGCGGAGTTTTAGAAAAGAGATGGTTTTATTTCCCTGCAAAAACCCTTCATCCGATAGCACCCATCCTACAGAAGTTGAAGGGAATACTCCCCATCGGTTATTTACTCCAAATCGCGATGAACCGTCTGCTCTTGCAGATGCTGTAAAAAGATATTTACTTTTATAGTTGTAGGTAAATCTGGAGAAAACCGATGTAAGACCCCACTCTTGCACATTGTTAAAAGTTCCACCTCGATTGATATTGATTGCTGATTGAGTGGTAAGAATTCGATCATCTGCATAGGTATCCGCTTGAAGACGGTACTGGTCGAGTCGGAACCGTTGATTGGCCAATCCTCCCAGTACTTCAAAATTATGGTCATTTATCGAGTTCCGATAGGTAGCGATGTTTTCATTCAACCAGGAAATGCTATTTGAAGTTTCCCGGATCGAAGCAGCAATGGTCGGAATGGCCTGATTGATAGCCGAAGTGGCCGTGGAGGGATTAGAAAAGAAAAACCTGGCGTTGTTCAATTCTACATTGAAAGTGGACTTGAGGGAAAGCCCTTTGATTGGCTTCCATTCTATGTAAGTAGTTGCCAGCAAATTCAACCGAGTGGTTTCATTGGTAAGTTCCTGTGCTGATCTCACCCAGTTTGGATAAGCAAAGATATTGCCTGTCTCGGCTGGAAACCTGTTAAAAAGAGTTAGCTCACCGGATTCGTTGCGGATTGGCATGACAGGCCATGTATGCAACGCATTGAAGATGATTCCTGTTCCACGATCTCCATCCGATCTAGGAGTATTATCGAAGACGTAGTTTGGCGCCACATTTACTCCGATGTTGACCTTGTCGGACAACTGATAATCTGTGTTTAATCGTAGGGAGAATCTCTTAAAATCGGTATTGACTACCACACCCTTTTGATTAAATACACCCGCCACAACGGAGGTATTGACCCGCTCCTTGTTCGATGTGAGAGTCAGGTTGTAGCTAGATATCGGTGCAGTCTCGAGTAATGCATCGTACCAGTCATTGGTATCGTCCCGATAGATAGAGGGATCCTGGAATATGCTTGGTACCGGACGAGACGCATCTTCATAGTATTCCTTTTTGAACTGGGCAAACTCCTCTGCGTTCATCATCTCAAGTCTTCCTCTTTGTGGTACCTTCTGAAAACCTGTAAAAACATTCAGATTGACATTGGTTTGACCTGTTTTACCCTTCTTGGTAGTAATCAAAACTACGCCATTTGCTGCTCGAGATCCATAAAGGGAAGTAGAAGCTGCATCTTTCAGGACTGTGATATCGTCGATTTCGTCGGGGTTGATTGAGTTGATGTCGCCGGTGATCGGAAATCCATCCACGACATAAAGTGGCTCACTTCCTCCTGTAACAGAAAGCTGTCCTCTAATCCGAACCTGCATGCCTCTACCGGGCTGACCCGTAGTCTGATTGATTTGCACCCCTGCAAATCTACCCTGCAGCTTTTGAGCAATGGTGGAGACCGGCATATCTCTAAGTTCGTCACCACTGATTGATTTAATGGCTCCTGTAACCTCCTTCTTGATCTGGCTACCGTATCCCACCACTACTACCTCCGAAAGGGCGGACATAGAGGCTACCATGGAGATAGTATAAACCGTCAGACCACTTTGGACAGTGATTTCTTGGGGTGAATACCCGATAAAGCTCACTACCAGAATAACTCCAGGTGCAGCCTCAATAGTAAAATTACCATCAAGATCTGTCACAGTTCCCGTTTGAGTTCCTTTGACTACCACAGTAGCACCAGGGACGGCTTCTCCAGTTTCGTCTTTTACTGTACCTGTTACATTTACCGATTGGGCGAAACCAGTAAAACCAGTAACCAGAATGAAAAGCATTAACCCAAATAGCCGAGTCTTTACTTTAGTTTGAAAATATTTTTTCATAAAATTGGGTTTTGTTAATAGTAAATTATCCCTACCAATTACCAAATTAACTTTTCAGAAACTATCCTGCACAGTACTGTATTTCAGTTATTTAAATACTTTAAAATATCAAAAAGCAACAGGATGCCACAGGATGGTTTCTCGAGCAAATATCTTAGTTGTATTATATATTGTGTCGCTTCAGAATTTACAAAACCTACAGCTTTTTTTAGCTAAAAAAAAAAATTGAGACGGCTTCAATTAATTGAAATCCACTTACTTTTTCACCATCATTAGAATCTAATTGATTCACTAAATGACCTATAAATTAAAAACTCAACTGCTTTCAATCGCATTTCTTGCAGCCTTCGGATTTCAGTGCACAGATAAAAAACCGCTAGAACTTGAAAACACCACAATCTCATTAGTAGGAAATAACCTTGTTTCCCGAATGATGGATTATAGCACATTCGAAACTGAATTACATCTTCGCTTCCCCGAAAATTACTTGATTGTCCGGAATATGTCCGACCCTTGAGATAGACTTGGGTTTTGTCTTAGATCGGGTTCATGTCTTTGGGCGTCAATACTATCCTTTTGTTCCGGATAATTATCCTTTTGAATTGGAGAAAATTCGTCAGAAGGTTGCTATCCCGGACATGGCAATCTGGATGGCTATTAGAGGTGAAATCGAAGATCTAGCTGCTAAGATGTGACCCCCGCATGACTGATCCAAGCAAGGCTATGGGCATTGAGGAAGGCATCGGCGATGTCCATTCCCCTGTCTAGCACAACTTTGTATCTCAGTCCTGTTCCTATATTGATCCAAGCGATCCGAACTCCTTTTCCCAATCTATTTCCATTATGGAAGTTTCGATCCCTCCCATTTGAGCAGGATAAGAGATTTTATCCTTCCAAACAGGGATAGTAGAATGCGTTTCTTCCCCCCCCCCTAATTCAGCGGTTTTCTAATTCAGTATTTTCAGGTAAATGTTTTTATTGAAACAAAAAACCCCACCATGAAGTGTCATGGTGGGGGTTTTTGTTAGAAATTGAAGTTATCAAAGCTCCTTCAACATAATGTTTCGGTATTCCACTTTCATCGGTGGACCGACATGCACCTGAATTCCCAAAAATCCTTTCATGCTTCTATTGACAGTGTCTTCATCCACCACTTCACTGATCAGGACGCCATTGACATGGTGTTTCATCACATTGCCTTTGACCACAAGGTGTATCGAATTCCAGTCTTCACTTTTGATTAATGTCCTCAAGGAATCGGCATCTCCCAATTCTTCGGTGACGCGCAGACCCTTCCAGGCATTTCTTTCAATGTTATCTCTCAATTCTCCGGCCGGGGTTTGTGGATCGATGGTAGTTTTCTGTCCGATGTAAGCCAAAGTAGTGCGCTTTCTTTCTTCATAGTTTTGGCCGGTATAGGAGTTTTTGCCATCAATATCCGCCTGATAACCACGCAACGCAAAAGGAAGCTCTGTGAATCTTTCACTTCGGTAATTGATGCCTGAGTTGCCGTCCTTGGTGATCTTGACTTCAAGTTTCAATTCAAAATCCGCAGGTTCTCCACCTTCCCAGATCAAAAATGAATTGGTTTTGAGAATGGTTTCCGGCGTTATTTCCCCAACTATATTCCCGTTTTCCACACGCCAATAAGTAGAATCTCCTTCCCATCCGACTAGGGTTTCTCCGTCAAACAGCGAAACAAAACCGGTTGTTTCGGTTGCGGTAGTTGGTGGCACAAGACCTGTTTCCCCGCTTTTCATTTCGGTATTGTGAGCAGGATTGTTGCATGCTGCAAGCGTGGTGAAAGCCAGGCAAATAAGAGAAACCGGGCATTTCCAAAGTGTGGATTTTTTCATTTGATCGGTCGTTGATAATATTTTCTACCTATTTATAAACCTCATGACCCGCATTGCCTCCCGAAATCAGGTATGCCATCAGGTCTTTCAATTCCTCTTCGTTTAGCCTGTTGATCATACCGGGCATCATCACGGAGATGTCGGAAAGTTTCTTGCTCTTCACGTCTTTTTTGGCAATTTCCCTGAGAATATCTGGGGCAAATGGGTTTTGCGAAATGAAGTATTTGTCCGCATCCTCATTGGTAAGTTTGCCCAAAACAGAACTGCCGTCAGCCAGATAGAAAATAGTCGCGGCATATTGGTCAGAGATGGTATTGTTTGGATTGATGGTTGCGTCGAGGACGTCTTTTGGCGAAAACCTTGTTCCCAACTGTGTCAGGTCCGGCCCCACAATCCCGCCTTCTCCCTGCATGGTATGGCAGGATTGGCATAATGTTGCCGCATACATGGCTTTTCCTTTGACCAAATCTCTTCCTCTGAGATCAGCCATCAGAGGCAATGCTTCCTCAACAGTCCATCTTTTTCCCGGACCGATAGGCTGCACATCTGTCACCACAAGGTCATTGCCACTTCCTGTCAGCATGGCCGCACCGGACATCTCATTGTAATTTTCAAAATCGGATTTGGAGACGTGTGTCAAAGCCATTTTTCTCGCCCTATCAATGAATCCCACATAACTTCGGCCTCCTTTGTATTGGAATGCATCATGGATCCAGGTGAAATATTCCTTCTGCAATTCAGGCGTCCAACCAACTTTGGCATTTCCCAAAACTGTGGCCAAATAGGATTGCTGTGCAGGCGGAACACTCGCCAGCATTCCCGCTATGTCCAATCCATATTGCGGATTTCTCAAGATTAAATCTGAAGAAGAAGTAAATGTCTTTTGGTAGTCTGCGTCGTCCTTGGCTACTTTCAATAATGCCAAAGTCTTGGAAACAGCTTCAGGAGCATCGATATACACCAAGACCTTGCTCAAAGCCCGGTCTAGGTTATTGTCATTTGCCGGAAAATTAGGATTCAGGTACGCCACAAGCTGGGACTTTATATCTCCCGCAGGAACGCCCTGCCTGACCAACGTCAATTCGAATGCACGTATCAGGTTTTGCTTGTCTGTATTGGTCAGACTTCCATAATCGATCCCCATCATGGCCTGAAGCATCTGTGGTTGCTGCGATTTGTCGGTATGCCTCGCCATCGCAATCATCGCTTGGGTCAGGATCAATGGATCTTTTTCAGCCATGGCTTTGTCTTTCCATTCTCCGATTGGCTGGTGTTCCAAAGCTATTCTTGCCGCATACTGGATAAACCTGTCCCCATCTTTCAGGTAAGGCCAGACAAAATCCACCGCTCCGGCCTTGGGACCGCCTGTGTGGAATTCCTCCAGTTTTCTCCTGGTTTGATGGGCTTCAGGAATGTCCGGTGATGGACTGCTTCCTTTTGTATCTGCTTCTCCATCATAATACACCCGGTACACATCGGATTCCAGCCTTCTTCCGCCTGTCATGAAATACATTGCTCCATCTGGTCCGATGGCGCCATCTGTCAAGGCTAATGGAGAGCCGGAAATAAATTCCTCGGCTGTGGCCGAATAGGTAGCGCCGGAAGGCGTAAGACTTACTGCATAAATGATCCCAAAACTCCAATCAAAAGTATAAAGCGCTTTTTGGTATTTTTCAGGAAATTTGGATCCGGTACCAAACATGACATTGGTAGGTGACCCCTGTCCGATATTCAATGTGGCAGGAAGGTTGTCAGGATAGTTGGGAGACCATTTTTGGTTGCCTGTTCTCCATCCAAATTCACTTCCACTAGTCACATGGCAGATTCTCGTGGGACGGTACCAAGGCATCCCAAAGTCCCATTCCATATCCGAATCGTAAGTGAATAATTCGCCTGCTTCATTGAAAGCAATGTCGTAGGCATTTCTATAACCGACGCTGAAAAGCTCCCAATTTTTTCCCTCCGGGTCAATTTGGGCTATCCATCCTCCGGGAGCCATTCGGCTGTTGGCATGTCCACGAGGATCTTTGATCAAAGGAAATACGTTGTCTTCATTCCAAACCCTTGGAATCCTGTAAGCATTCATCTCCGGAACGTCAACATGGTTTCCGGCCACAAGAAAGATGGATTTTTTGTCGGGGGCCAATATCATACTGTGTGGGCCATGTTCTCCGGGTTCGCCCTGAAGTGACTTGACCAAAGTAATCTGATCATATTGGTCGTCCCCGTCAGTATCCTGAAGTCTGTAAAGGCCCGTTCCTTTGTCAAATTCCTCATTGACATTATGGTTGACCATGACATACAGGCTGTTAAAAGCAAATAGGACACCTTGGGCAAAACCCATCCCGATCTTGTCATCAGGTCCGGTTCCGATTTTAAGTTTTTCCACTTTTGGTGCCAAAGAATCAGAACCGATCACCGGAATTTCCAAACGGTACAATGCGCCATATTGGTCTGTGGCGATCATGCGCCCTTTGTCATCAAAGGTCATCCCGACCCAAGAACCCTGTTCGTGCTCCCCCGGGCTGTAGAGGTGCTCTGCTTTGAAGCCTTCAGGCAGTTTCAACTTGGCGACTTTTGGATGGAGGGGTTTACTTTCTTCGGCTCCTTTGCCGCAGGAAAAGAGGATTCCCGTGATCAGGAAAAGGCTCAGAAATCTCATGGTTGCATTTGTAGAAGACATATTTTTCTGGTTTGATATTGTTCGGTTGATGGTTTGTTTTGTTGGATATTATTTGTTGGGAAATTTCATTTCAAGTTAGCTCAAATAGATTTTTAAGTGAAACCGTTCATGGATATGATTTTCGGATTTGTTTTTTTATTTAATCAGCCTTTCAACAAATCCATTTGTGCTTTGCCATGCCCGTCTGGAGTGGTATAAAAGGGTCTTTGTTCGATAATGTAATTGGTATCTGGTGCTATGCCCAAGGCATGGTACACGGTCTGGTGGAGGTCATTGATTTTGATGGGTTTTTCAATCGTTTTGCATGGGCGTTCATCGGCAGTCTTGCCGAAGACGTGGCCTCTTTTGATTCCGCCACCAAACATCAATATTGAACATCCATCCGTAAAGTGCCTGTGCATGCCGTAGTTTTTCATGTCCTCAATTACATCCGGAACTTCCACCTGATCCAGGACTTTCAGATCGGGTCGGCCTTCTGTCAGCATATCCCTGCTGAATTCGCTTGCGACGATCACCATCGTGCGGTCTAGC
>JBBRFK010000094.1:0-14437 GCA_038224435.1 Cytophagales bacterium | reverse complement strand
GGAACCATAAACCCGTTCGGCGAATGACCAAAACCTATAATTTACTGTTTTTCAATTAGAATGGTGTCCAAGCCTGGGGCTAAGCATTAATTAATTATATGCTAAATATTAGAAACATAAAGTTTTATTTATACTTTTTTTCTGCCATTTTTGACCTGTACAAAAAAAATCCTCAACATGAAAAAAATCACAATAGCAAAAGGCGACGGTATCGGTCCTGAAATCATGGACGCTACCTTAGACATAATCCTTTCGGCAGGTGCCAAAATTGAAATTGAAGAGATAGAGGTGGGAGAGAAGGTATATCTTTCAGGCAATACCTCCGGAATTGCAAGTTCCTCTTGGGACACCATCAGAAGGAACAAGATTTTTTTGAAAGCTCCAATCACCACACCGCAAGGTGGAGGATATAAAAGCTTGAATGTGACGACGAGGAAATTTTTGGGATTGTATTCCAATGTGAGACCTTGCAGAAGTTTACATCCTTTTGTGGCGACCAAGCACCCGGTGATGGATGTGGTGATCGTGAGGGAAAATGAAGAAGATTTGTATGCAGGTATAGAGCATCAGCAGACTGACGAGGTTGTACAATGCCTCAAACTGATCAGCCGCCCCGGCTGTGAAAAAATCGTTAGGTATGCATTTGAATATGCCAAGCAGCAGAATAGAAAAAAAGTGACTTGCTTCACCAAGGACAACATCATGAAGCAGACAGATGGTCTTTTTCATAAGGTTTTTGATGAAATCGCAAAAGAATATCCTGAGATAGAAAATGAACATTGGATCATCGATATCGGCGCAGCCAAGTTGGCGGACAGCCCTGAAGCCTTTGATGTTTTGGTGATGCCAAACCTTTACGGAGATGTTTTGTCTGACGTAGCTGCACAGATCGCCGGGTCAGTCGGACTCGCCGGGTCAGCGAATATCGGTGAGGAATGCGCCATGTTTGAGGCTATTCATGGATCTGCACCCCGCAGAGCAGGTCAAAACCTCGCAAACCCTTCCGGTTTGTTACAGGGAGCTATCATGATGCTCAATCATATCGGACAATCGGATGTTGCCGAGAAGGTCCAAAATGCATGGCTCAAAACCATAGAAGATGGTATCCATACCTATGATATCTATAAAGAAGGGGTGAGTAAACTTAAAGTCGGCACCAAGGAATTTGCACAGGCGGTGATAGCAAGACTAGGTCAAAAGCCGACAGTATTTCCTACTGTCCACTATGATAAAAACATTCCGATGGTATTGCCAAAATATCAGAAAAAAGAACCTGCTAAAAAAGACTTGGTAGGGGTTGACATCTTCGTCCATTGGAATGGAACAAATCCGGATGAGCTTGCCGGATTAGTCCAAAAAATGAATTTTGCTGACATCAAACTATCCATGATCACCAACAGGGGAATCAAGGTTTGGCCGGAGGGATTTGAAGAAACCTTCTGTACCGATCATTGGAGATGCAGATTTAAAAGAAGTGATGGTGGCTTCATTTCAAAAACCGAAATCATTGAATTGCTCACCATAGCTTCCCAACAAGATATCGATGTGATCAAGACCGAAAACCTCTATTTCTTCGACGGAGTCCAGGGTTTCTCATTGGGTCAAGGTCAATAAAAAGGATAAAAGTAAAAATTGTGAAAGGGTGCAGGTTGAAATCTGCGCCTTTTTTTGTTTTCAATAGTGGATTTTCATATGGAAATATTAATCTAAATTTCGAAGTAAAAAGTATAAGAATATGAGTATTGTAAGCGCACTCAGCAAAAATGAAATTAAAGAATCAGAGGCTATCCAAGGCCATGACCTAAGAGAAGGGCTTTTCAAATTGATTCAAACTGAGCATCCTGGGTTTGGTTTGGAGAGTTTTTTGTCTTTAGATGAATTGAATAAATACAGGCGGCATTTTATGACTTCTATGATTTCGGAGGAAAAAGGTGAAATCGCAATGCTAGACCTGTCGGTGATGGAAGCTATCAAGAACAATTCTATTCTCTCTGAAAATATTCAAGATGAAATTGATGATAAACTGACTATTGGACAAAAGTTTGCCGATAATATTGCCACTTTTGGAGGATCTTGGACTTTTATTATTGTTTTTTTCTCCTTCATTTTGTTTTGGATTTCTATCAATATTTGGATGCTTCACGCAAAACCTTTTGATCCATATCCTTTTATTTTGTTGAACCTTATCCTGTCTTGTCTTGCTGCCATTCAGGCGCCAATCATTATGATGAGTCAAAATCGCCAAGAGCAAAAAGACCGACAAAGAAGTGAACACGATTACAAAATCAATTTGAAAGCTGAACTTGAAATCAAACTACTAAGTGAAAAAATCGACCACCTGCTCGTCCATCAGAGCAAAAAGTTATTGGAAATCCAAGAACTCCAAACCGACTACTTGGAAGACCTAATGAAGCAACTCAAAAACAAACCTTAAGCTTCCAACTTGTTTCGTGAAGGTTTTTATGAAGGTCAAATCTGCACCAACCAAAAATAAAAGAGGCTGCCCCAAAAATTGGAGCAGCCTCTACGCAATTTAAAAACCGAATTAACTAAAAAAAACTAAATTTTTAACTTCTCTTTTTTAGGCCGTGATTTGCTGAAATCAAAATTCTTTTGGATTGTAAATTGGACAATATCCATTTTGATGTAATTTCCTTTTACCTGATCCCATTGGTTCATGAAGCCGGTTTGGAAACTGGTGTTTTTGTCCAACCTAAACCCAACTCCGACGTAAAGCCAGTTTCTGGCAAATGAAATAGGCCTTAGTTTGCTGTCTTGATTGAACCAAAATTCATTGAAGGTATTGATGAAGATGGCTTTTTGGGATTCCTCATAATGAAGGACATCAAAAGTCGCTGTAATCCTGTACCTAAATCTATTGGCATAATCATCCCCGGTTTTGACCCAGTCCCCATTTTCGTTGTCGATATGGTCAAACCACCTGTTTTCCTGTCTGATCCTGTTTTGAAAATGGACCTTCCCAATATCGAACTTCAGTAAAGCCTGCTGCCAGATGTTGTTTTCTGTCGCAGCGATCGGCAAAGGATAAGGGGCATTTGGGTGGGTCCTGATGTAAGAATATCCCAAGGAAAATTCCAGTTGGTCATTTACCTTAAAATCTACCGATGGCCGCCACAGGAATTGACCTTCACCCTTGAAAAACCATTGGTTTCTTTGGTGAAGCTCATTTGTGATGTACCAATGCTTGGTGAATTTCGCCCTGTTCAGCAAGAGAAACCAAGAGTTGGTCGGAGCGTCCAAGGTTTGTTGGCTAAATGCTTCTGTGGAGAGCAACATTGTCATGCCAACTGTCAAAATAATAATTATATGTTTTTTCATTTTTAATTAAAATGCAGGCTTTTTGATAGCTTTTAAGTATTCAATTCTGACTCCTGCATTTCATAAACCTGGTAATTATTCTTATACACTATCCCCTTGATTTGAGGTTTTATCAAACCCTCTTTGAAGGAGTAAGAATTCAGGTAATTTTCAAGGAAGTCGTATTGATATTTCAAATATGCCATTGTAGAATTGAGGCTTTCAGAGTACTTTACCCTGTCATTTTCCAATACAGTTTTTGTCAAAGCCAAAACCTTGGCAAATTCATAGGAGCCTTGATTAGCCTTGAAATCCCTCATTATCCTTTCTTGTACTTCACAGGGATGGTCTCCCAAAAGAAGGATTTGACTGTACTTGAATATCTCTATGCCTGCCACAATTTGTTGGAGGGTATATTGGCCTGCGGTGGCCAGATTCAATCCAAAGACTGACATCCAAGTGATATTGGGATTGGAATTCAAATAAACTTCTCCTTTCCAGTCATTGCAGGCAATGAGAAGTGTTTTTGAGTTGAGGTTATGGAGGTAATCCTTAAGAGACTCCTGTCTTGGCTTTATCATGGCTCTTGGTTTTTTTTGATTTTCTACTAGCAAGGTGGTGGTCTGAATTTTTATTGAGGTGATCCATTCCACTAAGGATAAAACTACCTCCCCCATACTCATAATCATGTTGGTAATGGTGGAGGTTTTCGAGTACGGTGTGGTCTACGAGATTTGCATTGGTAAAATCCACTCTAATCGTTTTTTCCCTTGGAAGGGCATCCAGGGATTTTTTCAGTTTGATATAATTACTGAATACCGCAGAATGGAACACATCTACTGTAAATTCATCCCCATTTTCGGAAACGGTTAATAGCGGTTTGAAAATATATTTGAGGGGAAGGCCATTGTATAAGTGAATGGCAAACTTGGTCAGGATACCTACTCCGATACCCACCAACAAGTCAGTGGCCAAAGTAAAGATGATGGTGATGAGAAAGATGGCCAGTTGCTCCTTACCGATTTTATAAGTACTGTAGAAAGACTGAGGAGAGGCTAATTTGAAGCCCGTGAAAACAAGCATGGCTGCCAAAGCTGCCAAAGGAATCTGATGGATAAGCATTGGAAAGAATGCTACAAATATCAGAAGGAACATCCCATGGAAGAAGTTTGACCAAGAGGTTTTCGCTCCGTTGGTGATATTTGCAGAACTACGGACGATTTCGGAAATCATAGGAAGACCACCGATAAATCCTGCAAGTGTATTTCCTATCCCAACACCCATCAGGTCTTTATTCATGTTGGATTTTCTTTTGAATGGATCAAGTCCGTCGATGGCCTTTGAGCTCAGCAAGGACTCAAGACTTCCCACCAAGGCAAACATGATGATGTACTTTATCGAAACCATCGAAAACACTTTGGAGAAATCAGGAAAAGTGATGGCTGAAATGATGTTGTCTGGCAAAGTCACAAGAAATTTTGGTCCTAAGCTGTATTCATGGCCATCCAAAAACAAGTAGGTATGCTCATGCTCCAAATCAAAATACCTTCCGATAGGAATGGCGATCAGGATGACGAGCAGCGGCGCCGGTACCATTTTCAGGTATTTATTTTTGATATACGGGAAGGCAAACAAAATCAGTAAACTGATAAAGCCTATCAGGGCGATTTCGGGATTGAGTTGGGAGAAAGCGTGTGGGAGTTCTGCAAATAACTCTAGTGTTTCTTTTGCCTCAGGCTTTACACCGATCATGGTGAACAGTTGCTTAGCGATGATGATGATACCGATCGCAGCAAGCATTCCATGAACAGCCGCCGAAGGGAAGAAATCTGCCAAAACCCCTGATTTGACCAAACCAAAGATAATCTGCAGGATCCCGGCAGCTACGACCACTGCCAAAGTGAGTTTGTAGCCAAGCATGGCATCACCCTGTCCCAGTTCCGTGACAGCACCTATAGCGATGATGATCAATCCTGCTGCAGGACCTTTGATAGTAAGCTGTGATCCACCGATAAAGCTCACCAACAAACCGCCTATTATGGCTGTGAAAATCCCGGCCACAGGAGGGAATCCCGAAGCCATGGAGATGCCAAGGCAAAGTGGCAGTGCGATAAGGAATACAAGAAATCCAGAAGTAAGATCTGCTTTCCAATTTTTGCTAAGTCCAGCCAAGCCTGACTGTGGGACTTCAATTTTATTTTCTTTCATAATGAGCGGTTTTAAGAAGATTTAATAGCTGTTTCGTGATAATTTTTGATATGTGGACCTAGGAAAATCCTAGAATAGATTCTTATGAGGGCGATTCCGCCAAGAATAAAACTGAGAGAATCGAAGAAAGCTAGAAAATACTGGTCTTCATGAATGTGACTGAATATCAAGTCGACTCCGATGAAGGTGGGGGAAATTGGAAATGCCATCAATCCTAAAGCAGCCAAGAAGAAAACCAAAGCCTCTTTCCTGTATTCATATACATGGCCGAAATATTGGTTCAAGTTAAAATAGGCAGGTTCTTTTTTTCTGATTCTTTCCAAAATTACAAATCCCAAAATTCCAAAGAAGCTCACCCCGCTCAGGTAGATCAGGGTCTGATTGTAATCAAAGGTCTCATTGAAAGACACCGCAAGGGCTATCCAAAAATGATTGGCAATGATCAGCATCCAGGACAGGATGGGATAATTCCTTTCGGAAAATGCCTTGAATACCATCATCATCCCAATGAAAGCAAGGAAGGCAGGCAGGTAAGATTTCAAACCAGCCGGTATGTAATCCTGATTGAAATACAGGAAAAGACCTATGCCATACATTGGCAGGAAGTAAAGCTGCAGGTTTTTTGGTGTCAGGAAATCCAGTCTGTGCCCTACTTTTTTGATGGGCGAAAAAACCCACTTGTTGATAAAGGAATCTAGGTTCCATTCACGGAGAGAAAGTATATACAGACTGTATTCCAACTTCTTTGGAAAGGTATTTTCAACCGAAACTTCCTTTGGTTTGAAGTGATAAAACTGGTCCCTGATCATGTAACTGACCACAGACGGCGAAACTAGCAGCTGGTAAGTTCTCAGAAATGCATTTCCAGCAAAGTGGATCAATGCCAAGACCTGTAAGCCTAAGGCAACTTCAATAAACATGATCCCTATCTGTGCGATGGAAGCGTAGGCTATCTGCGATTTGATGGAAGACTGTACCCGGGCGATGGGGTAAGCCACCAAAGCGGTAGTCAAACCGAGCAGACCGATGAGGATTCTCGGTATCAGTTGATGTTCCCAAAAAGGATATGTCCTGAGTAACAAGAACACTCCAAAATGGACTGACAAAGAGCCGTAGAATATGGCACTCGAAGGTGTGGGTCCTTCCATCGCTCTTGGCAGCCAAGATGAAAAAGGAAGCTGTGCAGATTTTGCAGCAGCTGCGACCAATATCCCTAAGGCAATAAATAGGCCTATTCCACCGTGTTGGTTAAGGTGGTGGAGCACAAGCTCGTCGTTGTTGAGCTTCATGAATGTGATGTTTTCATGCCATAAGTGATGACTTGCCCACATTGCCAAGATGATCCCGATGTCTCCAATCCGGTATATGGAGAAGACCTTTACGGCATTTCTTACAGGCAAATACCTGTCCCGATAAAAGGCGATCAGGAGAAAAGAGGAGATCCCGACCATTTCCCAACCGATAAACAGTGTCTCGAAATTTCCGGAGAGCACTGTGATATTGTATGATAGGTAGAAGAAGAGGATGGTGTTGAAGAAACGCTTATAACCATCTTCTAGGTGAAGGTAATATTTGCTATACCTCGTGATGAGAAAGGTCACAAAAGCACCCACGAAAAGGTACACTACACTTACTTTATCGAAATAGAAATCTATTAGGAACTCATAATTATGGTGCCTGTAAAGCGCAAATTCAGAGATGTTGACAGGCACTGCTTTTTCCATGAAAATCCAATAAAGGGAAAAAGCCACTATCGAAAACAACTGAATGCTGACTGTCGTAAAAGCCAATCGGGCAAGCCATTTTTCGTTTTTACCGGGTAAGATCAATGAGAGAAGAAAACCAACCAACGGGATGATGATATAACTACTGATGAGAATTTGATTTTCCATAAATTATGCGATCAGGTAAACAGGCAGGTTTTCAGAGGAAGAGACTATAATATCATCCGTATTTTGGATTTTTTTAATTGATATTGCCAATGGGAGGTAAGGTTCAAATGTCCCATTACCATAAAGGAAGGCTTCTTTTGTTTCAGGATGGATGACGACCAACCTGACCCATTCATTCAGAAACCACTCATAGGTTGGTTCATGTGTTTGGATCGTTTTCAGGACCGTTTCAGGATAGTGCTCTACCGTAATCAGGATTCGGAGAGGGTCATGTATGTTTATCATCTGCATGGGAAGACCTGTTCTGAGGTCTCCATCCATGCCGTTGGCAACACCGATCAGTCCCATCACATTGTGGGGAAGTTTGGTGCCGGCACCAAGCCGTTTGTTGTCCACCCTGGAGAAATAATACTCAAGGTTGATTCCGCCGCAGACCGGGGCCACAGCTTTGAGGATGTTCAGAAGGTATTTTCCTTCAGGATCGATGCTGTAGTCATAAGAATTGAGAAAGGCCCTTTTATCAAAAAAAAGATGTTTGTTTTCTTCTCTCTTACCGATGATAGCCAGGGCATTGGTGGCATGGTTCCACTCCGGTCTAGGCTCAAAAAGGGATAAAGCCCTCAGCTTGATTTTTTCCCGTATTTTGGCTGCTTCATGATTGGAATCGATGTTGTCAAATCTCCTTGACCTTTCCTTGGCATTGTAATCGAGCGCAATTTCGAAAGTCTGGATGTTGTTTTTGTGGCGCTGCATATTGTCAGCTGTCAGGATATCGGTATCATAAAATTCCATTTCATCCCTCGTGGTATCATGCAGCCCACCCATAAACTGTGTACCATCAGGAATTTCAATCCCTCTTTCGGATAGGGCTTTCCTGACATTTGGATTGTTGCCAAAAGACGCACCGACGCGGGCATTGACAGATCCTGATCTGCCGCTGCATGCACCGCAGTCATACCCTGCATAGTGGGTGTTGTTGACCGAGCTCGCCCCATGGCCAAAGATGTATATTAAGGGTGCAAAATCCTTGACCAAACCTATTGCTTTGAGCATGCCCTCAAGGCTACTGGTCATTTCATCCAATGTGAATCCAACCTGCAAGCCATGGTATTTTTGATCAGTTGACTTGCATTCTATGCTGAGTTTTCCATTTGGGTCCATGTGCTTGAATGAAGAAACCATCGCAGGAGTGGGACCAGGCCTGAGTATGCTTTTAGCCATTTTGACTGCCGACCAAAAGCCCATAGTCTGGGAAATTGCCCATCCGCCAAATATTCCTTTGGTATGCTTGCTGAAATGGGTGTCTTTTTCGTGCCTGATTTTGGATTCTGATTCACGGATGACATGGACCGGAGTGACCGGCGCAGGACATACTTTGGTCAAAAACTTCCCATGTTCAGGTTGGAAATAAAACGGGATATTGAAGAAACCTGCTGTACCGAATGTCTGGCAGTCGGGAGCAAACCTTTCGATATAGCGCCGGATAGAACAGCATCGGTCATCGATACAAAATATTGCTTGGAAAGAGGTAGCTTCTTTTTTGGCGTCAGGAAAGTGGCTGAGTTGGAGACCTCGGATGACCTGATCATAATAGGTCCATTCGAATGCCTCTTGCCATAGCTTCAATACTTCATAATAGTCGCTTTTCTCAGATTTGGTAAGGATCGGCAGCATATCCATAGGAATGTGCATGTCCATGGGATCCCAATCAGATCCCTTACGTCTATCCATTGCATCAATCTCAAGGAGGCATTCGACAAATATCAGATCATGGAGAGTGATGGATTTTTTATCCAAAAGGCTCTCAGGCTGATGCTCCAATACGGCCACCATTCCTGACCATCCGGGATGGGCAAACTGCTGGTCGAAAAGGTATTGACGGAAATAGGCTTTATTGCCTACCAAAATACTGAGCAAGTCCTCTAAAATTGTTTTTGGGTTTAGGAGTAAATCCCTCGCCCTCGTACTTTTTAGCAAGTCAGTATAACTGTTGGATTCAAGGTTTCTGACTGCCGACAATAAACCTTTTGTGGGCACAGGGAATTTCCAGATGGAAATACCTTGGTCAAGGTAGTTACCCAGAATTCTGAAAAGTGTCGAATGGGTCTCCTTGTCAAGATTGACATGGTAATGGCTTTGCCAAACCCTCCTTAAGCGGCCAACATAGGCTGCAGGTTGGTTTTTGCAATCCTTGTGGACCATTTTTTCCTTCAGCTCGGTGGCTTCTTTTTTTCCTGTATGCTTCACGATGATCCTGTCTAGGATTTCATCATTGATTTTATTTTTTGCATACAAGTCCCTAAAGGATTCTACGGATAGGTAGGTTTTGTATCCAAAGTTTTCAGCTGCCGTCTGTAAAGCTTCGTGGAAATGAAGGTTTTGAAAAGCATGTAGGGTGTTATGGTGCACGAAGTCCTTTAGCGGAGCTTGCGCCGGTAAGAAATGACCCAATTCATGAAGGATATGATTGAGGTCAGATGACACGTGAGGCGTCATTTGTCGGAATTTAAGTGTGAATAAATAGTAAGGATAAAGGGCGAGAGCAAAAAAAAGCCCTGCAAAATGGCCTCAATGAGGCAAAAAACTTACGCTAAATGTACTTTGAGATTTTTAAATAAAATATACAGGGGCTCTTTTCCTTCTATGGAAGGGATTTTTACAGATGCACCTGCTGCACCTGAAATCAGGAAAAAACCCATGGTTGCAGGATTTTTTTCACTTTCAATCGTAAAGTAAACATTGGATTCGGATTCAGAATTTTCTTCTTTCTCTTCTTTTTCAAAACCGGGTAGGTCATACAAATGATGATCTTGAAAGGACAAACTGGGTTGGGAAACCTTTGTAAAAGTTTGTTCATAAAAAGTGCCTTTGTTTTTGGCATCAAAGATATTGGCAATATGTGTAACATGAAATCCAAATACCAAAAGCATGGCGTAAAGAAAAGGCACCAATGGGCTTTTTCTGAAGGCAATGAAGGTTTTGAAGTCTGATAACATTATTTTCAAAATCAAGCACGAAATTTAGAGTATTCCAAAATGAAATCCACTAAAAATTGTAGAAAATATCTTAAATGGCATAATTTACTGTAAAAGTAATTGGGTTAAATTCCCGGATTTGTGCCAACAATTACATAGGAAATTATTACTACTAATTTATAAGAATTTCATTTTCAATTATATAACAAAATTAAAGGAAGATTTTTTTTAAAACAGCTTCTTAATTGCTCTCTTTTATATTTTTTGAACTTGAAAAGGTTAAATTTCAAAATAGAATTCAGAATGATCAAATTAGGATAGAAAGATGGAATTTATAGACTACTATAAAATTTTGGAAATAGATAAAAATGCTTCCGCTGAAGATATTAAAAAAGCCTACAGGAAGCTTGCAAGGAAAAACCATCCTGACCTGAATCCCAATGATAAAAATGCAGAAGCCAAGTTCAAACAGGTCAATGAAGCCAATGAGGTGCTCAGCGATCCTGGTAAAAGGAAAAAGTATGACCAATACGGCAAGGATTGGAAGCACGCAGACCAATTTGAAAAAGGTGGACGGCGGCAATCAAGGCCAAGGGACCAAGGAAGCGGCAGGGCATATTCGGGACATTTTACAGAAGAGGATTTTTCGGATTTTTTCAGTTCGATGTTTGGAGGAGGAGGCAAAACCCAAAATTCGGGAAGGGAAGGTCTCAAATATAAAGGCGCTGACTACAAGTCAGAGCTTCATCTCAGGCTTTCTGATGTATTTCAATCCCAAAAGCATACCCTCACCGTGGGTGGAAAAAATATCCGGTTGACGATCCAGGCAGGAGTCGAGGATGGTCAGACCATCAAGATCAGGGGTTATGGGGGGGAAGGCACGAATGGCGGGCCAAACGGCGATCTGTACCTCACTTTTGTGGTTCAGAATGATACGGATTTTGTCCGTGAAGGAAATGATTTGCATACCAAATTACCCGTCGATCTATACACAGCTGTATTGGGTGGCGAAATCACCGTTCCCACCATGGATGGAAAAGTCAAACTCAAGCTAATTCCTGGAACGCAAAATGACACCAAAGTCAGGTTGAAAGGAAAGGGATTTCCTGTTTACAAAGAAGAAGGAAAGTTTGGGGACCTATATGTCACTTACCATGTGGAAATTCCAAAAAATATTTCAGAAGAGGAAAAAGTGCTTTTCGAACAACTGGCAAAACTCAAAAATCATGGAACCAACTAACCACATCAGCATCCATACTTTCTGCCAGTACCATGGCATTGAATCAAGGTTGATCTTCACCTTTCAGGAATTGGGTTTGGTAGAAATCGTCGAAGAAGACACAGAACTCTACCTCGAAGAGGAAAAACTTTCAAGATTGGAACAGATCGTCAGGTTATACAAGGACCTAGATCTCAGTCCTGAAGGAGTGGAGGTGGTTATCGGACTTTTGGGTAAGATTGAAAAGCTGCAAGAAGAAAAGCGCATCTTAACCAGGAAATTGCAGAAATGGGAATAATTGGATTCTTCTTCTTTAAAATTCCACAACCAATCCATCCATTTTTTTGGTACCGACTTAGCGTCCGCTTTATTTCTATAAAACTCCGCAAATCAGCCGACCTCTTCTTCCACTTTCCAGATGTATTCTGCCCCGGCTTTATATTCCCCAGCAGTTTGCAGGTGTTCCATCATCAGCGGTACCTCATGCATTTTAAGCAGTTCAGTGAGGAATACCCGGTAATCCATTTGCCCTAATCCTGGCTGTACTTCGTCAAACTGAGGCATGAAAGTCCCCTTTTTCAAGACAAGGTCTTTGGCATGACAGCTTTTGATGTGTGGGCCGAGTTTTTGGAAGCATTCTTTGATGATGTCACCGTTTCTGAAAAAGATGGCGGGACTTACCATCATATTTACCGGGTCGAAGTGGACAGCAAAGGCTTTGCGGTCTATGGCTTTGATCAATCTCAAATATGAATCTGCTGACTCGGGAAAAATCCAGGGCATGGCTTCCAAAGTATAAAAAGTGTTTTTTGGCTTTACCTCATCGATGATTTTCCTTGTTGTTTCGACGATCAGGTCAAACGTGTCATCCGAAAAATTGTCTTTGTGGGGCCCTGCCCAGTTTTCAAGGTCTTTCGAACCTGCGATATTGACGCAGCATTTGGCCTCTATCTGATCGGCGAGGTCAAGGGAGGCTACACATTTTTGAAAGGCATCCTTGGCGGTTTTTTTGTCAGGGCTGATGGGGTTGGACCAGGCACCTACTTCGGCTATGAGGATGTTGGCTTTGTCAGCAGCTTTTTTGTAGGCTTTGATTTCATCCTTGCGGGCATCTAGTCCAAGGGGACAATAAGCAGCCCTATATCCGGTGTTTTTCACTGCTGCGATCCAACTTTCGGGAGAGTCAAATTTTTCAAATATCGGACCACCAAGCCGTAGTTTAGTTTTGAATACAGCAGCATTTGATGGAAAAGCAGCCAATAATCCCGATCCTAAAAGACTTAGGGAAGTGACTTTGAAAAATTTGCGCCTGTTCATAGTTTTGGGTTTTTGTAAATTTATAAAATCTTAGGCATTTAGACTTGATTCTTAATTTATTTAAGGTTTACTGGCAAAGAAGCGAATATCCATAACTAATTTTAAATTTTATATACCTTTGGACCCATTCCAAAAATCAAAAACCATATTTTTGGGAAGGAGGGTTCTCTCTTTTGTCAGAATTTCCTTGTCAATTTTTGGATTTATAAATTTGTTTACCGCATGAAAAAAGAGCAGTTTACCGGGTTTTCTCCCTTGGTCAATCCCGAGGAGGAGGATTTTTACTCAGGACCACAGACGAGGTGGAAAGATTTCAAATTCATCGTCAAAGTGATGGTTGAGTTTATCAGGGGTTTCAGGATGCTGCACTTCGTGGGCCCTTGTGTGACGGTTTTTGGGTCGGCAAGATTCGAAGAAGATGACAAATTCTACAAGCTCGCAGTCAAAGTGGGGGAAAGTGTCAGCAAATTGGGTTTTACGGTCATGACAGGTGGAGGTCCGGGAATCATGGAGGCCGCCAATCGCGGTGCAAAAAACGTCGGCGGCAAATCCATCGGATGCAATATCATTTTACCTTTTGAGCAAAAGCCCAATCCTTACCTTGACAAGTGGATGGATTTCAATTTCTTTTTTGTAAGGAAAGTGCTTTTGTCAAAGTACAGTTTTGCTTTTGTGGTCATGCCTGGTGGCTTTGGAACTTTGGATGAATTCTTTGAAGCCTTGACCATGATACAAACCAATGTGATGCGCAGGTTTCCAGTGGTATTGATGTGCAGTGATTACCATCAAGACCTGTACAATTACATCAAACATCTCGCCGACTATGGCACGATCAATAAAGAAGACGTCGAATTGTTTTTACTGACAGATTCGGTAGAGGAGATGGAAGCCCATATCCGCAAATACGCCATAGATGCTTATGGCCTGAAGCGAAAGGAAGTTGTCAAGCCTGTTGCTATCTTGGGGGAAAAGGGATGAGGGTTACCTGTTAGGGTAAACAAATTGGTACTGATCAAGACTAAAGTGGTTTTCTTTTTTTTCAAAATATAAATCACCCCAGTGCCACATCCAAAATCATCATGACGGTGAAGCCCAACATGAATCCGAGTACTGCAAGGTCAGTGTACTTGTCCCGCTGGGTTTCTGGAATTACTTCTTCGACTACGACATAGATCATCGCTCCGGCTGCAAATGAGAGCGCATAAGGAAGTATACCCTGCATGTGGATCACTGCTATGGCGCCCAAAACCCCGGCGATTGGTTCTACGACAGCGGATAATTGCCCGTACCAAAAACTTTTTCTTCTACTGACTCCCTGCCTTCTGAGCGGTATGGCCACGGCCATCCCTTCGGGGAAGTTTTGGATTCCAATACCAATGGCCAATGCCACCGCAGCGGAAATACTCGCCCCTTCCATGCCGTTTGCAGCTGCACCGAATAATATCCCAACTGCCAGCCCTTCAGGAATATTGTGTAAGGTGATGGCCAAAAGTAACAGGGTGGATTTG
>JBBRFK010000093.1:0-14463 GCA_038224435.1 Cytophagales bacterium | reverse complement strand
TAAACTTCCAACACCCCGGATAATCACATTTTGATTTGCTCCAGGTTCACCACTTGTGGAAGTAATGTTTACACCTGCTATTTTCCCCTGTAAAAGATCTACTGGATTAGTAATTACTCCACGGTTGAAGTCTTCACTTTTAACAGAACCAACGGCTCCTGTCACATCAGAACGCTTTTGAGTACCATAGCCAACCACCACAAGTTCATCCAATTGAGTAGCCTCCGGCTTCATTTGAATTTCAAAAATTGATTGCCCGTTTACAACCAATTCCTTTGAAATGTAGCCCAAATAGGAGATTTGAAGAATAGCAGCTTCTTCTACCTCAAGAGAGAATTTCCCATCCAGATCAGTTACTGTTCCTAATGTAGTTCCTTTCACTAAGACAGTGGCACCTGGTAATGGCATACCTGATTCATCAATCACTGTTCCAGAGACTGATTGCTTAATGGGCATTGCAATGGCAGTCGAATTCCTCGTCTCCAGCCCTCTCTCAAGTTCAATACCCCTGGCATATAAGAAGCCTTCACTAGTACATAGACCAGGACATAGAAACATGAATGCGGAAGCATAAATGATATTTGATAATGGTAGTTTTGTATTCATAAAATTTTGGTGGTTGATATTTAAAAATAATTCAATAGTATTATAGAGTATTGCAGACTGACGGTTATACTTTTTTATGAATCAAATGTAATGCTCTTAAAAATGGATTCTATTACAGAAATATTACCACTATATTAAATTTAAAAAGTTATGTTTTTAACATTGTGTCAATGATTGGTCGGCCTTTCCTGATAAAATTTTCACAGGAATTTCTCAATTTTCCAAGACAGGTTTGAATATTTAAGTATCTGATAAACATTAAAATTAATTTCAAAATGATTAATTTAACCCATGTTGCAGCTATCCGCTCAGAAGTTGTTGAATTTTAGCAATTTCTGTTTTTATGTTTTCAAGTTTGTGTACTACGGATTTTCTTTTGGTAAATGGTCGGTGTTTGGATTGCAGGATATCGTAAATCTGCTTTAGGTTGTCGTTGGGCAGTGTGCATTTACGTGTGTTGATGATTTAAGTGTTGGTACCCGAGGTGGTGATCACTTTTTGGGTGTTCCCGATTCTTACCATCTCACTCCAGCAGCTTTTTATACCGTTCTGCTTTAGTTGATTCCTTACGGTATTCACCAGCCAGTAAGCAAATATTCCAAGGTGGAGGTGCGCCATCGTTGTATCATAATTCTTGTGTTAGATCGGGTGCAAGACCAGATCGGTTTTCAGTGTGCGGAAGGTATTCTCTATCTCCCTGATGGTGTTGTAAATGTTCCAGACCACTTACTCTTCCTGTACATTCAGGTTGGTGCGAAGGAAGTAAATACCAAGGCTTTCATTTTTTTCCTGATGTTTGTCTTCGTCTTTCTTCCAGCTAAAATCCGTTACCAGGTTTGTTTTCCCATCACTGCTGATGTTAATGTCTAATGTGCTGTATATAATATTGGTTAGGCGAAAGACTCCTCAAATCCCAAAATTACTATATTTATCAGCCTATGACTTTGAAATCTATGAAAAAACGGCTTTTGCTTCTCTTAGTGATGGTTTTCTTTGCTTTTCATGGCATCTCCAAACCGGGTGTCTTTATCTTCACCGATATCAATATTGGAGGTGGTGACCCTGATGACAGACAGTCCCTTGTACACCTGCTCTGGTATGCAGATGAACTGGAGATATTGGGAATAGTGCCAGACCGGTGGAACAAACAAGGAATGGAAGCCTGCTTGATGGCGGTCGAATCCTATCGAAAGGACTTCAATACTTATGGATTTGGGAAAAAAGGTTATCCTTCCCCTGATAAAGTAACAAAGCTTTTGGCCGCCGATCTGCAAGATGCCGAGAATAAGTTTCAGACTGCGGCATTGGCAAGTACTGCAGAAAATCCACTCTATGTCTTGGTTTGGGGCAATATGAACAATGCAGGAAAAATACTGGAAAAACACCCTGAATTGACAAATCAAATCAGGTTGATAACCATTGGTACAGGACTTAAATATGGACCTGAAGATGAACTGCCCGGTGACGCCTGTGATGTTCCCAATTGGAATGGACCGGGAAGAAATGCTATTTATAATAATCCAAGATTTAACGAAATGTGGTGGCTTGAAATAAACTGGACTTATAACGGCATGTTTTCCGGAAATGGCCCCAAAGAGATGTTTGTAAAATTAAGTGCCTTTGGGAATATGGGTCAACATATCCAATTCGTCACCAAAGACCACGAATGGGCACAGTACTTTAGGGTAGGTGATACACCCTCCGTCCTTTACCTGACCGATCCTAAGCAAAATTTCGATGATCCTACAGAAAGCAATTGGGCCGGTAAATTTAAAAAACCTTTCCCTTCTGTTCGTCCAAATTATTATACGGATGACAATGGTCCAGTCAAATGGGACTACAGCGATCCTTGCAAAACATGGGATAACCTCACCGATATGTATACCTATAACAAATCGACTTTAGAGAAAGAGCGACCCGAGATGTATTCGGCTTTGATGGCAAAACTGGAAAGGATTTATGGAATGGAATAGGAAAAGTCCTTGCCAAAAGCTGATTTATACTTTCCCGATACTTGATCGGTTTGATATAAATCAGTCATTTCTATCAGTATGATTTGAATCGACCTGATAAATCCGGAAGCTTTTTACAATCGCTAAGCCACTCAAATCGTCCAATTTTTTCAATTTAAACCACAGAATAAAACGCCTTCTTCTTTGTGATACTTTCGTGAACATTTCAGGCTACTTTTACCAACATTAGCAATGTTCTGCATATGAAAAAAGTACTCGTAGTCGAAGATGATCCAGATATCAGCCAACTGATCCAGATCCACCTCAGGGACCTTGGTTATCAAATCCAGGTTTCCGACAATGGCCGTCTTGGTTATCAACTCGCTTCCTCCGGGCAGTTTGACTTGATGATTTTGGACATTATGCTTCCTGAAATGGATGGTCTAAGTATATGTCAAAAACTCAGGGCTTTGGATAATTTCACCCCGATCCTCATGATCACCGCCAAATCCGAAGAAATAGATAAGGTCATGGGTCTTGAATCCGGAGCGGATGATTACATTACTAAACCCTTTAAAATCAGGGAATTTATCGCAAGGGTAAAAGCCATCATGAGAAGGCAGGATCAATTTCAACTTTTAAGCCAAAGAAATGAGCATTCGATAAAGTTTGAAAACCTTGAAATCGATGAAAAAAGAAGAAAAGTTCTTTTACACCAAAAAAGAATGGACCTGACTCCAAAAGAATTTGACCTACTCATCTTACTTGCCAAAAGTCCCGGCAGGAGTTACAGCAGGTCAGAGCTTTTGGAGTTGATATGGGGCTATGATTTTAGCGGCTATGAACATACAGTGAATGCACATATCAACAGGCTTCGCTCCAAAATCGAAGTAGATGCCAATAACCCAAATTTTATATTGACCACTTGGGGCATAGGCTACCGGTTCAATGATGAGTGGTAGGCCAAAATTCTAAAAATAATTAATTTATGAAAAGCTTATATTGGAGAATTTCTTTTGTTTTTACGCTTTTATTGATGGTGGTAGGTTTTGCATATATCATCATCACTACCATTGCTTCCAAAAATTATTTTCTCGAAACTACCCAAAAACTAAATGCATCAATTGCGGACTATTTGATCAAAGAAGCTCCTCCATTCAAAAACGGAGAAGTCAACGATGAAGCTTTGGGAGTAATCATGCACTCCATGATGGCGGTTAATCCAAGTATTGAAGTTTTTCTTTTGGATCCCGAAGGTGAGATACTTTCATTTGTGGTACTGGATTCCAAGGTCAAACTCAAGCGGGTGGATATCAACCCAGTCAAAGAATTTATCAAAACCAAAGGTTCACAATTCATCTTGGGGGATGATCCAAGATCCAATGGGTATCAGACTATTTTTTCTGCCACTGAGGTAATCAAAAATGAAAAACTTTTGGGTTATGTCTACATCACGCTTGCAAGCGAGAAATTTGAGGAAGTGGCAGCCGGACTTTTGGGAAGCTATTGGCTCAAACTTACTTTGGACTCATTTCTGATCACCATGGTTGCGGCTTTATTGATATCCCTGCTATTGACAGCACTGCTCACCAAAAACCTCAGAAAAATTGTCAAAACCGTCAGCAAGTTTAAAGATGGAGACCTTGAGGCAAGAATCCCCGCACTCAAAACCAATTCTGAATTATCGGTTTTGGCCTCCACCTTCAACCAAATGGCTGACAATATCCTCCACCATATGGATGAACTCAAAAAAGTAGACAGCCTAAGGCGGGAATTGATAGCCAATGTATCGCATGACCTGAGAAATCCACTGGCTGTCATCAATGGCTATGTAGAAACGATGATGATCAAGGGAGATCAGATTACGATTACCGAAAGAGAAAATTACCTCAAAATCATCAACGATTCATCAGAGAAACTCACCAAATTGGTAGCTGATCTTTTTGAATTGTCCAAGTTGGAGTCAGGACAGATGCATCTCAAAATGGAGCCATTTAGAATTCAGGAGCTGCTTTTTGATGCTTGTATGAAATTTGAACTTTTTGCCAAAGTAAAAAATATTGACCTTGTCGCTGACATCTCCCAATCACTTCCTGTGGTGGAAGCAGACCTTTACCTTTTGGACAGGGTGATCCAAAATCTCATAGACAACGCTGTGAAGTATACCCCCGAAAATGGCAAAATAACACTGAAGGCCTTTTATTGTCTGACTACATTCAAGGTTTGCGTCAGTATCAAAAACACAGGACATGGGATTCCCGAAAAAGACCTTGATTCACTTTTTGAAAGATACTATATGGTTGATAAAGACAAAAAAGGAATCGAAGGTTCCGGACTTGGGTTGGCCATCGTCAAAAAAATTCTTGAGGTGCACAATTCCCAAATTCAGGTTTTTTCGGATTCCTCCACATTTACTGAGTTTGTATTTGTTTTGGAGCCTATGGCAAATAACTGATAACGTTTCGGCATAAAAGCAAAAAAAGAAGATGAACAAACATCTCCCTTTTCATTAACAAATAAACCAAACAAAATTTTTATTCCAATAAAGCATTTCCAAAAGGAATGGCTGCTGCGCCACACCAGATAATCCCATGTGTAAATTTTGCATCAGGACTTGCCGCAAGAGGATAAAAATGAGCACCAGGTCTGTTTGCCAAACCTAACAATTGAAAGGTTCCTGCTTCATTGGTTCTGAGACTGGATGAAGTGGAGAGATAGACAGTAACTGTTCCAGTAGAAAATTTTGTAGTAAAATTTTCACTCAAACTCACATAAAACTTACCGGCTTGATCTTTTACCAACTGGACTGATCCGCGGGTACCGGCGCCGCTTTGATTGCTGAGCGAGCCGCTTTTGATCACTTCCAATTGGCCTGTCACATCGACACTATTGTCCATAGGTACATCTTCGGTACCGTTTTCGCAAGCTGACATTATCAGCAAAAAAGCTGAGATCAGATAAATTGACATTCTTTTTTTCATAGTTATTTTTATTTAATGGTGGATCTTGTTCAAGTTTCTAAATAACATTCTGTCACGGGAATAGGTTATTTTTCCCGATTTTTTTAATCCATTCATCACTGTAGTGACTGTTTGCCTGCTGGTGTCAGCAAGGAGGGCGATGTCTTCATGTGAAAGCCATACTTTGAGCAAAGTCTCCTCCCCAAATCTTTGGCCTACCTTCATTGCCAATTCCCTGAGATTTTCCTTTATTCTATACTCTGCACTTTGGAGCAATAGCATCTGATAGCGGATCTGTTGTCTTTCATTTTGATCCAAAATCATCTGTGACAAATCAGATAACAAAGTGGACACATTCTCCAAACCAAATGGAGAGAGGTTTAAGCAAAGGATTTCTGTGTTGGCAGAAAGGGTAATAGCTGAATTTTGGAACCGCACATTTGAATTGAACATTGATTTCCACTCACCAAAAACCTCTCCATCTGTCTTGATTTCGCGGATCAGTTGATTGCCTGATTCAGTTACATGAACGATTTTTACCATTCCTGTTTTCACCATGAACAGTTTGTTTGCAAGTTTGCCTTGATCAAAAACAGATTGGAATTTTCCGAACTTCTTAAAAGGAATAAACATCAAACCCTTCTGATTAAAATTGAAGGGAGGTGCAGCTTCATTGTTTATTTGAAATGTGTTCATTTGGTTTCTGGTTTAAGGTCATAATACACACCGATACCGAATACCCCACCGGAGTAAATATTTCTCCTTTGGAAAAGGAAGTCGTTATAATTTCTGTAGGTAAGATTAAGGTGAAATTCCTTATAAACCGGAATGCTTGCCCCAAAACTGTAGCTTGTATATTCCGTACCATCACCCCGCACAAAATCCGCAACTTCAATGATTTCATCTACTGAGGTCAATCCGTTCAATCTTGCATTGACCCATACTATATTGGCTATTTTGTATCCAAACTCTACGCCTACTGCCATCTGATCGCTGAATGAAATTCCGTCATATTCAGTCCTATAATTGTATGAACCAAACAGGGAACCATAAAAAGGAAAATCTCCCAATGCAAAGGACGTGGCCAAAGTCGTCCAGACATTAAATTCTCCATCCCCACTTGGCAGGTTAATCCTTTCAAAATCATTGACAATGCTGTTTGCAAAATTATTGGCCTTGCCGATTGGTATCTCAGGTGCAATACTGATGGCCAAAGGGAAATATTTCTTCAGAAGGGCATGCTTGAATTCCAATCTCAAATCACCAAGTCCTGAGACAGTTTCAGTAGTTTCGAAACCATTAAAATTCTGCAGCGGCAGATTGGCAATTAAAGTGAATTTATCGGTGAATCCATATTCACCATAAAAGACCATGCTTTGTTGGTTAAACTGATTGGTGATGAGTTTTTCTCCTCCAAGGTTAAAATATTCTTTGGAACCAAAGGTAGAGAAGCTCGTCTGGAAGAAACCTTCTCCTTTGGCTTTTGTCCAGCCACTCTGACCATTGGCTTCATGAACCAAAAATAACAATGCGAATATTTGTATGATGCGTATACTTCTCATTTGATTGGATTTAAGCATCCCGGAAATTCCGGGATGCTGAAAATTGATTATTGCAACCTTGCATTTCCAAAAGGAACACTCACTGCTCCACACCAAAGTATGACGTGGGTATACTTTCCTACATCGACTCCTGTGGGAATCTTAAAGAAGTTCTCTCCGGCATTTCTTACCGGTCCCACCAGTAATAAATTTGGACTTCCAGTTCCTGGGCTAGCGGTAAAAGTATCCGAAGTAGAAAGCCAAACTGTCACTGTACCTGTGGATAACTTTGTCCGGAATTCATTGTTGAATGCCAAAAAAGTTGTTCCCTGGGTATCAGGACCAATAGAAGCCCTTCCTGCACTTCCTGAAGCATTTTGGTCAACGAAGGTCCCTGTACGCTGTACTGTTAATACGCCATTAGGCAACGAAGAGTCAATGATGACAGGTTTTTCATCCTCACCACAAGCGGCAAAGATGATTACAAATAAGAATAGAATTACTTTTTTCATAATAGATGTGATTTTGTTTGCACCAAAATTGCCAAAGGCATATCACGAAAAAGTCACGAAAAGTTAAAGGTTCTATTCAAACCTGTTTTTTAAAGATCAAAGTTGACCTTGCAATGCCAAAGCTTTCAGGAAGTTGGATATAGCCCAGATCCATACTGGCCAATTTAATCAATGCCTGATGGTGGATGCAATGTTCGAGGTTGTAAAATACTTCCCTGAGGTAACTGCTTTTAAAAATCAAATCTTCCCCCCCGATATGGTGGAGCAAGATGATACCTTTATCCAACTCATGGATATTACTTAGGATATCTTGTATTTTGGATAAAGCAAACTCCTTGTCGGTTTCGATCAAATGATCCCTCCTTCTTTTATCATAAGCAACTATACCCATATGGTAGCTTTCCAATAGGCATTGGTATAGCTCAATGATATGACGGCAATGTTGCCCTATACTTGCTGACTTTAATACCGGAGATACTGCTGCAAAATCCCCGGGGTTTATTTGGATGATCAATTGGATTAATTCCTCCAAAACATCCTTGTTGGCTTCAAATAACATATCGTCTCCTGACATAGCTGATAATTTGATTTTTGGGGATAAAACATAGAATAAAGCATGCAGCAAATGCTATTGCTGCTAAAGGAAACAGCTTGCCACCGTCAACATTGAAGTTAATCCCTAAGATCAAAAATGAGACATCTTTGCTCCTGACATAATGAAAACACCCAGAATGGCTCCAAGTAACGTTGTTCTTGGAATAATGATCAGGATGCAGACCACCAACTCCATACGGGATTAGGAATGGAACTTACTTTTTGGACTTGACAGAAGGCCAGTTTTTGTCAGCTTTGCTGATCATTTCTGCTTGGTCTGCTGACCAGTCCTTTTGGACTTTCAGACTGTAATTCAAATAAAGTCTGCCATTCACAATGGTCCATGCTGTGGGTGATGTCGGGGCTTTGTATCCTCCGGCTAGACCAAAAGCACAATACCCACCATATTGCGGTATGTATTTCAAGGGATTTGCCTTGAACAATGTCAGGTTTTCATTGGAGGAAAAATACCAGTCAGCGCCTGCAAAGCTCAATTTATTTGCTTGAAGGCCTTTGGTGGGTTCTCCTTTGGTAAAATAATCCACCGGATCGTATCCTTTGATGGCTTTTTTGTCCGGTGCAAATATTTCTGATTCCTGTGCACGGCCGAAGTTGAAGGCGGCAATGAAGATAACAAGTGCCAAATAGATTTTAAAATTCATTTGATTATTTGGTTTTGTTTTCAAGTTTGTAAAATATTCCAATTCCATATCCTGCACCTTTTAATACATTCTGTCCTTGAAGGAAGTAATTTACATATGTAGAAACTCCCAAACCAGATTTGAATGAATAAGCAGCTTCAAAACTTGGAAGGATAAATTCCATGTTGTTGGAGAAAATGCCATTGTTTACGTTTTCTGCACTTCCGTTATTAAAAGACCTCACAGCGTTAAGGTGAAAAGCCAATAAAATTCCATTATTGGAATAACCAAGGTCAAAGCCGTACCTGAATTCATCTGAAAAATCCCTCGTTCGATTGTTCAAAGCTGCATAGGTAGAAAAGAAAACAGGGACCGGATGAAGGGAAAAACTCACATCAGTCCTGAACATCTGATTGAACTCCCCGTCGCCGGTCTGCAAAATCCCCGTTTCTCCACCACCAATAGTTCCTGTTGGAATCCCAAATAATAATGTCGTTCCCAACACAACCCCTTTGTCCTGAAACCAACCATATTTTATTGCCAAATCAACATCCCCAAATGCATCTAACCTATCCGATGGGATTTCATTGCCACTTTGGTTAAACTTGATGGCGTTGAGGGTATTGCTTGCGAAAAAGGGAATATTCCCAATGACTGTCCAGTTTTTTCCCAATCCATATTCCCCATAAATATGCGTACTGAATACTCCTGTCGTCCGGATTTCGGTAACTGTCCCATCAGGACTAAAATATTCATCGCTGACAATGATATTCTGTCCTAATTTGAAAAAACCTTCACGCTTCTTTTGGGACCAACCCTGTCCAAAAGCCAAACCCACACATATCTGGCTGACTATAACTAGCATTAACAGTTTCCTCTTCATTTATTCCGAAAGTTTGGCAAATCCAAAAGTCAGTGATGCCGGTTTACATAGAATAATGACATGGCTGTAATCCTGGATTCCCAAATCCGGGTACTTGGCGCTGATGTCAAAGGTATGCAATCCACTCTCTTTGATTTGGGCGACTTCAATGCCATTGACCCTTACCTGACTTCCGTTAGTACTGTTTGCCAAGTAGATGAATGTCCCCAAGGCAAAACTTGTGGTAAAGTCCTCACTCAATTTCAAGATCAATTTTCCGTCTATCCGCTCCAAGGTGGCGGTGCCTTTTGCTTGATAGCCTCCGACAGGCACAAAATTCCCGATCCTTACATTGTTCTCCACCGAAATGGGAATCACATTGCTTTTCACACCATCCACTTCGGCATAAACATCCGATTTTCCAACAGATTTGGCTGTGATCAATCCATTTTGGTCAATTTCCACTATGGCAGAATTTTCTGAAAACCATTGGACTGATTTATTTTCAATAATCATTCCTGCGATATTTTCAATTGCTATCGAAAGCTGAAAATTTTGGCCATTGTTTAAGATTACCCTTGAAGAGGAAATCCGGACTAACGCAACGTCCTCATTTGAAAGGGGTACATTTACCTGAAGCCTCGCCCCTATAAAATCATTGTAGGAGACCTCAATACTAGCAGACCCAAAATTCAAAGCCGTCACATTGCCACTTTCATTGACCGCGGCAATAGTGGGATCAGAGCTTGTAAATACTAACCTGACTTCCCTCTCGATGCCATATTGGTCAAAATACCTTGGCGAAAAACTGAAGCTGTTTCCTTTGGCAATGGCCACTTGCTCATTTTCTAAAATGATGGATTCCCCAATAATCGGATCGTCCAGATAATCAGTCCCTACACAGGAGGACATGAGAATGAAAAGGATTGGATGTAGGAGATATTTTAACATTTTGAATAATATGATACCAAAATTGGATAAATCCCAAATCAATAATTGTCAGCTAAAAGACAGGTGTGGAATATTTCCAGTCTTGTTTATATTTTCCTTCATTTTTGAGCCTGGCATGACTTTTCTTAAAGGTTTAAGTAATTAGTATAAGTTAATTTTTGACATGGACACCTGCCCACACTTTAAAAAAAATTGAATTCGCTCAAATCCAACCATTAACAATCCCCATTTCAACAAGTATTTTGCTAAATTTATCCTTATGAAAAGCCGATATTTTCCATTTGATATCAACTGTGACCTTGGAGAGGGAATGAACAATGATGCCGGGTTGATGCCTTTCATTGACAGTTGCAACATCGCCTGCGGGGGACATTCAGGAGATGAAAAAAGCATTGAGACCGCACTTCATCTTGCAAAGAATTATGATGTGAAAGTAGGCGCACATCCCTCTTATCCTGACCGGGAAAACTTTGGCAGAAAGTACATGTCCCTTGATTCCAAATTACTTGAAACCATCATTCTGAAGCAAATCCAGTTTTTTGAAAGGACCTGCAGCCTACATGAAGCTTCTATGGACCACATCAAACTCCACGGCGCTTTGTATAATTTTGCTGCCAAAGATGATGTGACAGCTTTTACCATCATCCATTTGGTAGAGGAATACTTTCCCGAAGCTTACCTTTATTGTCCTGCGGAATCACTGATGTCCTCCATGGCGATGGCGTCCGGCATCAAAATCAAAAGAGAAATTTTTGCCGATAGAAGTTATAACGACAACCTGACTCTCGTAGAACGCGGCCAACCAAAAGCAATCCTCACCGATCCAGAGGAGGTGTTGGACCATGTTGGTTTTATGGTAAATGAAAAAAAAATCAAAACCATCACCGGCAAATTCCTTCCGATCGAAGCAGAAACCATTTGTATCCATGGAGACAATCCATCCGCATTGGAGATTTTAAAAAGTATCAGAGCAAGATTTTGCCCATAGCTTATGGATATCAGAATTTTCAGGATTCACAGTAAATTGATCGAGCTAGTCTGGCCAAAAGAAATCGCGACCGGCATTCTTATGGAACAGCAACAAGTCCGTCAGTTCTTTGAGCAGGAATATGCCGAAGGCATCAGGGAAATAAGGATGGGTTTCAATACCATTTCACTGAAACTCCGGATCGAAATAACCGAAAAGGACTGTGCCGATATCCTTGAGGAAATAGACCAATTACCAAAAATCCCCCATATTCTTCATTCGAAAACATGGAAAGTCCCGGTTTGCTATTGCGCAGAATTCGGCAGAGACCTTGAAAAACTAGCTCTTATCCATGAACTCAGCATAGAAGACATCATAAAACTCCATTCGGAAGCCATCTACACGCTTCATTTCTACGGCTTTTTGCCTGGTTTTATGTATTTGGGAGGATTGCATGAAAGGCTATTTACACCGAGAAAAAGCTCCCCCGAAAGGTCAATGCCCGGCGGAACAGTGGCCGTAGGAGGACAGCAAACAGGAATCTATCCTGCCGAAAGTCCCGGAGGCTGGCATGCCATAGGCAAATGTCCTGTCAGACTTTTCGATATTTCAAAAGAAAAACCGGTAATTCCTGCCATTGGTGACAAAATCAAATTTGAAGCCATCTCCAAGGAAACATTCCTAGATATCCGGCAACTTTCCAGTCAAGGACTTTATACCTGGCAACATGATTAAAACACCGGCCTATATCCATTTTTTACAGCCCGGATTACTGACTTCCGTTCAGGACCTTGGGAGGTTTGCTATGGCTGCCTACGGAGTCCCGTATGCCGGAGTGATGGATAGGTTTTCGATGACACAGGCCAATTATTTACTGCAGAACCAGTTTTATGATTCGGTGTTGGAAATGGGAGGTCCAGGCGCCAAGATGGTTTTTGAAATGGCTACCAGAATCGTTTTTACTGGGGCTGATGTGGACATCTATCTCAATGACAAACAAGTAAAAGCAGGTAAAATCCTCGAAATCAATGAAGATGATGTGGTTCATATCCGCAAATTCAGAAAAGGGCAATGGCTTTACATGGGAATTCAAGGTGGCTTTGAGTCCGAAATCGTAGCGGAAAGCAGAAGTTGGTACCCGGGAATCACACTACAATCAAGAATAGAAAAAAGCAATTCACTCTGTTACCTCTTTGAAGAGCGATACTACCCTGCCTTGAGTTCGCATGCCAAAATGAACCTTAACTGGTTCAAGCAAGGAGAAATCAAAGTTTTTAAAGGACCCGAATGGGATCAGCTGCCCAAACTCACCCAAAACAGGATTATGAAAAAATCCTTCACTGTATCAAATCAGGTCAATAGGATGGCCTATCAATTGGAAGAAACAATAGAAAATGAGGTGGAACCCATTCTGACTGCGCCGGTATATCCGGGTACGGTTCAGCTTACACCAAACGGAAACCTGATCATTTTGATGCGTGATGCACAGGTGACAGGCGGCTATCCGCGGGTTCTCCATGTTGAAAACAATTCACTCAACATACTTTCCCAGAAAAGGCCGGGGGATAAAATTACCTTTAGTATTTAGAAAAGACTTCCTTTGTTTATTTCCATTGTATATATTAAAGTTTTTAAACCAATAACCAATCAGCCATGAACGCACAGCTTGAAAAGCAGATTTTGAGTCAGGAAATGTCCTTGGAAAATGCCAAAGAACAGCTCAAAAACTTCAAAGAAGGATTTCCTTTTTTACCCATTGAAAGGGCCGCTACCATCGGTGATGGCATCAAATTGCTGTCCGATGAAGAATTGGAGCACTTTCAGGAAACCTATCCGGAAAAAGCAAAGCACAAAGAAGTCGTCAAATTTGTACCAGCAAGCGGCGCGGCCACGAGGATGTTCAAAGACCTATTTTCTTTTGTGGAAGGTGATGGCGACATTTCCAAAAGCAAGTTTGTAGAAAAATTTATCAGTCAAATCGAGAAGTTTGCATTCTTCCAAGACCTGGATGAAGCTCTCCAAAAAGAAGGATCAAGCATCCGTGAGGCATTGGAGCAAAAAGAATACAAGAAATTAATCTCGGCCCTTCTCAACGACGGAGGTTTGGGATATGGCAACCTGCCCAAAGGGCTTTTGAAATTCCATAAATATGCTGACCATAACCGGACGCCAGCTTACGAGCACCTGATAGAAGGATGGATGTACAGCCTGGGAAAAGGCAATACCATCAGGTTGCATTTCACTGTTTCCCCAGACCACGAACCTAAATTCAAAGCCTTGATTGCTGAAGTACTACCAAAGCTGGAAAAAGAATACGGGGTCAAATTCGATATCACTTATTCCCAACAGAAAAAATCAACGGATACGATTGCCGTTACGATGGACAACGAGCCTTTTGTAGAGGAGGATGACAGCGTGTTGTTCAGACCTGCAGGTCATGGTGCTTTGCTCGAAAACCTGAATGATATCGAGGGTGATGTGATTTTCATTAAAAATGTGGACAATGAAGTTCCTGACAGATTGAAACAAACGACCAAGGAATACAAAATAGCGATCGGTGGCTTATTGCTGGAAATCCAGGAATCAGTCTTTGATGCACTTACAAAACTTGATACTGGGGTCGATGAAGCATCAATAGGAACGGCAGAAAATGCATTTACAAAAGATTTGGGAGGAATTTTACCTGATTCCTATTCGGCAAAAAGTATTGCTGAAAAAGGAAAATATCTTCATTACAAACTCAACAGACCTTTGAGGGTTTGTGGGATGGTGAAAAATACGGGCGAACCGGGAGGTGGACCTTTCTGGGTAAATGAAGACGATGGGTCTTTGTCTTTGCAGATTGCCGAAACTGCTCAAATCGACCTTTCCAACCCG
>JBBRFK010000092.1:0-14609 GCA_038224435.1 Cytophagales bacterium | reverse complement strand
CACCAGAATCAACGGTGCAATCCAGATGAGGTGCAGCGCCCAGAGATTTTCCCATTCAAAAGTCTTGAAGGTTTCAGGCAAAAACCAGAACCAAGAAAAAAAGTCAGTGATATTATTTGGATTCATCTTGTTCCGTTATCTTTTTCTTGAAGGAATCTGTGCAGATATCTTTGAGGTTGTTGCAGGTTTCGGTGATGTCTTTTCCTTCTTTTCCTGCATAAATCACCATTTCTATGGCCCTGAAATCTTTGATGATTTCTTTATTGTCTAGAAATTCAGAAATCTCAGTCGTGGTCCACTCCCTAAAAGGCCTGTCATTCAGGTGCTCCATGTAAGTCTTCCAAAGACCCAAAAGCTCATCTGCCTGGACCATGTCAGGCGTAGTGGCAAAGGCCATTTCAGCGGCATTCCACCTTTTGACAAAGCGTTTGTATTTTTGTTTTTCCCTCCAATTATCCCATCTTTTGGTGATTTTTTTGCCAAAAATAACCAAGACGATGATCCCCAAAACTGCCAATACTCCCAAAATTATAAACAAAACGACAACGTTGAATTCGGTAGGGATCGGCTGGTAGACATTGTTGTCCTTAAATCCCAACTCCTGTGGAAGAGGGTCGATTGTCAGTTTCAAAGACAGGCCTGCTTCCAAAGGCTCGTGCACCAAGCTGTCAAACCGGAATACTTCGTACACAGGAAGAGAGAGTTTGGCTACAGGATCGAGTGAAAAGTTGCTTACATAGTACACCACCGAATCTACGGTGACATCTTCCTGTGTGGAGGAGATAAAGGATTTTTTCTCCAAAAGCACAAAAGGGGAGAAATTATGGGTTGAATCCGGGAATACGATGTTGATACCGGGTTTTGATTTTGCTTTGAGGACATAAGCGACCCTTTCGCCTAGCATGGCCGAATCCTGAGTGAAATATCCCTCCACCTCCAGGTCCTGCGATTGGACTTGCTGTGGAATCAGAAAGTAACTGATCATGCATATGAAGAATACTACTTTACCCACGTTTCATTGTCCGGTTACGGTTTTTGAATAATTCTATCAAAGGAATCACGATGTCTTCCTTGGTGCTGATTCCCAAATAATTGATTTGGTTTTTTTTGCAAATGGTTTTCAGATGCTCCCTTTCGGAAGTAAAAGTGTCTGCGATTTTTTTGGAAAAACTTCCAAACGCAGTATTTACCCATGTGGTTCTTCCTTCTTCTTTGTCATAAACCGGAATAATGCCAAGTGCCGGCAGGGCTGATTCCCTTGGGTCGGTCACCTGAACAGCCACTAGATCGTGTTTTCGTGCCAAAGCTTTGAAAGGTCTCTCATATCCTTCATCTATGAAATCCGAAATCACGATGACAATGCTTCTCTTTTTGATGAGGTTGAGGGCAAAGTTGAACATTTCCGTCAGGTTGGTTTTTTGCGAAATGTTCTTGTGTCCAAATATTCCCTGGATAATTTTTACACCTTGTTTCGGACCTTTTCCCGGAAGGATGATTTTTTCTTTTTGGTCCGAATAAGAAATCAATCCAACCTGACTTCCCTCAAATACGGCAGCCAATGTCAAAACGCCGGCTATCTCCTTTCCGATATCTATTTTCTTTTTTCCTTCCTGCCCGATATCCTGTGATCCGCTGATATCAATGAGAAAATAAACCGATTGGTCCTTGTCTTCCCTGAAAGTTTTGACGAAAGTGCCATGGCCTTTGGCGGATACTTTCCACTCAATCGTCCTAAAATCATCACCATATTGGTAAGGCCTGAGGTCATCAAATTCCAATCCTGCACCTTTGAAGATAGATTGATAGTCACCTTGGAGCTGGTTGTTCACCACCTTCCGGATCATAATCTCGTACCTTCGTAGTTTTTTGAGCAGTTCTTTCATGGTTGCTATTTCAAAGGCCTAAATTAAGGTTGATAATTGAATTAAAAAACGATATGTGATCATCGGGTGTAAGGTAAAGCAATCAATTTTCTTGTTCATTGTCGGATTTGATTAATTTTGGTCTGTGAAAAATAAAATCATTTTAATGCTCTTGCTTTTTGCCGGCTTCGCCTGCAATAGGCAAGAAATCCCCGAAGGCATCCTCTCTGAAGATAAAATTGTGGAAGTGCTGATTGACATCCATTTGGCTGAAGGATTGGTTTCGTCATTCCCGATTCATTATGATTCCTCGAGGGTTTTATACCCATATTTTGAAAATGAGGTTTTTTTGAAACATGATATCGCAGATTCTGTTTTCAGAAAGAGCTTGGAATATTACATGTTGGACATAAAGACGATGGACAGGATTTATGCCCGGACGATTGACTCCCTTCATGTCGTAGAGAAAGCAAGTAACCCTAATCCCAACCAATGATTTACCCTAAAAATCTCGAAGAAAAAATCAATTTCACCAAAATCCGGGAGTTGTTAAGAGAGGCATGTACCGGTCCGCTCGGGATGGATTTTGTGGATAAAATGGGTTTTTCGAAAGATCCTAATCTCGTAGGTAAGCTTCTTGACCAAACCTCCGAATTCAAATCCATCATAGAATCAGGAGAGTTATTTCCCTCCTCCAATTTTACCAATGTTTATCCTTATCTCGAGAAGGCTAAAATCGAGGCTAACTTCCTTTATGAAGAGGAATTTCATGAAATCAGGCTTTCACTATTTACACTAAGCCGATGCATTGAGTTTTTCAAAGATCATGAAGAAGCCTATCCCAATCTTTTCAATTTGCTTGGATTGGTGGCTTTGGACAATACAGTCCTGAAGGCCATAGAGAGGATAATCGATGAAAAGGGCAAGATCCGCAACAATGCTTCGCAGGAACTTTCACTCATCAGGTCACAGATTTTGTATGAAGAAAACCGACTGAGAAAGGTTTTGGACAGGATTTTCAGGGATGCAAAGGCCAAAGGCCTGACACCTGAGGATGCTTCTGTGACGATCCGGGGCGGTAGGATGGTCATTCCGGTATTGGCTGAAAACAAAAGGAAAATCAAGGGATTTATCCATGATGAGTCCGCCACAGGTCAGACAGTCTATCTCGAACCTGCAGAGGTTTTGGACATCAACAATGAATTGAAAGACCTCGAATACATGGAGAAAAGGGAAATCCAAAAGATTCTTACCAAGCTCACAGACGTGCTGAGGCCGTTCATTCCTGAGTTGAGAAGGGCCTACCACTTTCTAGGCATGGTGGACTTTATCCGGGCCAAAGCAAAATTTGCTATCAAAACCAATTCCTCCCGTCCAATTCTGAAGAAAGAAAGACAGCTTGACTGGAGCAATGCGAGACATCCGCTTTTGGAGTTTGCATTGAAGCAACAGCGCAAAAAAATCGTCCCGCTCAATATTATGTTGGACCACAACAGGAGGCTATTGGTCATCTCCGGACCCAATGCCGGAGGTAAGTCCGTCACCCTCAAGACCGTGGCGATGGTTCAATACATGCTGCAGTGTGGACTTTTGGTTCCGATGGACAGCCATTCTACCTGTTCGTTGTTTGATAACTTTTTTATAGATATCGGAGATGAGCAAAATATCGAAAATGACCTGAGTACCTACAGTTCACACCTGATGAGCATGAAGTATTTCACGGAGTATGCGGATAAAAAGACGATACTTTTCATCGACGAATTCGGAACGGGTACCGAACCACAATTTGGTGGGGCCATTGCTGAGGGGATTTTGCTTGCCTTGAATAAAACAGGAGCCTATGGAGTTTTGACAACGCATTATGGCAATCTGAAGCAAGTGGCATCCAAAAACCAAGGCTTGGTCAATGGTGCAATGCGGTACGATGTGGACAAATTGGAGCCTCTTTATCAATTGGATTTGGGTAAACCAGGGAGTTCATTTGCATTGGAAATCGCATCCAAAATCGGGATATCAAAAGATATCATTGAATATGCCAAAGGCCATATCGGTGAAGACCGTGTCAAATATGACAAGATGCTCACCAAGCTGGAAAATCAGCTTGCCAACTACGAGCAACTCGTCAATGAGAATAAAAAGAAAGAACGGGTTTTGGACTTGAAGGTCAAAGAATATACAGAACTCAAAGAAACCATTGATCAGAATAAGAAGAAATTTATTCAGGAAGCCAAAGCAGAAGCGAAGACACTTTTAGATGAGGTCAACAAAAAGATTGAAAACACGATTGCAGACATCAAAAAAAGCAAAGGGGACAAAGAAATCACCAAACAGCTTCGAACAGAAATAGAAGATTTGAAGGTGAAAGTCAAGCCCGAGAAAAAAACAGTGGTATTACCCGAAATCAAAGAATTGGAAGGAGAAATCCAAGTCGGGGATTTCGTCAGATTGATTGATAATGGTGCCATTGCGCAGGTTTTGGCACTTAAGAAAAAAGAGGCTGAAATCAGTATCGGAGACCTGAAATCCAAAGTAAAACTCAGCCGACTGCAGAAGATCTCACTTTCGGAAGTAAAAAAGGAAAAGAAAACCTTTGCCCGAAGAACAGGTTTTGACACAAACAGTAAAATGCTTGAATTTTCCCCGAACTTAGATATAAGAGGATTGCGGGGTGAAGAAATTCTTCCCTTGATTCAGACCTTTGTGGATGACGGCTACATGCTTGGACTCAAAGACCTGAGGGTGGTCCATGGAAAAGGAAATGGTATTTTGAAAGAGATTACCCGTAACCTATTGAGAAACATGAGTCAGGTGGGCAAACTTGAGGACGAGCATGCCGATAGAGGTGGGGCAGGCGTGACATTGGTAACCCTTAAAGCGTAAAAAGAGAATGCCAAAATTTAAAAATTTTGGCATTCTCTTTTTAGGGTAAGGAATAAGGGGAATTTTTACTATGATGAATTATGGTTTCTTTTTGAGTGTGAAAACATAGCTTCCCAATACAGCAGCAGTTCCCGACTGACGGGCACCGGGTGCTACAATACTGAATCTTAAAACCAGGTTGTCTCCTGTTCTAGTCCAGGAAATCTCGTTGTTGGCTACAGGTTTTGATCCTGTAAACAAAAGCTTGTCAAGTCCACCGGTTACAAAAGACCAATTTCCGCTAGCGTCATAGAGGTCACTGCTGTTGATGGTAGTATACGTTTTACTTGATGAATTGGCAGCAAGGGTTAACTCAAATGTTTGGTAGGTACTGGTGACCGACGCACCATCCCTCGTTACAGTACCACCACCTGCGACGGTCCAAACCTGGGAAGAACCGTTGGTAAGCTCTTCAATTGCCAATTCCTCAGGGGTTTTGTTAGGGGTCGGGTCATCTTTTTTCCCCTTGCAGGAAAACACTCCAAAGGCCATCAAGCCTATGAGTAAGAAGCTAAATATCGATTTTTGCATAATCTGTGAGTGAGTAAATTTCTATAAAATTAATCAATCAGTCCAATATTCAAAGTTTTTGTTTAACCTTGAAATCCTCAATCCTGATTTCATGCGGGCAAAAGGAATACTCTTTTGGGTCATTGGAGCAAATAAATAGTGTTTTGTTCTTCGAAAATTCTTTTACCAACTGCAAATACCAGGCTATTCCCTGCTCGTCAAGGTTGGACGTAGGTTCATCCAAAAGGATCAATTTACTGTCAGAAAAAAAACACAAACCCAGCTTTAATCTTTGCTTCATGCCGGAGGAAAATTGAGAAATGGGTTTATTTTGATGGATTTTTAGGTACATAATTTCCATCATTTCATCAAGCGGGAGGTTATCGGCCGGCCTTTTGAATTTGAAATGAAACTGAAGAAGTTCCCGTAGAGTAAACTCTTCGGGCAGTTCCATGTAAGGTGCACTGATGACCAAGGATTTAAATATCTCATTGCCATGTATTTCTTTGCCTTCGGAAAAATAGGAGATCGACCCGTGGCTGAGGGGATTCATTCCTGAAAGGCATTTCAGCAAGGTGGATTTTCCGGAACCGTTACTTCCTGTAATTGCCCAATGGGAAAATGCCGGTACATGAAGGCTGATATCTTTAAAAATCCATTCAAACTGGTATCTTTTAGAAACCTGGTTTAGCTTCAGCTCCATTATAAATCAGCTGATATAACCTTTCATCACACCTCTTTCTGAGGACCTGATGAAGTTGATGATTTCATCCCTTTCTTTGGTGGCGGGGAGGTTGATTTCAATTTCCTCAAGTGCCCTGCTGTTGTTCAATGAGTTTAAGAATAGGTAGCGGTATACTTCTTGGATATGGCTGATGGTTTCACTCGAATACCCTCTTCTCCTCAATCCCAGACTGTTTACGCCTGCATAACTTAACGGTTCACGGGCTGCCTTGGTAAATGGCGGTACATCTTTCCTTACCAATGAGCCTCCCGAAATCATGGAGTGCATTCCTACTTTTACAAATTGATGGATGGCACTGCTTCCGCCTACAATGGCCCAATCGTCAATGGATACATGACCGGCAACCTGCACCGCATTGGCAATGATGACATTATTGCCAACAATACAATCATGGGCAATATGCACATAGGCCATCAAAAGGCAGTTGCTCCCGACTTTGGTAGTCCTTTTGTCGATAGTTCCCCTGCTGATGGTCACACATTCTCTAATGGTGGTATTATCTCCTATTTCGATAGTCGAATCCTCTCCCTGGAACTTGAGGTCTTGGGGAATGGCAGCTATCACAGCTCCCGGGAATATTTTGCAATTTTTGCCGATTTTCGCTCCTGAATAAATGGTAACATTCGAACCGATCCATGTTCCCTCACCGATTTCCACATTTTCATGTATCATGGTAAAAGGATCGATATGCACATCCTTGCCAAGGATAGTTTTTTCGTGTATGGATGATAGAGGACTGATCATGATTCTTTTCGGACTATACTTGCCGTCATTATTGCTTCACATACAAGGGTGTTGCCTACAAAAGCTTCTCCTTTCATTTTTGCAATTCCTCTCCTGATTGGGGCAAGCAACTCACATCTGAAAACCAAAGTGTCTCCCGGGATTACCATTTTTCGGAACTTGCAACTTTCTATACCTAAAAAATAGGTCCAATATTTTTCGGGATCATCTACAGTGCTCAGCACCAAAATCCCTCCGGTCTGTGCCATAGCTTCTACCTGGAGAACCCCGGGCATAACTGGATTGTTTGGAAAATGCCCCATAAAGAAGGGTTCATTGATGGTTACGTTTTTTACACCAGCCACTACTGTATCATCCAAATAAATGATTTTATCCAAAAGTTGAAAAGGATATCGGTGGGGCAGAATATTGCTGATCTGATTGATATCCATCACAGGAGGAAGCCTGGGGTCATAGTGTGGGATGTGAACCGAACCGGCTTTTTCCATTGCCCTTTTTATTTTTTTGGCAAATGCCACATTGGCGGCATGCCCTGGCCTTGCAGCCAAAATCTGGGCTTTCAACGGTCTGCCCACCAAAGCCAAATCCCCAACCACATCCAACAACTTATGTCGGGCAGGCTCATTTTTATACCTTAATTCTACATTATTGAGAATTCCTTCCTTCCTTACTTCAACCTTTTTCTTGTTGAACATCTTTGCGAGGTGCTCCAACTCTTTTTCTTCAACCACCCTGTCTACCACCACGATGGCATTGTTAAGATCTCCGCCTTTGATCAGATTTTGGTTATAAAGCATTTCAAGTTCATGCAAAAAACAGAAAGTCCTGCAGGAGGCTATTTCTGTTTTGAATTGGCTGATGCTCGTAATAGAAGCGTGCTGACTTCCCAGAACCGGTGAATTGTAATCCACCATCACGGTGACACGGTAGTCGTCGAGCGGCAATGCAGCCATTTCCACTTCTCTCGATGGTTCACGGTAGGTGATACTTTCCGGAACTTCAAAAAATCTGCGGAGGGCATTTTGTTCTTCCAAGCCTACCTCTTCCAATACTTCGATAAATTGGATGGAAGATCCATCCATGATCGGCGGCTCTGGACCGTCCAATTGGATCATGACATTATCGATTTCCAATCCGACGAGGGAAGCAAGGACATGCTCGACTGTAAATACCCTAGCCCCGTTTTGCTCAAGGGTCGTGCCCCTTGAAATATCCACTACATTGTCCACGTCAGCATCCACTATCGGCATTCCGGGGAGGTCAATTCTTTGGAATTTGTATCCATGATTTGGCGGGGCCGGTAAAAATGTCATATTTGAAATTACCCCAGTATGGAGACCTACTCCCGAGACGGTAACTTGTTTTTTTATGGTATGCTGTTTGACTCTCATCCGATCCTATTAATCTCCTTCATTTTACGAAGCGTAAATTTATGGTTTTTTTTCGAGTTCTTTGATTCTGTCGTGTAGTTCGGGTAGTTTTTTAAAGAGGATATAAGATTTAAGAAAATCTTTGATTTCAAAGCCGACATACCCGAAAATTGTCTGACCTGACTTGGTTATGTTTTTAGAGATACCGGTATTGGCCCCAACAGTGGTGTTATCGGCGATTTTAATGTGTCCGACAATCCCTGCTTTCCCGGCTATAACGCAATTTTTCCCAATTTCCGTAGAGCCAGAAATGCCAGTCTGGGCAGCGATCACAGTGTTTTCACCAATGATTACATTGTGGGCAATCTGAACCAAGTTGTCGATTTTGGCTCCTTTTTTGATCAAAGTAGAGCCCAGGGTAGCACAATCTATCGTTGTATTGGTACCGATACTGACATTGTCTTCAATTACTACATTTCCCAATTGGGGGATTTTTTTATAGCTGCCGTCCGGCAAAGGTGCAAATCCAAAACCATCCCCGCCGATGACAGCTCCAGGGTGGAATTCGCAGTTAGCACCGATCTGGGTATTGTCATAGATTTTGACCCCGGCATGGATGATGGTATTGTTTCCGATTTTTACATTGTTGCCGATGAAGGCATTGGGATAGATTTTTACGGAGCTGCCGAGGAGGCAATTTTTGCCCACGTATGAAAATGCCCCCCTGTAATAATTTTCTCCAATTATGCTGGTCTCATCAAAAAATGACGGTTCTTCTTTCCCTACTTTTGAGGAGGTTACAATCATGGCATAGGCTTCAAGCAACATCGTAAAGCCTTCATAAGCGTTTAGAACCCTGATTAAATTGGTGCTTACGGGCTTTTGAGGTTCAAAATTTTCTGAAACGATGACAGCGCTGGCCTTGGTGGCATAGATGAAAGATTCATATTTTTCATTCGACAAAAAACTAATTCCCCCCGGTAATCCCTCTTGAATTTTATCTAAGCGGTTTACCATTATGGTACTGTCGCCTTCTACTTTTCCGCCTATTAAATCTGCTATTTGACCGAGAGAAAATTCCATAAATTGGGTTTAGAGCTTACAAAGATAAATTTTTGGCGTGACAGATGTAGTGTTTTTTTACAATTTTACTCATGGCCTTTATGTTGGGAAGGTCAGCTGCAAGGGCAACATCAATAATGTTTCCTTTTTTGGTCAAAATGAAAATCTGCTCCGTGTTGAGATAAGCATGATTGCTCAGGATGCCATGATTGAAGAAATAGGGAAGGTCGCTTTCGGGTATTTGAAGCTTTTTCAGGAGTTTCAATTTCTCCTCTTCGATCTCCGAAAAAGAAAACTCATCATTTCGGAGATTTATCTTGAAAAGATTCCTGTCCAAAAACATTCGGGATAAATTTTTGAGGACATAATCGTCATTGTTTTTCCAATATTTGATCGCTCCCCATATATCAAAATCATCCATGGTGAGGAAATTTTCTAGGGAGGTATCATTGCTTTCAAAGTCATTCAGCGTAAAATTCCTCTTTAGAAAATAAGAAAGTTCCTCTGTGGTGACTAGATTTTGGCCGTTTTGCATGAGGTATTTCGCACGGTTGATGAGGTTGATCATCATCTTTTCTGCGCTGACAGTGGTCTTGTGTAGGTATACCTGCCAATACATCAACCTCCGGGCACTCAAAAAATTTTCAATACTGTAAATCCCCTTTTCTTCAATTACAAGTCGGTCATCCTTGATATCCATCATTTTGATAATCCGGTCCGCACCGATGGCACCTTCGGATACTCCGGTAAAAAAGCAGTCTCTTTGGAGGTAATCAAGCCTGTCAATGTCAAGCTGACTGGATACCAATTGATTAAAAAACTTCCTTTCATATTCTCCCTTGAATATTTTAATGGCAAGGTCTAGCCTGTTGTTCAATTCTTTGTTGAGCCGTTGGAGGACAAGGAGAGAAAGGGCTTCATGGGGGATGTTTTGAAGAATGGTGAATTCCAAAGCATGTGAAAATGGGCCATGGCCAATGTCATGTAATAAAATAGCAATCAGTCCCGCTTCGTATTCTTCATCACTAATTTCGATACCTTTATGTCTGAGATTATCCAAGGTGATGCTCATGAGGTGCATGGCGCCGATAGCGTGGTGAAATCTGGTATGCAGCGCGCCGGGATAGACGTAATCTGTCAAACCTAGTTGCTTGATACGACGTAACCTCTGGAAGTAAGGATGGTCAATAATGCTAAAAATCAATTCACTGGGTATGGTGATAAATCCATAAACAGGATCATTCAAAATTTTATGGCGTTTCAATGTCGCTGACATTTGATAGGTCTCAAAAGTAATTATAAATTTAAAAGAAGTAAACCAAATTTTATGCAAAGGTTCAAAATCCTATGGGCGGACGACGAGATAGATCTGCTGAAGCCACATATATTATTTTTAGAGCAAAGAGGCTATGAGATATCGACCGTCAACAGCGGCGTAGATGCCATTGAAATGGTCGAAAAGTTCAATTACGATGTGATTTTTTTGGATGAAATGATGCCGGGAATGACAGGACTGGAGACTTTGCAACAAATCAAAATGCTAAAACCGCAGGTACCTGTGGTGATGATCACCAAAAGTGAGGAAGAGCATATCATGGATGATGCCATCGGAGGAAAAATCGCAGATTACCTCATCAAGCCGATCAACCCTAATCAAATTTTGCTTTCGGTAAAAAAGATACTGCAGAATAAGCAACTGATCACCGAAAAGACAAACCTTTCCTACAGGCAGGATTTTATGAATATCAGCACTGCTTGCGATGAGGCTTCCACCCATCAAGAATGGACAGATATTTACAAGAGATTGACTTATTGGGAAATGGAGATAGAAGGGACCGAAAATAAAAGTATGCAGGATGTCCTTGATACCCAAAAAACAGAAGCAAATGCTGCTTTTGCAAAATTTATAAAAACCAACTACATCGACTGGATCAATGACCCCAAATCTGATAAGCCAATCCTGTCACATAGGTTGATGGCAGAAAAAGTGTTTCCACAAGTCAAACAGGGCAAGCCACTTTTCTTTGTAGTGATCGACAATCTTAGACTCGACCAATGGGAAGTGATCAAACCCCTTATTTCTGAATATTTCAATATTTCGGAGGAAAGTACTTATTTCAGTATTTTACCTACCACTACGGCTTTTGCAAGAAATGCGCTTTTCAGTGGCATGATGCCTTCTGACATGGCACGATTCCATCCGGAACTATGGGAAGGAGAGGATACCGATGAAGGCAAAAATAACCATGAGGAAGATTTTTTATCCGAAAATCTCCACCGAAATAAAATGAACATCAAATTCAGCTACAATAAAATTCTGCAGGTGTACCAGGGAAAAGCGATATTGGATCATTTTCATCAATTGCTGAATAATGACCTGAATGTATTGGTATATAATTTTGTGGACATGATGTCCCATGCCAGGACAGATATCAAAATGGTCAGGGAACTTGCACCGGATGAGTCTGCTTACAGGTCATTGACCAAAAGTTGGTTTGAGCACTCCACTTTATTTGACCTTTTCAAAAAAATCCATGCTGCCAAGGCTGAAGTAATCATCTCTACCGACCACGGTACAAAGAGGGTCAACCGACCATACAAAATCATCGGGGACAAAAATGTAACCACAAACCTCAGGTATAAGCAGGGCAAAAACCTGAATTTTGAAAGTGGTAAAGTGTTTGAAATTTCCCGGCCTGAGGATGCCAAGCTTCCAAGGTTCAATGTTTCGACAAGCTATGTTTTTACGGTTGAAGATTATTTCTTTGCATATCCAAACAATTACAATTATTATGTAAATTACTACAAAGATACTTTTCAGCATGGAGGAGTATCCCTTGAAGAAATGATAGTTCCATTTATCCGATTAGAACCAAAGAATATATAATTAAATTTGGAAAATTATTATTGTTCCGGTATTGAAGAGATCAATGCCGCTGCCCGTAAGATTATAGATTTTGGCAAGTTTGACAAAATTTGGGTATTCAAAGGTGATCTTGGTGCCGGAAAAACTACACTGATCAGGGAAATAGCAGGAATATTGGGGGTGAAAGACAGGGTGAACAGTCCTAGTTTTTCGTTGGTCAATGAATACCAAAACACCGGGGGAGAAATTTTTTACCACTTTGATTTTTATAGAATCGAAGATCCGGAAGAAGTTTTGGAAATTGGTTTGGATGAATATTTGGATAGTGGCAGGCATTGTTGGATAGAATGGGCTGAAAAAATCGCAGCCTATATTCCTTTGGATTTTATCCATGTCCAAATTGAGGTGGATGAAAAAGAAGGAAGAATGATCACTTTAAACAGGGTTATTAATGGGGAAACAGATGGTTGAAATTAGGGAAGAGGTTGGGATTTATCCCAAAGAAGCGGTAGCAAAAGTGAAAAAATCACAGAATTCATTGTTGATTGGGTTGCCATTGGAAACGGCCGCCCAAGAAAAAAGGGTGGTTTTGACACCTGATGCGGTAGCCCTTCTTGTCAATAACGGTCAGCGGGTATTGGTGGAAACCAACGCGGGCAAGGAATCGAAATTCACCGATAAGGAATATTCAGATGCAGGTGCCAATGTAGTCTACACTGCCAAAGAAGCTTTTGATGCCGAGGTAATCATCAAAGTCGAGCCTCCCACCGAGGACGAAATCAATTTTATGCGCTCTGGTTCCTGTTTGATATCCGCACTCCAATTGGGAAAGCAGAATGCTGACTATATCCATGCCCTGAATAAAAAAAGAATCACAGCCGTTTCCTACGAAAACCTAGAGGACAAAGTGGGTGGCATGCCTGTGGTCAGGGCAATGAGTGAGATAGCCGGAAGTACAGTGATGCTGATAGCCGCTGAGTACCTGAGCAGCGTAAACAGTGGGAAAGGGTTGATCATGGGGGGCGTCACCGGAGTTCCTCCCACCCAAGTGGTCATAGTCGGGGCGGGTACTGTTGCCGAATATGCAGCTAGGACCGCCTTGGGATTGGGGGCCAGCATCAAGGTTTTTGACAACCACATCTACAAGCTGCGGAGGATCAAGCACCTGCTAGGCCAGCAGGTATTCACTTCAACCATTGATAATTACACATTGGGAAATGCCATCAAAGAAGCTGATGTCGTCATCGGTGCACTTAGAGCCGAGAAAGGAAGAAACAAAATCGTGGTCAGTGAGGAAATGGTAGCAGCGATGATGGAGGGTAGCGTCATTATTGATGTATCGATAGATCAGGGCGGCTGTATCGAAACCTCCGAAATGACGTCCCACGATGTTCCGACTTTTGTCAAACATGGGGTAATCCATTATTGCGTACCCAATATTGCGTCAAGGGTTTCAAGGACAGCTTCCTGTGCGCTGAGTAATATTTTTACTCCCATTTTACTTCATATGGCTGATTTGGGTGGCGCTGAAGAAATGATTTTTAATTATAAATGGTTTATGAAGGGTGTTTATACCTATCGGGGAAGTCTTACTAATGCCTATTTGGCAAGAAAATTTTCCATGACTCACAAGGAGCTTTTGTTGCTCCTTGCCGCGCGGTATTAAAACTATTTTTGCTGAAGCATCAATTCAAGGTTTTTGTTGGTCTCAACAAGATCCTCCACCAGTTTTTTGTTTTCTTTTCTAAGAGAAAGCACTTCAAATGCATTTTTGATGACAGTCCGCATGTAATCTTCCTCCCAAGGTTTGGTAAGATAGTGGTAGACTTGGCTCTTGTTGATGGCATCGATTACCGCCTGGATATCGGTGTAGCCCGTCAACAGAATCCTGATAGGGTCAGGATGATCCGGAATAATGGAAGCCAAAAAATCTACACCTGTTTCGTCGGGCATTCTTTGGTCGGTAATGATGATGTCCACGAGGTTTGTATGCAAAAGCTCCCTGCCTTCCTCGGCAGAAAGTGCAAGGTGGATTTTATAATCTCTTCTAAATGTAGCCTTGAATGCCTGAAGGTTGTTTTCTTCATCATCTACATAAAGTATCCTGATTTTTTCGCTGGGTGACTCGGACATTTGTATTTGCTGATGGTGAAACTTTAAGTACAAGTTTAAGTATATATTCAACTTAATAACAATTTTACCCAAATAAATTTTTTGCTTTGATGTGAATTACCCCAATATCGATATAAAATTCCTTTTTTATAATTTTTTTTGCATTTCTATTATGATTATTGGATCAATACCATAACTTTATCGCTGGTATCCACCCTTACTGCCTCTACATGAGATTGGCTTCATCGCTTAATTTACGCCTTCAGATTGAAATTTTGTTAAGAGGTTTGAAATTGCCAAACTTTTGGATTTTGATCCAAAAGATGTGTTATAATAATTGTGGTTTAAAAATAAGGAGGGAAAAACGCCTGACTGAATTTTTGAAGCATGGCATTTATTCAGACCAATTATTTTTGGTA
>JBBRFK010000091.1:0-14624 GCA_038224435.1 Cytophagales bacterium | reverse complement strand
TTGAGGTCACTCAACTTCACAGTTTCCCCTTTCATATCTGTAAACGTAAAATCAGGAACAGATTTTCCCGGGCTGATAGGTTCCCACTTTGCTTTGAGTTTTTCAAGCTTTTCGGCATACTTTGGCGTGGTGTTTTCAGCCAAAAATTTGCTGTACATTTCTTCCACATGTACCGGACCACGATATTCCATAGTAGATTTGATGGTCTCAAATTTTAAAAAATCTCTCACCTCAGGGTTTTTGACCAATGAATCCACAGCTATCCCAAAAACATTTTCATAGGATTTCAGGGTTGTGTCTGACTTCATCATCTCACTTGCAAAAGCATTGAGTCTAATATCAATTAGATTCCGGTAAGGATCGACCAAGAGAAGATCTTTCCTATCCAAAGGAATCTCATTCAATTTCTTTTTTGATTCTTCTATGGGGAAATCAACAGAGTCTTGGGGGATTTTATTGATATAAGCGTGATACATAGGATACATTTGATCCATAAACAGGCTTTGGTAGGTAAAGTAGGATTCCTCCGTTGCCAAAAAAACCGTGTCGATGCCTTCTCCCAAAATCAGGGAATCATAATTTGTTTTTACCAAAGAAATAAGGCTGTCCTTTTTTGAAAAATATTCGTCTTTCTTCAAGATCATGATATCCATGAAATTATCAAGACCGCTTTCTTCGATGGCTCGGAATTTCTTTCTCAGGTAGGTATTTTCTTTGGCCTTGTCACCCGATGCTATAAATGTCTTTCCAAATTCTTTGGCATCCCCTGTGATAAAAATACTGTCACCGGGATTGAGGTAGAGGCTAAATCTCAAATCTCCATTGGTAAGCATAAACATTCCAGACTCAGGATGGTCAAACTTCAGCCGGAAAGTCCCGTCTGATTCTAAAGAATCGCTGGCAAGTTCTTCATCCTGACTGACTCCGATCAGGGGATATTCTGAGTTATCCAATTTTCCATGGATGGTGATACTGTTGTCGACGACTTCAGGTTTTTGGCTGCAGGCAAATAGTAGCATGCTTGCCGCCAATACAGATAAAGATAAATGTTTCATGACATAGTGGTTTAAATGAGTGTTGGATTTTGTTAGGGATTGAATTTGGCTTTCAATTCAAACTTTTATAAACTTAAAAGTACATTATTTTTTTAGACTAAAAAATAAAATCCAGACTATCGTATTACCAACATGTTTTTTTATAAAAATTTAACTAAGGCAGAGAGGAAAAATAAAAACGTCAGAAGGAGGCTGACGTTTTCGAATTCAAATTTTGACGCGAAATGGACAAAAAGATGGTAACCAAAAATAGTGGTCTTCGGTCTAGATCATATATTCAATTTAAATTGAGTCTGTTTTTCTTTCTCGTACTTTTTGAGCAATTGATTTAAAGAATCGAGGTAATCAGCCAGGATTCCGTTGTTGTCCAAGCCGCTTTCAGCATCAGGGATGGTGACGGGCATTTCCCCGATATATTTTAACAGCTCTGGCGCATACTCTTGGATTTTTAAAGTAGCCGCCAGGATTTCGGCATTGAGTTCTTCTTCGGTTTTCATAATTAATGGGGTTATTAATTGGACATAGTGAGGTAGAATACAAATGTCATTTTTAATCAGAAAGAACCTGTCACATATTAATGGTGGGTATTTACATCATTTACAGGTTTTTTGGTTAAAAATTGGCAGGACGACATTATATAGAAGTGCCTGAAAAATACGGAATTATAAAGGTGGCAGGTGGATACAATAACATTGGCCAAGGCTGACACGATTTAAAAAAATCAGCCTTTTTTAATATTGTCTGCGATTCTTTTCAAATATTCTTCAAATGATTCACCATCACGTTGCGGAACAAATTCCAATTGACTTCCAAAACTATTTATCAATCCTCCAAGGAATTCGAATTTTTGATTAAGAATTGTTTCATCCCTTGTGTCCCAAAAATCAGCCTCATCAATGACTTCAACATCAATGAGGTATTTTTTTGAAAAATAATCAATTATTAAAATTAGGATTTTGTGTATTTCAGGACCTGCGTACTGGGTTTTGAAAGAATTCCAAGAAATAAAAGTTTCATCTTGTTCGTACTCGAAATACATTTTGATGCCCACCACGCTGCAAAGATTGCCATTGGACAGAAATGTAAAACTTACCGGTTCACATTTTGGTGGCGTGAAGGAAATTCCATAAAGAGTGTCATTAAAATCCACCTTTCCGTAACTTTCTTTGGGAAGTTCTTTTTCGAAAATATGGTGTTTCCAGTTGTTTGCCACAGCAATATCCTTTGCTTCTTCAATCAGCTGTGGCAGTAAATCAGGTGATTTGATTTTCCCTTTAAAATGAATAGTAATGCCCATATTGCCGAAACGATTTTCAAATGATGTTAAGCATATTCCTGTTTTGTTTTTTATGTCCGTTGGGACACTAACCAAGGCCGATTAGGGTCAGTTAATTATTTAAAATATAGGTATAAGCAAAGAGAATTCCTATATCAATCTTCGATTGCATCGATTCCAGGTTCGTCAAGTTTTGCTAACCCATATTTCATGGCTTTGACTTTTTCGGGAGAATGCCCTTTCAAAATTTTAACCTCGCCCATAATCTTAATAGGGTGTTTTGAGCGCTAAAATTTTATCGGATTGCCTGGAAATTTTTTAGCAGTAAGGTTTGTATCATCTTCAATAAGTCCTTTGGGTTCCACCAAATAAATCCTTTTGCCTTTTCCAAGCGCAAGTTCAGCACTCCAAATCGCCGCATCAAGTGTGGCTGTGAGGTAGATAAATTTCGCTTTGTTTTTCTGTCCATAGTTTGACTCTATACTGGTTTCGATCAGTTGACCGATTTTCAGGTCTGACTTTGTGCCATGAAAGTAGGTCTGGGTAAATGGGGTTTGGATAGTTTGGTTTTCACTATTTTCTGCTTCCAAAATATATTTGCAGCGTTTACTTTGTTGATCGATCGGAGAGTCAATCCAATATTTGTGATCGGATAAAAAATTAAATTCATTTATTGCTCTTTTCTTTAATTAGTCCGACTGCAAAAAATTAAGGTCGATCAACACCTGCCTAACATTATTTTCAAAATCCTGATAGGATTTAAAACTCTGCAAATCTCCAATCTGAATGGATTGACCCAGGAAAGAATATAAGTCTGAGACTTGGAGAGATTCTCGCCGTTTTTTGGGCAACTCGGCCCTTCCTATTCGTATGGCTTCTTGAATTCTTTCTTTTGGGTTTGTAAATCCCTCAGGATGACCATTAATGTTGAGCTCCGCTTCATTTTTCTTGGTTCCTATTTGCTTTATTAACACCTCTTTATTGGCTAACATCCAAGCTTCAGTTTCTTGGATGGGCACCAATGCTGCTATGTGCTTGCAGTGGGTTTCCGCTGATTGGGCTTCTAAAAAAGCTAATGCCGGTCTGATTCTAGTACTGTATGCGTCTGCTGCTGTGGTATCATCTGCATCAGTATGAATAATAAGCATGGTGATCCCATAGTCTTGATGTCCTTTTTTAGATGCATTCGAAACAAAATCGACAAAACCATTTCCTTTTTCACAGTCAATTTTTTTTACATCGATGTCAATCTGTCCCTGACAATCAAAAACAATCTCTGTAAGTGCCTTTTCAACTATAAGGGCTAGAAACTGATAATCTGTTGTGCCTTCAGCCATTAAACCAACAAATATCTGTGTCATCGCTATTGTGAGTTTCCTGTAGTTTCTAAATATTCTTTAACTGTCGCCAAAGTCATTTTCTTTTGAGAATCTGTAAACGTCAGATTTAATTGATACTCCAACCCGATTGTTACCGGAAGGATATTGGTAACAGAAATTTTTATTCTTGAATTGTTTATATCCGTGATTCTATTTATTATCTCAGCATACCAAATACTGACAGTGCTATCCTGTTCCCATTTGTAAATACTATTTACTAAGATCGGCGAGTGTGTATTGACGATCACTTGCCTCAGTGGTAGCTCCTCATCTGTGAAATCATTCGTCAGATTCTTGAGAAGCTCTGCCATGGATGCGATCCGGTAAGGGTGAATCCCGTTTTCGGGTTCTTCAAAACACAACAGCCCGGTATGTTGATCGTCTTGCTCCAGAATACAAAGTGCAAGTATTCTCAATGTCCCCTCTGACAAGACCCGAGAAGAGTACTCTTTTCCATCTTTATCAATAAGCTTGATTATGAATTGTCTATTTTCTTTATCATCAACTACCTTGACCTCGATAAAATTTGGCACAAAGGATTGAAGCTTTCGGGATATTTCACCTAGACTATACTCGTTTTTCACGGAAATTCGATTGAGTGCAGCAGCAAGATTTTTACCGCTTTGGGTAATGGTATCTTCTCCGTTTGATTTGTCAGTTGGCTTTCTCAAATCTTCAGGATTCATCTGCAAAAATTTCCAGCTTTTCATTTCCTCTTTTGCAGCCAATACATGGGGGAAATCAATTGTATCAAAACTGCTTAAAACAGTCCTTGAGGCATTTTTCAAAAGGAATCTTCTCTTATTTCCAGTCTTGCCATCCTGAGGAACTTCTACGGTAAGTATTCCACTCTCAGTCGTGGTATTGATATAAGGAATACCTCTTTTTCCTGTAACTACTTTGGGACGCCAAATCTCACGATAGACCTTCGGGATAATCTGTATCCATTTGTCTTCCTGATGCTTTAAATTGACCAAGCTTTCATACGAAACCTCAATATCTTCTAAGCCGGAATCGTTGGTATATCTATTGATTTTTAGCTCGTATCGCAGTCTGGTATATTTTAAAGTTGCCTTATTTCCCCAAGCATCTGAGATTTCTTTATTTAGCAGCATTTCAATGGTGAATTCCATCTCCTTTGCGTAGTTGTTTTCACCGTATTGTGTAAACAATTCTAGAAATTCCCCTCGTTGGTCTTTAAATGCTCTTTTAATATTGTCAGTTTCAGCCAGATTAGATAATAACATCAGCGCATCAAACAAATTACTTTTTCCTGAGGCGTTCGTTCCCGCGACTATCGTCAAAGGGGTAAACTCCATCTCAAAGTTATGGAAAGACTTAAAGCCTGTTATTTTCAAGTAGGTTATCATAAACTCCTAATATCTTTTTAAATTCAATTCTTGAATCCCGAATCTGTCAATATTGTTTAACTCGTGGATTGTAAGAATCTAATGGTTCATAATAAACTACCATATTATTTTTTGTTGTATTTCCATGAGTAGGTTTCAGTTTCTCCCAATCTATTTCCTTTCAATAACTACAAGAGTGATTTGATTTTTTCTTGATTAGGTGTCAGACTTGTTTTGTCCAAATTTATAAAATCTTTAAATTCTAACTTAAATATCAAATTTACTTTTAATTGTGGATTTGTCTAGTCGAACGCATTTAATTGAAATGCCATTAGCAACCGACGTTCGCCAAAAATCAAATTTTACAAGAAATTAAAACCCTAAGCCAACTCCCTCAAATCCACAGGAACGACCCTGGAAACCCCGGCTTCGATCATGGTGATACCATAAATGATGTCGGTGCTGGCCATCGTGCGTTTGTTGTGGGTCACGATGATAAATTGGGATTCTTTGGAAAAGGTCTGGATGATGTTGTTGAACTTGTCAATATTCGCATCATCAAGCGGCGCATCCACTTCGTCGAAGATACAGAAAGGTGCAGGCTTCAGCAGGTAGATCGAAAATAGCAGAGAAGTGGCAGTCAGTGTTTTTTCACCACCCGAAAGCTGGTTAATGGTAAGCGGTCGCTTGCCTTTTGGTTTGGCAATGATCTCGATGGGACTTTCAAGGGGATTTCCCGGATCGACCAAGATCAGGTCGCATTGGTCTTCTTCTGTAAATAGAGACCGGAAGACTTTGATGAAGTTCTCCTTGATCTTTCCGAAGGCATCCAAAAAAGTTTCCTGGGCTACCTTGTCGATTTCCATGATGGTTTCCAAAAGAGAGTTTTTGGCTTTGATCAGGTCGTCTCTTTGCTCAGTGATAAAGGTGTGGCGTTCCTTGATTTCGTCATAGGCTTCCATTGCCATCGGGTTTATTGGGCCGATTTTTTCCAACCGGTCTTTGGCTTTGCCTACGATTTCGCGGATATCTGTTTCGGCCATTTCGGCATAGGCTTCATCCAAAGCTGGATTTTCAGCCATCAATCCATCCAAATCGATTTCAAACTCCACACTCAGCCTTTCTTTGAGACTGACAAGTTTGAGTTTGACTTCATTCATAGACTGTTGCATCTCATGGATGAGCGTATCGAGGGATTCTTTGGATTTTTGGAGATCACGGATCTGCTTATCGGTATCGTCGATTTCTCCGCGACAAGCATAATAATCCTTTTCTGCTTCGTTGACCCCTTTTTCTATGCCTTCTTTCTCTGAATAAAACTCTATCAATTCATCATCTTTGATTTCATTGTTGTCGAGCAAGCCCCTGATTTCCCGCTCAATGGAAGTATGCTCGAGCTGTGATTTTTCAATCCTTTCCCTGCTGCTTTCGAAGGCGGATTGCTTGAATTCAATCTCCTGTTCAAGGCTGTTGACACGGTTGAGTTGCTGGTGGTAAAGGATGTTTTCCTGATTGAAAGCCGCTGACTTTTGGCTGAGGCTTTCACTTTCAGTTTGGAGTTGGATGTTTATTCTTTCCAATTCTGCCTCCAAAGACTCGAAGGCAACTTTTTCATTTCCCAGATCGGGTAAGATGGTTTCCAAGCTAAACTGGAGAGACTCGATCCTGTCGAGAATATCTTCCCGCTTGTTGGCGTTGGAAGAAAGGAGTTCTGCAAGTTGTTCTTTTTTGGTGCGGACAGAGACGTACTCCTGATTGATTTCATTGATTTCCTGCTGTAGCTTTTCAATGGCTGATTTGAAGCTGACTTCCTTGAGTTTGAGCAGGTCGGTCAGTTTGTCGTCCAAGTTGGCTCGTGTCGCCGAAACCTTCTTGTTGAGTTCTTTGATTTCCTTTTCGAGTTTCTCCAGGTTTTTGGCACGTCCGATTCTTTTTCCTTCAAAGAGCCCAACCGAACCACCTGAGATACTAAATTTTCTTTTAGTGAATTTTCCGCTTTCGGTGATGAAAATGGAAGATTGGTCTAATGGAAAATCCTGGTATTCGCCCTTGACGATGTAGACATCATCGAGGATAAATCCGATAAGTTTGGCATATTTCTCATCGTATTCGATGATTTCGGTGGCAGGAATGGCATTTGCAAAAAGTTTGGTTTGGGCAGGATGGAAGCTGCTGAAATGTGCTAGAACAAAGAAATTGGCTTTTCCTTTTGCCGAATCGCTTAAGAGGTTCACTGCGGCGATCGCTTGCGCTTCGGTCTCGACCACATAGTAATTCATGTAGGTTTCGAGGTAGTTTTCTATCATGACCCTGTATTTTTCTTCCGTCGTCAGGATGTCTGATAGGAGGGGAGTATCCTTGGCCCAACTGGAATTTTTCTTCAGAAATTTGATCGCTTCAGGATATCCCTCTAGGTTTTCTACCAGAGATTTGGTCAGGTTAAATTCGTTTTGCCTGGCATCCAATTTCCTAGAAATCTGCGTGACTTCTTCGCGGATCATATCGATGATGCGGTTTGTTTGCTCTATTTTTTGGATTTGCTCTTCCTCTTTTGACTTGATTTTGGCAAGCTCGGCAGATTTGAGGTCGAGAATATCTTTAAGCAAAACCATTTTGTCCTCAAATTCTGCAAGGTTGGAAACCTGATGGGTATCGTCAGAGGCAGTTTTTTCCAGTTCCTGCTTCAAGGTAGAAAGCTGGATCTGTTTGATTTCCTGGTCTTTGGAAAGCTGGTAAACCCTGTCCTTTTTGGAAGAAAAATTCCTTGTCAGTTCCTTTTGGTTTTCCTGGATCTGGGTTTGTTCTCTTTTTTGGGATTCGTAGGCCGCACGCAATTCCTCTACGATCATTTCTTTCTCGGCAAGCAACTTTTGGGCAGATTCACTTTCCTGCTCTAGGGAGCGGATACTGAATCCGGCCCGGTCGTTGGACTTGCGGTCTGCATCTATCTGTTCCCGGAGTTTTTGTGCTCGGTCTTCGAGAAACCTTAGCCTTTCATTTTTGATTTTCTTGTCACTTTCAAACTGCCGGATTTTGTTGACATGCTCATTGAGTGTCTTTTGGCGGGAGGAGAGGAGCTTTTCTTTGAGAATCAGATCGGCTTTGGTGAATTCAAGTAATGCTTCTTTTTCTGAGATTTTGGTGTTGACTTGGAGTTTGCGGTCCTGCTCGGACTGGACTTTTTGGTTCAAAGAAACCAAGGAATCCGCATGCTTCTGGACAGACTTTTTTGCCAAATTGATACTTGCTTCCTTATATTCCTGTTTGATCTCAAAGTAGCGGGCAGTTTGCTTGGCCTGCTTTTCCAAGCTTTTGAGGTTTTTCTCTATTTCAAAAAGGATGTCTTCGACCCGGGCAAGGTCCGTATCGGTATCTTCCAGCTTTCGGAGTGTTTCCTTTTTCCTTGATTTGAATTTAGATATTCCTGCGGCTTCTTCAAAAAGTTCGCGGCGGGAATTGTTCTTGTCGTTGAGAATTTCATCGATCATCTTCAGCTCAATGATGGCGTAGCTGTTGGAGTTGATGCCTGTATCCATGAAGAGGTTGGTGATATCCTTTAGACGGCAGGCTATACCGTTTAGCAGGTATTCACTTTCACCGGACCGGTAATAGCGCCGTGTGATGGTGACGTGGGTATATTCGGTGGGAAGGAGGTTTTTGGTATTTTCAAAAGTCAGGGAAACTTCAGCCAGATTGCTGGGTTTACGGTTTTTGGTACCGTTGAAAATCACATTTTCCATCTTGTCAGATCGGAGCATCCGGGATTTTTGTTCGCCGAGAACCCACCGGATCGCATCTACCACATTGGACTTGCCACAGCCATTTGGGCCGACAACGCCCGTGATTCCCTTATCAAAATGGATGACCATTTTGTCACCAAAACTCTTAAAACCTTTGATCTCCAGCTTACTCAGCAGCATCCTTTACCTCTTTGAAAATGATTATAGACAAAATTACTTGAATTCGGAAATTAACCAAGGCAAGAGACAAGAAGAGTGAGACAAGAGGCAAGGGACGAGAGATTTGGATTAAGATGCAAGCCCTCCGACTTCGCTCAGGGACCGGGACGGTTCAAGTAAGCCGACAACAATGACGTCATACCTACGCTAAGCAGACCCACAACAAAAAACCGTTTCGTCCAAGAGAATGATGGCAACCAATCTCTATGGGAATTCTGACCTCTAAGCATTATTCTCAAATTAAAAAACCCATCATTTCCATTTTTACCTATATTAGTAAAATCAAATTAAGACTATTGTGGATTTAGGAAACATCGTTTATATCATCGCCATCATCGCGTATTTCATCTATACTGCGACAAGAAAGAAAACCAATCCTGAAGAAATGGATCAGCCTAGCTCGCCTGACAGTACTCAGGAAAAGAGAAAGCCTGTTTCCTTCGAAGATCTTTTGAAAGAAATCCGTCAAGGTCAGGGTCAAAGGGAAAAGGACTTGTCTGGAAGTGGGCAAGGTAAATCAGCCGAACCTAGTCCAAGATGGCAGGAAAGCAGGACTTTTGAGAAACCAAAACCGAAGCCTGGTCAGGAAGTCAGAACATTCGAGGAACAGAAGCCTAGGAATGTCCAGGAGGTTAAAAAAGTCAAAGCTTATAGCAATTATGAAGGGGTAATTGAAGAAAAGAAAATTCCAGAAAGGGTCAAATTAGTGGATCAGGAAAGAATTTATGGCCTTGTCGAAGGACTTAAATCTTCCATCGCATTAGAATCATTGGATCGCATTGATGAAGAAAACAAATATAAGACCTTACTGAGAAACCCCGAATCAGTAAAAGATGCGATCATCTTAAGCGAGATTTTGAATAGGAAATATTTTTAACCGACCATTCATTTAATACTCCAAAATCCAAAGAGTGATTGAAAATTAATTTTTTGGACTAATTTATTTCATGTATCCGCTTCTTTGCACGTATGATGGTGGAATCAAATAAGGCCAATGAGGTCATTCATGGTAATACACATTTCTTTTTCTTTGAAGATTTAATATTGACTTATTTAGGGCCTATTTTTAAGTAGGCAGGTATCCTTATTTCGACAAACATTTCAACCCATTTTTTGCGAAAAACAATTGCTTGTTTTTGACGTTTAATTTTGAGTTTTATATTTCAATCCAATCCCATTCCACAATCCTTATATCCCCTTATGAAAACACTAATTGAAGTCAAAACAGGCGAATTATCTTCTGCAAGAAGAGATTTTATCAAAAAATCCGGAGCAATTGCTGCCATGTCATTATTTGGAGTTGCATTTTTTACGGGTTGTTCTTCTGACGATCCGGATCCCGGAGCCGGCCCTACCAATCCACCTGCAACTGGAAATGGCATTTCAGTTACTAACAGCGCTGTGACCGTCAACTTGGACCTTGCCACTGCATTGGCGGCTGCCGGCGGATGGGCATTGGTGATCGAAGCCAAAGTCTTGATTGTCAACTTGGGAAACAACACTTTCAGTGCTTTGACTTCGGTCTGCACCCATTCTCAATGTGACAGAAACTGGACTTTTGGAAGCAATGTACTTACCTGTACCTGTCATGGTTCGAGGTTCAATACTGAAGGTGTGGTCCTTACCGGTCCTGCAAATCAGCCATTGAGATCTTATGCCACCAACCTGAACAACAGGACACTCACCGTTAACCTTACTTGATGAAAGGATTCTCGATTTTTGTTTTGGTCCTTGGTTTATTTGTCTTTCCTGAAAATTTAAAAGCCCAGGTTTTCAAAACCGAGACAGGACGTGTGGAATTCCTTTCGAAGGCGTCTTTGAATGAATTCGTAGGCGAATCAGGTTCTCTGAATGGTTTGGTCGATTTGGAAAAAAACATGCTTGACTTTTTTGTAGACTTGAATACCGTAAAAACAGGCATAGGATTGCGTGATAGGCACATGAGGGAAAATTATCTGGAGACAAAGAAGTTCCCTTTTGCAGAATTTACCGGAAAAATTGATGCTATTCCGAATATGGCTAAGGGACAAAGCCGAGAGGTAATCGCCAAGGGAAAATTCAAAATCCACGGTGTTGAGCGGGAAATCACCGTTCCGGGCAAATTGACTATGGTTTCGGATTCTGAACTTAAATTGGATGCAGAATTCAAGTTGCTACTGTCCGCCTACAATATTGAAATCCCAACGGTTGTCTTTTATGAATTGTCCGAAGAGCAGGTTGTTACCATCAAGGCAACTTTAAAAAAATAGCTTTCCATTTTTACCCAAAATTATATGAACTTAAGAATCATAGCCTTATTGATATCGCTGTCATGTACCATTCCGGCATTTGGACAACTAGAAAGAAAATTGGCCACGGAAAAGCAAGAAGTCGATTTGATATTCCATGCACCGCGCCATATCAATCTGATGACCGTCGAGCCTTTGGACAAAAAAGCACTCCACTTTGCAATCATGCATACTTTTGGGACTTTGGATGGAGGAATCCAGGAATTGTGGGGATTGGACAATGGTGCCAACATCCAATTCAGTTTTGAATATGCTTTCAGTGATAAATTTTCTCTTGGGGCTGCACGCCAAAGCCGCGACAAAGTGTATAACATCTATGGCAGGTACCATTTATTGAAACAGACACAGGACGGCAATATGCCCTTCTCTCTTTCCCTGATGGGTGGCGCGGGCGTCAATTCCTCTAATTATGATTTCCTTCAAAGTGAAGCACCGTCTTTTGCGGACCGAACCTCTTTTGCGTTCCAAGTAATGGTGGCAAGGAAATTTTCAGACAAATTGAGTATTCAGATCACGCCGATGATGGCCTATTTTGTGGACCCAAATCCGATTTTTTTTATTCAGGGTGACCAAAACCTATACCTTGCATTGGGGTTCAGCGGCAAGTACAAAGTGACAGGCAGGTCGTCGCTGACTTTGCAGTGGATACCCAATCTGAACAGTGACCTCAGAAATAATCTTGGTGTGGGAATAGACTTGGAAGCAGGCGGGCATGTGTTTCAGATGTACTTTGTGACCTCCCAATTCCTGAATGAGCAGTACTTATTGGCAGGCGGCAATGGTACTCCCGGAGATGAATTCCGGATAGGATTCAATGTCAACAGGATTTTCGCTACAGGGAGAAAGAAAAGACTGAAATAATCCTTCACTTGAAATAATTCTGAATGTTTTGGTTTGGATCCAATCATCCTCAAATTCTTCCACGATTTTATATGTCGAAGTGCTAAGCCAAGAGTCAAAGGAAGTCAAAAATTCCTGCTCTTCAGGATAAGCATGTTGGTAATACTTGTAAACAAAAAGTTTGAACACACCAGGATTTTGGTTCATGATTTTTTCCCAATCTCCAACCTGACAGAGGTTTTTTGGCAAAGCTGGCGCATCGCTGAGTAAAATTTCTCTGCTGAAGTAAACAAAGTTGTTTGTGATTATAGGAGTCTGCATATCAGTTGATGACACATATTGGTTGAACTGTTCTTTGAAGTGCGGATAATTTTTTGTTTCTATTTGGAAATAGATGCTTGCCACTACCGGGAATATCATCAGAAGGACAAAAGCCGGTTTGAAAAGTTGGTGATCAGAGAAAAAAATAAAAAGCAAACCCATTCCTGTGATGTAAGCAGCCATTTTTAGGTCCTTGAGGATAAAGCCCACGAGAATCCCAAGAGCTATCAGAACGGATATTCTTATTTTCCAATGTGGCTTATTTATCCAATCCTTTGCACTCATTGCAACCAATACCGACAAAGGCCCGACCAAGATGATGAGGTGTCTTGGATTCATATAGATGGGGTTATAAAATTCTAAGGAAGAACTCATAAACCAAAAACCGAAAATCAAACAAAGTGCCGCCATTGCGAATTCAAAAACAATTTTTTCTTTAGTACTTATTCCAATAACCATTCCAGAAATGGAAAACGCAATCCAAATCCAAAAACTACGTAACACAAAAACAAGGACAGGTTCGTAGGTTATCCTTTTGAAGATGGCATCCCAACCCTTATCATGATAGCTGAATTCCCAAGTATAATAATTTGAGTGAATGGCATCAATATGGAAAAATGCGTTCTGGTATTTGATGAAATTGATGAAGAAATAAATCCCCAAAATAAGGATTGACCAAGCTCCAAACCATTTGTAAAAGCTCAGGTTATTTCCATTTTTCCAATCAAAAAAGAAAATCAAGAATGGAAAAGGTAACAACAGAACCATCGTTTCCTTTGTAGCAAATCCAATCATAAATGTCGCCGCCATGGTCATTCCCATCCAAAAAGGATATTTCTGTCTGTATACCGCTGTAAATGGAACGAGTATTACCCAAAGCACCAAAATGCTGTCAGGATAGACTTTGGGTAGAAAATGGAGAAAATATGCCTGAGTGCAGAAGAACAGTGTAAGCCAGAATCTATAGGAATTCTCATTTTTGAGGTGAAGTAATAGGTAAAAAGAAACCAAATACGAAATTAGGGAAGGAACAGATGCCCACCTGTCTGTGTATCCAAACAAATGGGTAAAAAGGCCGGAAAATAGGAATGCACCCCATCTTTCGGTAAAGTGGCTGCTGTCTCTCAACTCCAATCCCCTCCAGAAATCCCTCCCAAATTGCATGTAATAGACATCATCCGAGAAAGTGATCCCGTCATAGCCAAAAATCCAATAACCGATCAGGAACAAACTGCCGGTCAAGAAATAAATTGATTTTGAATTTTTTTGGGACATTTTGTGTCAATCATTAATTGATGAATTACTAAAAGTAGTATCTTTTGGCTATAATTTTAATCTTATGGCGCAGGCAAATACAATCGAACAGCAAAAAATCCTCAGGGTTTTTAAACTCATCAATCTTCTGAGGGGAAATATCGGAAAAAACGTACACAGATTGGCACAATCCCTTGATACAGACGCAAGGACCATTTACCGTTATTTCAAACTTTTGGAGGCTTTGGGATTTGCGATCGAAAAGAACCACTCCAAGTTCAGGATTGTGGATCGTGTAGAAATCCCCGTGGAGCATGCTTTTGGTACTTTCAACGAAGAAGAAGTCCAATTCATGAATGAACTGATCAATAAGAGCAGCAAAAAAAACCTGCTGAAGGATTCCATCCTCCAAAAAATCAATATCCGTTCTGATTTCCGTCAGAGTGTCAATCAGCTGTTCAATGCCAATCTGGGGATTTTTGTGGACTTGATCTCACATGCCATCAAGGATCAAAATCAGGTGATATTGAAGGATTATTATTCGGTCAGCTCGGATTCTGTTTCGGATAGAATCGTGGAACCGGTAGCTTTCAATAGAAATTTCGATTCAATATATGCCTTGGAAGTGGAAAGTAAGGGAATGAAAATGTTTAAGATCGAAAGAATAGGAGAGGTTTTATTGACTTCAAAGGTTTTCAGATACCAATCATTACATCAGCCTTTGGAGCAGGGATTGTTCGGTTATTCAGGCAAGAGTCAGTTTCCGGTTATGTTGAAGCTTTCCAAAAAAGCCTATCAATATATGATAGAAGAATATCCTGATGCCAAGCCGTTTACTTATACCAAAAACAGAAACCAATATTTTTTTGAAGGGGAAGTGCCACAGCTTCCCGGATTGGCCCG
>JBBRFK010000090.1:0-14691 GCA_038224435.1 Cytophagales bacterium | reverse complement strand
TTTGTCTTGAAACAAAAAGTAACCAAAAGTTCAAGAAATTTTAATCCTATCCGCGCTCATGGCCTACGCCGGCCCTCCGCCGCGGCGGATCCTGCCCACCCGTGTTCCATAGTAGGTTTTTCTTAAATTGGAAGATTCTTGACTTGCATTCATCTTAGCATTTTGGCTCCTTCGACCAACAGCCCCGAAGTGGGTTGAATAGTAATTGCTGCGACTGAATGTTATTTGTAATTCCACCCTTTTATTCCAACCATCCACGATATCGGGATGCAATTGGCTATTCATCAAAACCTAACTAACGAAAGTTATTTCTTGAATTTTTGAATTAGAAATTCATTTCATAGAAGGGCGTAATTTGATCCCGACAATTGTTGTGGATACGCCTAGAGCAAACACCAAATCTCAGCCATGTGGGGATACGGATAGCGCCAACGGCAAACCTCAACCAGGAGGGGTATCCAGGATGCAAAATGAACTTACTGCCCGGGGAAAAAGATGCCGGTGCGGGAAGGAAACGTGTTTACGCGGAGGACCTGCCACCACCCGAGCAGATCAGGAAATCGGAGGAGTATCGCTGGCAGGAAGTGAAGGCTTAGGCAGCAGGCTAAAATCCATACGTTCAATGTCTAAACGGTGTAAAGTGGAGAAAGGCAGGGAAGGCAGAACTGCAGCTTGTGGTGCAGGTCCTAGGTGATTAATAAGCATTTTAGAAGTTACCGAAAATCCAAATCCTTTTTCCTCCTGTCAGAATAAGTGATATCTAGGTAAGAATAAATTTTCTCAAAGGTTTCTGTGTTGGACCTGGTATTCACATGGTGCCACTTACCACTTTTAAGCTCAATATTGATGGAATAAACCTTTCCTATCCAAAGGAATTTTGCTTCCTGCATGTTCCAACTCTTAAGGTCTTGATTTAGGTTGATTTCCTTTTTCCGCATCGGATAATGAAATTCCATGTTATCTCCCAACAGTCTGATGTCTGAACTTCTCCTCGTGAAATATACTAAAGGAAAAAATATCAAGGCTATCAGTAATCCCACAATAGCAACACCTATAAAAATTTCCATATTTTCTTGTTTTATTCCGCTAAATCATAACAAAGCCGGTGCCAAAGGAAGTGATCCCATTGTTTAATTCCATTAGATTAATTCTTCATGCTATTTGCTTAGTGGTTACCATTGACAATACAAACCAAGGAGGACAGCTCGAGTATTTTGATTAAAATGTAGGTTCTGCTATCGGTCAGCTTCAATGGACTCGATGATCTTGAGGATATCAATACCCCCCTCCAAGGCGAAGTCAACCGTTGGATGGTGGACTGGGTGTAATTTATAATTCCACCCTTCCATCCATTCCAATTTGAAATTGAAATCCATTACAATTCAAGGCAAAATAAGGTAATACCGAAAAGAATAAATTGCAAATCTTAAATTATATGGTTCTACCACGAATGTTGTGAAAACTTTGTATCCTAAGAGAATAAAAGTTTTAAGATTTCCAAAAACAGGCAACTGAATGGTCAAAATCAGATACAAAGCAGCCTTTAAAAAGAATAAACCACAAAGAATCAAAAGAAAACAAAAAGCGGGCTTTTGTTTTCTTTGTTACTTTGTGGTAAATAAATACGGATTAACTACACCATTTTAGAATTACTTCCATATTTCGAATCGGGTTATTTTAACAATTATTTTATTGATCTTAAAAATTTCCCCTTTCACAAAATTCAGGGTAGAACCAATGGGATAAAGTAAAATCGGGTTAAAGCAATCCCTCTTCTTTTAATGAAGCTAGGATTCCTTTAGCAAATTTTCCTGTAGAGGCATTTTTTAGGAAGCCATAAGAAACCCAAATAGGTTCGTCTTTTCCCAATTCAAAAAGGTATACCTGATGTTTGATGATGGCGGATAATTCCTCGTTCTGCACAAAACTTTTCTGTGTCACAAGCAATACGAACCCTATCTCCCTTTTTTGTAATTGATTTTTGAATTCCGCATAATCATAAGCACGAAAATCCTCAAAAATCAGCCTGTAATCCCAAGGCGTTTCATTTTCTTTCAATTTCAAATACTTTTCTACCAAATTGTCACGGAAGCCTTTGTCTTCCAAATTGTTGAATTTTCCTTTGAGGTAAGTATTGTAATTTTGCTCTCCCAAATCCAGCAAATCATCATGTAGGACTGAATACAATAGGATGTAATTTTCAATTGGCTTACTTGGTTCACTGACCTTCTTAGAAAAATAGTCTCTTGGTGTAAAACATGAAACAACTAATAAACAAATTATAGGAAACATTAAAATTGGCGTGATTTTTCTCATGGCTTATCTGATAAATGGGCCAATCTAAGACGGGATTATTCGGTTGAAAGTTATCTTTTTGGCAAAATGGAATCTTTGAAATACTCAAAAAGCTATCATGTGCTGACCCGAATCTATAACGCACCATTTACTACTTCAAACCCATCTTCAATACATAGTAATCCGCAGTGATGTACAGTGTCTTTTCATCCGTAGAAAAAGCACAATTTGAAGTGGCTTCTCCTGTGGCTATCCTTGCCAAAGCCTTTCCTGCTGCATCAAATACCCAAACCCCTCCCGGTCCGGTGGCAAACAAAATTCCTGAGGCATGCATCTTCATCCCGTCGGGAAGGCCATTGTACCCTTCTTTTCCCACATAAGAGGTAGCATCAAAAAACAATTGTCGGTTTTCCACAATACCTGGTGAAACAAGGTCATATTGGTACCAAACCGCATGTCCGGGATCAGAATTGGCCACGATTAGCTTTGTTTGATCTGGGGAAAAAGTAATGCCATTGGGACGGGAAATGCTGTCGACAAGTAATAGTTCGCCATCGGTTTTCAGGCAATAGATTCCCTGAAAGTCAAGCTCCCTGCTTGGATCATCCACATTGAATTCCAAGCCATATGGTGGATCGGTAAAGTATAGATTTCCCTCTTTGTCATAAATAGCATCGTTTGGACTGTTGAGGCGCTTGCCCTGATAATTATCCACAATGCTTACATAATCCGCCTTGGGTTTGTCCAAGGGTGCATTCATTTTCGCCATCCGTCTGTCGCCATGTTGACACAGTACCAAAGCCCCGCTTGGGTCAAGTATCAGCGCGTTGGAACCCGTTTCACCACCACGGGCCAAAGAACCGGTGTAGCCCGATGGCTGAAGGTAAAGGCTTGTCTTTCCTCCGGCATCAATCTGAAAAATCGAGTTTTTGGGGATATCAGAAAAGAGCAGCTTTTGTTCTTTTTCCAACCACAAAGGACCTTCCGTCCAATCAAATCCTGAAGCGATGACCTCAATCGGTGCATCGGGTTCAAGGAGTTTCAATGCCGATTTGTCAAGGATTTCTATAAATGCGTTTTCTTTCATATCAGTTTGGGTTTTTGGTTGGCTGCAAGAAAGCGCGAAGAGTGAAAAAAGTGTGGGTAAGATATTGCATTTCATAAGTATTGAGGAATAAAGGAAGGATTTTAATCAATTTAGATATAATTATAAAATTTCGTTTCTATTTTCCTCTTTATATTTATCCATTTGGAGACAAGTAAAAACTTTTCATTGTGAAAAACATCCTGTTTATAGATACTGAGGTTGATCCCAAAAGTCTGAAAATCTTAGATATCGGTGCGGTGAGGGAGGATAATTTGACTTTTCATTCCAACATGACTGAGGATTTGATCGCCTTTATGGGAAAACGACTTTTTCTTTGTGGACATAATCTCCTTTATCATGACCTCAAATACCTTGAAAAGTCTTTTGGAAATTCGGTTTTTCAAAATCTGAAATTCATCGATACCCTTTACCTTTCCCCTTTACTTTTTCCAAAGCAACCCTACCACCACCTTGTAAAAGACGATAAACTCCAAACAGACAGCCTGAACAATCCGTTAAATGATGCCATCAAGGCCAAGGATTTATTCTTCGATGAGCTCAGCGCATTTCATGCTTTGGGTTCGGATATTCAAGATATTTTTTACTTCCTGCTTCATAAAACAACAGAGTTCAAAGGTTTTTTCGAATTTATGGATGTCCAAAAGCCTGTGGATAACTTGGCCCAAAGGATCAAAGAAAGATTTGAAGGATTGATCTGCACGCATGCCGATCTGGAAAAAATGCTTGATAAGCATCCGCTTCCTTTGGCTTACGCCATAGCTCTTATCCATACCGGAGACAAAAGCAGCATCCCACCACCTTGGGTGCTACAACAATTCCCGGAAACGGATCGAATCCTAACATTGCTCCGAGGCAGACCATGTCTGCAGGGATGTACCTTTTGCAATGAAAAACATGACATCCATAAAGGCTTGCAGGAGATTTTTGGATTTGACCAATTCCGGTCTTATGGTGGCGAACCTTTGCAGCAAAAAGCTGTTCAGGCAGCCGTGGATGGCAAATCCCTTCTTGCTATTTTTCCTACCGGTGGAGGTAAATCCATTACTTTCCAATTGCCGGCATTGATGGCCGGAAGAAATGAAATGGCACTGACAGTGGTCATTTCCCCACTGCAGTCATTGATGAAGGATCAAGTGGACAACCTCGAAAACCTTGGCATCACCGAAGCGGTCACCATCAATGGTCTTTTGGACCCCATCGAAAGGGCCAAGTCATTTGAACGGGTAGCCGACGGGTCAGCTTCCCTCCTGTATATTTCCCCTGAATCCCTGCGCTCCAAAACCATCGAAAGACTTTTGCTTGGAAGAAAAATCAACCGTTTTGTCATAGATGAAGCGCATTGCTTTTCTTCTTGGGGGCAGGATTTTAGGATTGATTATCTCTATATCGCTGACTTTATCCGATCTCTTGAAACCCGCAAGAGAATTCAAGAACCCATTCCTGTTTCCTGTTTTACAGCTACTGCCAAACAAAAAGTCATAGAAGACATCAGGACTTATTTCAAGGAAAAACTTTCTCTGAACCTGGAAATATTCCGCTCGACTGTGGCACGGACCAATCTGAAATTCGAAGTAGTAGAAAGGAACAAGGAGGAGGAAAAGTATATTGCCCTCCGTGATTTGCTCGAAGCCAAACAATGCCCAAGTATCATATATGTATCCCGTACCCGCAAAGCTGACCTTTTGGCAGAAAGGCTCAATAAGGACGGTTTTGATGCAAGGGCTTTCCACGGGAAAATGGACAAGTCTGAAAAGACCTCAAACCAAAATGCTTTCATAGCCGGAGAAGTACCGATCATGGTAGCCACTTCCGCTTTTGGAATGGGTGTGGATAAAAAAGACGTGGGATTGGTTGTGCATTTTGAAATTTCCGATTCCTTGGAAAACTACGTACAGGAGGCCGGACGTGCCGGAAGGGATGAAAACATCGAAGCAGATTGCTTTGTGCTGTTTGATGAAGAAGACCTCAGCAAGCACTTTATCTTGCTCAATCAGACCAAACTTTCGCTGAAGGAAATCCAACAGGTATGGAAGGCTGTCAAAGACCTGACCCGGTACCGCAAGCAAGTTTCCAACTCCGCCTTGGAGATTGCAAGGAAAGCGGGATGGGATGATTCTATCATGGATATCGAAACACGCGTAACTACAGCCATAGCCGCGCTCGAAGATGCCGGATACCTCAAAAGAGGGCAAAACATGCCTAAGATTTTTGCAAGTAGCATCCAATCCAAAACAGCACAGGAAGCCATCCACAAAATCGAAACCTCTCCTTTATTTTCCGAAAAGCAAAAAGAGAAAGCAGTCAGGATCATCAAAAAGCTTTTTTCCTCCAAGAGCAGACAAAAAAATCAAGAAGATGAGGGAGAGGCTAGGGTCGATTATATCGCCGACCACTTGGGAATAGTCAAAGAAGAAGTCATTGAAATCATCCAATTGCTCAGGGAGGTAAAAATATTGGCGGATGCAAAAGACCTAAAAGCCTTCGTCAGAAAGTCCGAGCATGTCAACCGCTCTTTGGATTTGGTGGATGCCTTTGGGATGTTGGAGAATTTTCTCCTTCATCAGATTTCCCAAAGCACAGAAATATACAACCTGAAAGCCCTGAATGAAGCTGCATCATTGGAAGGCATAAAGTCAGTCAATCCTGCAAGTATCCGGGCCGTTTTTAATTATTGGAGTATCAAAAACTGGGTTTCCAAAAGGTTTTCCAAAACCTCTAAAAACCATGTAGAAATGAAGCTGAATCTCCCGATGGAAGCGCTCAGGGAGAAGTTTCGGATAAGGCATGAATTGGCCAAGTTTATAGTCCAAGACCTTTTCAACAATACCGGCACTTCTGAATCTGAACTGCCATTGTTTTCAGGAGAGCTGCCTGTGGACTTTTCGGTACAGGAACTCAAAGAACGTTTTGAATCCTCCTCAGTGCTTTTTGTCAGAAGCTGTTCCACTGCAGAAGTGGAGGATGCGTTGTTCTATCTTTCCCGAATTGAAGCGTTGAAAATCGAAGGGGGTTTTCTGGTATTGTATAACAAGCTGAGTATAGAAAGAACGACGGAGGACAACAAGACAAAGTACAAACAGGAGGACTATCAAAAACTCGATAGGTTTTATGAAAACAAAGTCCAGCAGATCCACATTGTCGGAGAATATGCCAAAAAAATGATCGCCGATTACCAAGAGGCGCTACAGTTTGTGGAGGATTATTTTCAGATGAATTATATTGTTTTTCTCAACAAATATTTCAAAGGCAACAGGCAAAAGGAAATCAGCCAAAACATCACCCCCGCCAAATTCAAAAAGCTCTTTGGGGAGCTCTCTGCCTCACAGCTGAAAATCATCAATGACCAAGAATCCAAATATATCATGGTCGCCGCAGGCCCAGGCAGTGGCAAGACCCGGATTCTTGTCCATAAGCTAGCCGCCCTGCTGCTGATGGAAGATGTCAAACAGGAACAGCTGTTGATGCTGACTTTTTCCAGGGCTGCTGCCACGGAATTCAAAAAGCGGCTGATGGGGCTGATCGGCAATGCTGCCCTGTATCTGGACATCAAGACATTCCATTCCTATTGTTTTGACCTGTTGGGTAAAATGGGAACCTTGGAAAAAGTCGGCGACATCATCCCTCAGGCCACGGTTTTGATCCTGGAAAACAAAGCAGAGATCAAGGAAATCACCAAAACAGTTTTGGTCATTGACGAAGCCCAAGACATGAGTGGCGAAGAGTATGCCTTAGTAGAAGCCCTGATGGCTCAAAATGAAGAGATGCGTGTCATAGCCGTAGGAGATGATGATCAGAATATCTATGGATTTCGTGGGTCAAGCCCGGAATACTTGGGGAAATTCATCCTTGAAAAAAAGGCGGTGAAATATGAATTGGTGGATAACTATCGGAGTAAGGCCAACTTGGTCGAATTTACCAACCAATGGGTGGAAACGATTCCTTATAGGCTAAAGCAGATTCCGATCATAGCCAAGGACCAAGGACTGGGAAAGGTCTTGCTTACCGGGCACAGCTCGGCACAAATCATAAAACCTTTGGTGGAGGAAATCCTGCAAACCGATCTTATGGGAACTGTTGCTGTATTGACCAAGACCAACGATGAAGCTCTCAAAGTGGCCGGATTGCTGCGACAGCACAAACTGCCTGTGAAGCTGATCCAAGGCAATGAAGGTTTCAATTTGTTTCAACTGTATGAAATCAGGTATTTTATGCGTCAACTCCTATTGAAAGATGGAGTGTATGCCATTCCATTAGAGACTTGGGACAAAGCCAAAAAGCAATTGCAGGAAAGTTTTGCAAAGACAAGTAAGGTTGAAATGGTGTTCCTGCTTTTGTCAGATTTTGAAAGCATTTATCCCAAAACCCGGTATCGCAGTGATTTTGAAACTTTTGTCAGCGAATCCAAACCGGAGGATTTTTATAGGAATCTTTCGGAAAATATCCTCGTATCCACCATCCACAAGGCCAAAGGAAAGGAGTTTGACCAAGTTTTCCTGCTTTACCAACACGGTCAGCCCAGGGAGGAAGATGAAAAACGCCTGCTGTATGTCGGCATGACAAGGGCAAAAAGCCTTTTGTCAGTCCATTATCAGGGCAACTTTCTTAGTGGCTTCCATTCCGGTCAGCCGCAGCACAGCATAGACAACAGCACCTACACAGATCCTGAGACCTTGGTCATTCACCTCAATCATAGCGATGTCTGGCTCAATTATTTTGTCTATCGGCAGCGGCAAATACAAACACTGCGACCCGGTGAAAAGCTTGAAATCAAAGGCCATGAATGCTTCAATGCCAATGGCGAGTCGGTTCTCCGTTTTTCCAATTCCTTCAAAAAAACCTTGGAATCTTTTGAGATAAAAGGATATACGATCCATAAAGTCTATGTCAATTGGATGGTTTATTGGAAAGACCCAGAGATGGACAAAGAAGCTTTGGTAATATTGCCAGAAGTGGTGCTGGGGAAGATATAAAATCAGGAATTACAATTTCAGGGTTTAATAAGTTTTGATTTTCGCTACTTTAAGTACCTAAATTCGTTCTGTTTTAATCCGTCGGGAAGACCTTAAGATGTACAAGGAAGTATTGGTGATATTGTTGGGGAAGGTGAAACCTCTAGGACAGGTTTGAAGACGTTAATCAATTGGTATTGATGGAACAAAAACTTTGAAATTAATCTTTATATTTACGTAGATGTGTTAAAATGGAATGGTTATGAAAGATGAGGAAATAGAGAAGCTTAAAGAAATCGCCAAAGGTCTGAAGGAAAGGTCAAAAACAATGACCAAAAGAGAAGCCATTGAGGTTTTGAATCGAGCCGGAATTGTAACAAAAAAGGGAGAGTTTACAAGTAATTACAAAGGATTAAAAGCATTTTCTAAGCAAGAATCAACCCACTGATCATTTAAACCATTTTTTAATGTATGATGTAAGGCCAAATATTATTATTGGATTTCATGGTTTTGATAAGTCAGTAAGGGATAAGCTTGTCAATGCACCTGATGAAATCAAAATTTCCGAAAAGCCCTATGATTGGTTAGGACATGGCATGTATTTTTGGGAGAATAACTACTCAAGAGCCCAAATTTGGGCTGAGGAGAAAATGGAAGATGGAAGTATCAAAAACCCTTCTGTAATCGGAGCTGTTATCCATCTTGGATACTGTTGTGATTTTTTGGATTCAAAATACATTCAAGTCATTAAGGATTATCATTCATCATTAAATGAACTTTATAAAATCTTAGGTGAAGAACTCCCAAAAAACAGAAATAGCAAAGGCGACCCAAATAAGGATATGGTTTTAAGAGAACTGGATTGTGCGGTCATTGAATATATGCATCAATCTATTTTTGAAAACTGGGAAAGTGAAATAAATGATTCGAAAACGAGCAGTATTAAAAATTTTGATACTACACGTGGAGTTTTTACGGAGGGAGGTCCAGCATTTATTGGTGCTGGTTTATTTGAAAAAAGTCATATTCAAATTTGTGTCCGAAACCCAAACAGTATTAAAGGTTTTTTTATACCTAGGAATGAGGTCCCATTTCCGAAAGTTTGACAGTGAAATTTTCAGAGCAGAATCCCCCCTCACTCAAACAGCGACAACGTAATCTCTTTGTCCAACGGTGATAAAACAAACAAGTCGAGATTATCTGATCCTGAAAATAAGAAAGTTAAAGTCAGAGTTTACTTTAATATTTTTTTAACTAAACGGGGATAAGATAATATTCTTTCTTGATTCATAAAATTCTAATTTACAAATTGTAATTTACAAATTGTATATTAATGAATCTTCCAAAGATGAATCCAACGAGTCCTTTTCCGACGACCGGCTATTATGGCCCAAAGTACTTTTGTGACAGAGAAATAGAAACTCAAAAGATTCTTTCGATGCTATTAGGGGGAGAATCCTGTCTCCTGCTCGGCATCCGGAGACTAGGTAAAACAGCCTTGATTCGCCACGTCATGGGTAAATTGCCCAAAGGATGGAATGGGATTTACTTGGATATTTTACATACTGAAAACGAGAAGGATTTTTTGAATTCCCTTGCTTCAAGCCTCTTACAATCCATTCCTGAAAAGAGTCCCATAGGAAGAAAAGTTTGGGATTTTGTCAAATCGCTCAGGCCAATCCTCAGCTTTGATGCCCTTTCTGGAATTCCCCAAGTTGGGCTTGACGTAAAGGACTCTCCAAGGCAGGTGAGGGATATTTTTGAGTTCTTGGGGCAACAAGACAGCCCTATAGTAGTCGCTATCGATGAATTTCAGCAGATTGGCCATTATCCAGAGCAAAACACAGATGCTTGGCTTAGAGGATTGATTCAGTCCTTGCCCAATGTCCGGTTTATTTTCGCAGGAAGCCAGCAGCATATACTCAGCAGCATGTTTTCCGACCCTGGAAGACCTTTTTTTAAAAGTGCCAGCCCCATGAAAATAGAAAAAATCGATCAAAAGAAATATGCTGATTTTATAGAAGCCAAATTTGTGGAGGGGGGAAGGAGCATTTCTTCTGTGGTAACCGAGCAAATGTTAGATTGGACAATGTGCCATACCTACTATGTGCAGTTGCTCTGCAACAGGGTATTTCTTTCTGGTGTAAAAAATGTGGACGAGTCCCTTTGGCATCAAGAGGCATCAAGAATTCTTCAAGAACAAGAGCCTTTCTTTTTCCATTATAGAAGCCTTTTGACCCTTCAGCAATGGAAGCTACTCAAAGCTATTGCTAAAGAAAAAGAAGTCATCGAACCCTCATCTAAGGCTTTTGTATCAGGTCATCAATTGGGCAGTCCTGCTACCGTACTGAGGTCTTTGGAAGCTTTGCAGGTCAAAGAATTGGTTTACAAAGAGTACAAAAACGATGGAAAATCGTTTTATGGGGTTTATGACGTACTTTTCCAAAGATGGATGGACCGACAGATTTAACGCCAGAAATTATCATTTACAGGTGTCTATTCAAATTTTCCTATCACTCAAACAGCGACAACATACTCTCTTTGTCCAACGCACCCAGGAAGCTGTCACCTTCTGAAATCACCTCCTTGGCCAATTTGCTTTTTGCCTGCTGCAGCAGCATGATTTTTTCTTCCACGGTATCTTTGCAGATCATGCGGTAGGCGATCACGTGCTTTTCCTGCCCTATCCGGTAGCATCTGTCGATGGCCTGATTTTCCACAGCAGGGTTCCACCATGGGTCCAACACATACACATAATCAGCTGCGGTGAGGTTGAGGCCCACACCACCGGCTTTCATGCTGATGAGAAATACCCGCTTTTGCTCATTGTTTTGAAATTCATGAACTTCCTTTTCCCTGTTTTTCAGCGAAGTACTGCCATCAAGATAGGTGTAGTCTATCAGGTTTTCCTCTAATTTGGCCTGAACCAAGCTCAGCATTTTTACAAACTGGCTGAAGATTAGGATTTTATGATTGCCGGTTTTTTCCAAGATATGTTCAATGAGCAAGTCGATTTTGACCGACTCATTTTTTGCCTCGGAATGGCTGACCAGGTTGGTGGCATCACAGGCCAACCTGAGTTTGGTCAGTCCTTCGAGCACATACATCTTGGAATTTTCGGCGCCTTCATCATCAAATTTTTTGAGAAGGTAATCCCGGTATTCGTTGCGGTAGGCATCGTATATTTTGCGCTGAATCGGATTCATCACACAATAGAGGTACTCTTCCGTCTTGTCGGGAAGCTCGGTCAGCACTTCTTCCTTGGTCCGGCGGAGTACAAATGGCCTGATCTTATTTTGTAATTCCAACAAAATCTCCCGGTCGCCGTTCTTGAGGGGCTTGAGGTAGTTTTCCCTGAAACTGTTGAAGGAATGGAAAAAACCCGGGTTGACGAAGTTCATTTGGGCAAACAACTCCGCCAAGCCGTTTTCAATAGGTGTGCCCGTCATGGCCATTTTGACCTTGCCGTTCAGCTTCGTGATGGCTTTGTACCTGAGGGATTGGGTGTTTTTGATCGCTTGGGATTCGTCGGCGATGATGGCATCAAACTTGATTTTTTGCAATAATTCCAAGTCATTGATGACAAGTCCGTAGCTTGTCAGGATGACCTGATGCTTGTTGAGTTCATCGACGGAATCAGACCTGTTGCCATGATGGATGAAGTAATCCAAGTGTGGCGCAAACTTCTCCAGTTCATTTTTCCAATTGAACAAGAGCGTCGTGGGAGCAACCACCAAGATTTTTGCCTTTTTGTTGCTTTCTGCCAGCTTACACATCAATGCAATCATTTGGAGCGTTTTGCCCAAACCCATGTCATCTGCCAAGATTCCTCCCCAGCTATATTCCTGCAGGAAATTCAACCAATTGAGTCCCGTATGCTGGTAATTCCTCAGTTCGGCAGTCAGCTTTTTGGGGATATCGGCCTTTTTGATTTGGGTAAATGCCCGGAGCTTCTCCTTTTTTTCCTCGATTTCCCGGATGATTTCAGGAAAATTCACCGTTTCCTCAAATCCATCCAGCACCTGAAATAAGGTCTTGGGGACTTTAAAGCCGTTTTTGTCTGACTCACCGGAACGGAACAGTTTTCCGAATTTTTTCAACCAAACCTCAGGAAGGATGCCGATGCTGCCGTCCTCGAGTTCTATATAATCCTGATGGAGGTCCAAAGCTTTTTTGATGTCTTTCAGTTTGACTTTTTGATCTCCAAAAGCCACGGAAGCGTTGACTTCAAACCAGTCCTGCGAAGAACCGAATTCCATCGAAACTGCCGGAGGGTAAGGGCTATATTTTTTGATTTTGATATTTTCCAAGCCAAAGACCCGGACTTGTTGGGATTTCAATTTTTCAAAAGCCTTAAAAAACCACAATCCCTTCATAAAGGCATCGTGCGTCAGGTAGAAAAATCCCTGATTGCCACTGCTTTTGAAGTTGGGATGCAGGTCCCGGAGGAACTCCATATACTGACCCTCAAATTCACCATCCCTCAGGTACACTGTTTTGGTCGCTCCGTCGAGGATGCTGTTGCCTTCAAGGGGATTTGAAAAAGCCGTTTCAGCATACCTGACCTGTGGGCGGAGAATGACCAATCCGCTGAGTTCAGAGACATACAGTTGGCGTTGAAGTGGTCCTTCGACTTCGGCTTGTTTCAGGGTCTTTGTTTCATCCTCTATTTCTATAGAATTGGCAATTGGAACAATTATTTTTTGGAAAAACACGTCAAAGTCTTTTTCAACAAACCGGAGAATGGGGTAGGATTGGAGAAAACCCAAAAGTTGTAAGACTTTCTGATTGGCGAATACCAACAAATGCTGCTTGAGGAAAACCGCAAAACAATTGGTGATTTCCAGTTGCGGTTCTGCTTCTGACAGCGTAAGGTTATGTTCACCAAAGATAATATGGACTTCGAGGTGGTACAAGATACCTGTTTTGGTCAAAATGATTTTTGCAGTTGCCTCATGGATTTGCAGCCGTTTGTCAAAATGCGATTTCCTGATATGATTGGTATCATAGCCATCTCCCAAAAACGCATAGAGCGGATAATCTTTGCTAAGGTCCAAAAACTCCCTGAACAGCTCGAATACATCGGATTGACTGCTTTTTTTATTTGCTTTCGTAATTTTCGATATTTGGAACAAAGCCCTGTCCAGGTTTTCGGTATTGGCAAGCCTCATGTCATAGGGGTCTTCCAATGTCTCAAATTTGACATTGAGGGCAGAAGGGTCTTTTTTTGTCCCCTTGGCCATGATGGGGAGGATCTCGGAAAAATTTGTATCGTAAAAATAGACCAACGCAAATCCGGCATTGAATGTCCCGATTTCATTTTCTTGGGTTGTGGTAGAAATGGAAAAACTGTTTGGAATACTTCCGGGTAAATTCTCATTGATTACCGATGCCATACTATCAATATTCACCAATCCCTCCAACTCTCCCGTAAACCATAGTGTGATAATGTCACTCCTTAAGCCAAACTCCAATGCCTTTAGGGGATTTTTCAATTGTTTCAATACGCCTCTTTCCTCAAGCTTTTGAAGAATGAATGCATCACGCTGTTTTTGGGTGAGTATAGCGGCATCATTGGTGATGCTTTTGGCATACCTGCCTTGCAGCCATTTGAGAGACTGCTTGACTATCTGAGGTTTTCGATGGTTTCCATTGACGGTTACTTTCCCATTATCATACGAGACTTCAACATAGCCATTGAAATAATAACCGGATAGGATATACTTCAATCCGTTTTCCATGAAAACAACTTCTGACAAATGGGCTTCATAGCTGGAAGTCCTGGAATCCACGGGGATCATTTTATGCAGGTTAAGCAGGTCCTCCTCCTTGCATGGAATCTCTACGGGAAAAGAGATTTCACCCGATTTTATGCTTGAGATGGAGATTATCGGGGTATTTATTTTGAAATTGTTCTTTTTGTTGGCGAGCAAAAACTGAAGTGCCGCCGCCACATGCTTGCATTCGTTTGCCTCCTCAAAGTGGATACAGGTACAGGACAAAACCCCTTCCTCGAATTCATCAAATTCATCAAATAAATCAAATCCTTCCGAATCCTCCAGGTTTATAGACACATCATAATAGGGTTCAATATTTCCCGTTACCTTAAAATCATAGGTTTTCCTATCCGAATCATATTGTTGAAACCTGACCTGTCCGCTCTTGTAAAGTGCATAACCCCGCTGCTTGATGGGCGGTTCGATATAGTCAAGGTTCTTTTCGGCATTGTAAACTTCTGTTTTGGTCAGGGCCATGCAAGTATCTTTTCTCCAAAAATAGAAATGGAAAGCAGGATGAAAAAGGAATGGAGGAAATAATTCTGGAATTAGGGCTGGGGGA
>JBBRFK010000089.1:0-14824 GCA_038224435.1 Cytophagales bacterium | reverse complement strand
ATTGAGCATGTTGTGGGTTCCTTTCAGGATAATATCTTTTGGGTTTATTGTTAATTTCTTGCCTAGGGCCTGAACATTGATGGCATTACCGTCAAAGTACCCACCTTTATTCTGGGGTTCTTTGAGAGAAAATGGAAAGGTATCAGCCTTCAAATCCACTTTTTGAAAACCTGATTGGATCAGTTGGTCATCAAACCAATAAATCGTTGCGCCTTTATCATCCATGTTTTTAAACAAAGAAATTTTAGAGGCGATATAATTTTCAATTTTATAATTGTACCTGTCCAAGTGGTCAGGAGTGATATTTGTCAATATGGCAATCGATGGTTTTAAAGCTATGAATCCGTCGACCTGAAAGCTGCTGACTTCAAGCACCCACCAATCCCTGTCTCCGTTGACCAATTGGGCGGCCCAGCTTTCTCCCACATTTCCTCCCAATCCGACGTTGAGTCCGCCTTTTTTGAGAAGGTGGTAAGTAAGAAGTGTAGTCGTGGTCTTGCCGTTTGTACCGGTGATGGCGATTACTTTTCCATTTGTATACCTGAAGGCAAATTCAAGTTCATCTATGACCGGAATGCCTTTTTCAATAGCCTTTTGGACAATGCCTACCTTTTCGGAAATTCCCGGGCTTTTGATGATTTCGCTTGCAGAAAGGATTTTTTCTTCCGAATGCATTCCTTCTTCAAAGCCGATCCCATTTTCAGTCAGCAGTAGTCTTCTCGATGGGCTGATCACTCCGGCATCTGATACCCATACCGCATAGCCCTGCTGACGGGCCAGCAATGCTGCCCCGACTCCGCTTTCGCCTGCACCCAATATGGCTATCTCTTTTTTCATTTATCTCAGTTTCAATGTTGCCAAAGTGACGATCGCAAGAAGGATCCCTGTAATCCAAAAACGGGTTACGATTTTGGCTTCGTGGATATTCTTCTTTTGGAAATGGTGGTGAAGCGGTGACATCAGGAATATCCTGCGTCCTTCACCGTATTTCCTTCTGGTATATTTGAAATAACTCACCTGAATGATCACAGAGAGATTTTCTATCACGAATATCCCGCAAAGCACAGGGATCAACAGTTCTTTTCTCAAGGTCAAGGATAAGACAGCTATCACCCCACCGAGCATAAGACTGCCTGTATCGCCCATAAAAACCTGGGCAGGAAAGGCATTGTACCAAAGAAAGCCGACACACGCTCCCACGAATGCTGCACAGAAAATCACCAACTCGCCTGAATTGGGAATGAACATGACATTGAGGTATTGAGAGAAAATGGCGTTGCCGGAAACATAGGCAAAGATGGCAATCGTCAGTCCGATGATCGCTGAAGTGCCTGCTGCCAATCCGTCAATCCCATCGGTGATATTGGCTCCATTGGAAACCGCCGTGATGATGAAAATCACAAAAAGGATATACAACACAGGAGTGACGCTTTCCCCCATAAATCCGAAGAAAGTCTCGTAATTCAGTTCATTGTTTTTGACAAAAGGGATCGTCGTCTTGGCGACCTTTACATCCCTGAATGCCGGCGTTTCGACCACACCTTCCTCGATGGAAACCGGATTGGTAAATTCCCTGATCACCACATCTTCATGAAAATAAAGCGTGACACCCACGATAATACCGATGGTAATCTGTCCTACGATTTTAAACCTTCCGGCAAGCCCGTCTTTGTTCTTTTTGAATACTTTGATGTAATCATCTACAAACCCAATCGTACCCAGCCAAATTGTAGTGATCAGAAGAAGAAGAATGTAGACGTTGTTGATATTGGCAAAAAGCAAAGTAGGAATGATAATGCCCGCCATAATCATCAGTCCGCCCATGGTGGGAGTTCCTTTTTTTGCTGTCTGCCCTTCGAGTCCCAAGTCGCGGACAGTCTCCCCGATTTGTTTATTCCTTATCCAATTGATAATCCTTTTTCCAAAAGTGATGGTGATGATCAATGAAAAAAGCGCCGCCATCCCTGCCCTGAAGGAGATATAGCGGAAGACCCCCGTTCCCGGAATGTCCAATACTGAATCCAAATAATCAAAAATAGGATATAGCATATCAGTCTTTGTTCAACAGATGAAGAATTTCAGCCACTACCTGACGGTCATCAAATGGATATTTGACCCCTTTTATTTCTTGGTAAGTTTCATGACCCTTTCCTGCTACCAGGATGATGTCTCCTTTTTTGGCCATCAAAGCGGCTGTTTTGATTGCCTCCCGCCTGTCTTCGATGGTCAATGTTTTCTTGAAATCCACCGGATTGATTCCGGCTTCCATTTCACGGAGGATGGCCAAAGGTGCCTCGTCACGTGGATTGTCGGATGTCAGGATCACTTTATCCGAAAACTGGGTGGCGATTTTTGCCATAATCGGTCTTTTGGTTTTGTCCCTGTTTCCACCGCATCCGACTATTGTGATTACCTGTTCACCACCGGTTCTGACACCTTGGATGGTTTTGAGCACATTTTCGAGTGCATCGGGAGTATGGGCATAATCGACAATAGCAGTGATGCCGTACATAGCGATTTTGTCAAACCTACCCTGCGCACCGGGTACTTTGGAAAGCTGCATCAGCACTTCTTCCTCGACTTCGCCCAAAAGCACTGCGATGGCAAATACGCCCAAAAGGTTGTAGGCATTGAATTGGCCGATCATCCTGAACCAAACCTGCCTATTGTCAATCTCCAGTTCCAATCCTTCGAGGGTATTGGAAATGATTTTGGCTTTGAAGTCAGCTGGAAATTTCAGTCCGAAAGTATGGCCTGAGCCTTTGAAGTTTTGAAGCATGACGAGTCCGCGCTTGTCATCGGCGTTTATAAGTGCAAAAGCATCCTTAGGCAATTCGTCAAACAGCTTTTTCTTGGCTTTGATATATTCATCAAAAGAACCGTGGTAATCGAGGTGGTCGTGGGTAATGTTGGTAAACAAAGCCCCGGCGATTGTCAGACCTGCTGTTCTTTCCTGCACGATCGCATGGGAGCTCGCCTCCATGAAGCAGTGGGTACAGCCCGAATCCACCATTTGACGGAGAAGCTTCTGAATGCTCAATGCATCGGGAGTTGTATGTGTGGACGGGATGGTCAAGCCGTTGATTTTGTTTTCCACCGTGGACAACAAACCGGTTTGATACCCCATTTCCATAAATAACTGATAGAGAAGCGTGACGGTAGTGGTTTTCCCATTGGTACCTGTTACCGCCACGAGCTTCAACTTTTCAGATGGATTTTCGAAATAATTGGATGCCATGATACCGAGCGCTCTAGAGGAATTGACCACCTGTACATAGGTGATGTTTCCATGCAGCTTCTCAGGCATAGTTTCACAAACTATGGCTACAGCACCTTTTTCTAAGGCTGTTTCAATGAAAGTATGGCCATCAACCTGCGTCCCGGAAATGGCCACGAAGACCGTTCCCTGTATAACTTTGCGGCTGTCAAAGACAATATCGCCCACCTCCACTTCCATGTTTCCGATGGTTGAAGTCAGGGAGACTTTATACAATATGTCTTTCAATACTTTCATTTAACCCAATACTAAATTGATTACATAAGCATTATTGACCGGCGTGCCTGGATTGATGGACTGCCCTCTGACGCGTCCTTTTCCTTGGTAGACCACGCGGATTCCTTTGTTTTCCAACACATATAAAGCATCCCTTAAGGACATCCCGGTAACATCGGGCACGGTTGGAGAATCTGTCTTATTCGGTTTCCAAAGCACCGCTTTGTTTACAGGAGTTGATTTTACCCATTCCTCTTCCGATTCGCCGGAGAGGTGGTTGGAGATTCCAAACTTGTTGCAGATCATCTGAAGCTCATCCATTTTGCCTGCCTTTATCATGGGAAAAGTCCCTGAGTTTGAAGCCAAGTAGGTTTTATCCATTTTCTTATCATTCAAACCAAGATCCTGTGCATAAATCTTATCCGCAATTTCTTTGAAAACAGGTGCCGAAACATCTCCTCCGTATGCGGCAAAACCTTTGGGGCTATCAATCACCACAATGGCCGAATATTTGGGATTATCCGCAGGAAAGTAACCTGCAAAAGAAGTGTAGTACCGCTGTGTGTAGCGGCCATCGATCAACTTTTGGGCTGTGCCTGTTTTACCTGCGATCTTGTATTCTTTGCTGTAGACGTTCTTGGCAGTGCCATTTTGCACCACGCCCTCAAGTAATTCCTTCAATTGGTCAATGGTCTTGGAGGAGGCGATACTCCTTCGGACCACCTCGGTTTCATATTTTTCCTCAATCTGATTTCCCCTAACCACCGCCTGAACAATCATAGGTTTGACCATCTTTCCGTCATTGGCCACGGCGTTATACAGCATGAGGGTATGCAAAGGTGTCAACTTCGCTTCGTAGCCGATTGACATCCAAGGAAGCGTGGTTCCATACCAATTCTTTTCTCCCGGCTTTTTGAAATAGGGAACACCCTCGCCTTTCAGTTGGAAGTCAATGGGTTTGTCCAGTCCGGCTTTCTCAATGTAGGAGACAAACTTGCTTGGGTTATGGCCAAAATTGTCTTCCACAAGCCTTGAGATGGCGACATTGGAAGATTTCTCAAAGGCTTCTTTGATGGTGATTTTACCATAACCGCCTTCTTTGGCATCGTTCATATTTCTATCATAGAATCTGAAAGTGCCTTTGCCGGTATCTATGGAATCTTTGAGGTTGATTTTTCCTTCTTCGAGCAAAGCCAGCATCGAAAGCAACTTGAAAGTCGATCCCGGTTCGGTCAATCCCTGATCGCCGATGGCAAAATTGTAGTTCTCCCCATAGCCAAAACCTTCTTTATTTCTTTGCAGATTGATCAGTGCTTTGATTTGTCCTGTGGCGACTTCCATCACAATCACACATCCAAAAGCCGCATCTTTTGCTGTCAATTGTCTCAAAAGCGACGATTCGGCGACATCCTGAATATTGACATCCAACGTGGTCAGGATATCATATCCATCGTCCGGCTTGATGTCTTCTGCATCAAAAACAGGCTTCCAAGAGCCTCCTGCAATTCTTTGAAAAAGGGCTTTCCCGTTTTTTCCTTCCAGGTAATTATTGAAGCTGTATTCTATCCCTGCGCCGTTTTTGTCCTCATTGACAAATCCCACAGTCCTGCTTGCCAGGTTATTGAACGGACGGTACCTTTTATCTATTTTTTCGAAGATCACGCCTCCACCGGAACGGCCATTTCTGAAAATCGGCCATTTGGACATTTTCTGCATGTCCTGATACCCGATTTGGCTGCGGTTGAGGACGATGTACCGTTTTCTTTCTGACCGTGCGTCTTTTATTGTCCTTTTGTAAGAGGCAAGGGACTTGTCTTTAAAATGGGCAGAGAGCTGGTAGGACAAGGAATCAATCCCTTTTGAAAACACATCTTCCTTAGCCACCATCGGGTCGATCACCACCCTGTAAAAAGGCAGGCTTGTAGCCAAAAGACTTCCGTCTGCGGCATAGATATTTCCCCGGGTGGCGCTGACCTGTTTGTATTGGAAATTCAGGGTTTCAGATTTTGCCTGCCATTTTTCACCCTCCATAAACTGCAAATGGACAATCCTGTAGAAGATTGCCCCTGCAAACAAAGCCACCAAAATGAAGGCTATCCTTACACGCAGTACTATGGAACGTTTGATATTCACTAGTCAACAATGATTTTAATCGGTGGTTCTTCTATTTCTACTATGCCTAAAGGGGCTATTTTCTTTGCCACTTCGGATTGCTTGCTGCTCAGCATAAATTCTGCTTCGAGCGTGGTGACATCTGCCCTGACGTCTTCAACTTCCTGCTGCATCTTTTCGATCTTGCGGATCATGTTGTCTGCACGGTGGTTGCTCCATATATAGATAAGCGCCAGAAAAGCCGCAAAGAAGAATGGCGGCGCAAAATGGACGGGAACACCCTCACCGAGGATTCCTGTTACATTGAGTTTTTCTTCGATGAGGGTAAAGATGTTTTTACCATTCCCCTTTGGAGAAGAACCTTGTTGGATTTTCTTCTTGAAAGTATTTTGGCTCATCTTATTTTTTTTCAGCTATTCTCAATTTGGCACTGCGTGCCCTGTTGTTTTTCAGTATTTCTTCCTCATCTGCGGTGATCGCTTTTCGGTGTATCGGTTCCAAAGGTCTGATCAGGTTGCCGTAGAAATCCTTGTCAACATCACCTTGGAATTTTCCTTTGTTGACAAAATTTTTGACCAACCTGTCTTCCAATGAATGGTAGCTCATGACGACCAGCCTGCCTCCCGGTTTCAAAGCCTCCACAGTCTGCTTCAGCATGTCTTCCAAAGCGCCCATTTCGTCGTTGACTTCGATCCTCAATGCCTGAAAAACCTGAGCGAAATATTTGAATTCTTTTCCTCTTGGCGCATGCTTTTGAAGCAATGCCTTTAAATCCGCTGTTGTCTCAAATTGCTTGGCCGCCCGTTGGGAGACGACCGCTTGGGCAAGTGTTTTGGCATTTTTGATTTCTCCATAAATGCCAAAAATCTTATGAAGCTTTCCTTCTTCGTAGGTATTCAGTATGTCCTTTGCAGAAAAGTCCATGCTATTGCTCATCCTCATGTCAAGTTCACCTTCGAAACGCGTAGAAAAACCCCTTTTGGGTTCGTCTATCTGATGGGAAGAAATGCCAAGATCAGCCAAGATTCCGTCTACCTGATTTATGCCATAGAGACGGAGGTATTTTCTGAAATCCCTGAAATTGGCTTGAATGAATGTGAAGCGGTCATCTTTTGGAATATTTGCCTCAGCATCTACATCCTGATCAAATCCATATAAATGGCCTTTTTCGAGGTGTTTGAGAATTTCTCTTGAATGTCCTCCGCCACCAAATGTCAGGTCCACATAAATTCCATTGGGATCAATAGCCAAGCCTTCAATGCAAGGGCCAAGCATTACGGGGATATGGTAGGGAAGTGCTGTCATCAGGAAAGACGTTGGTCCAACAATTTTGAGAGCTCATCCTGATCCTTTATGGTATTTTGACCGTATTTCTCAGGATTCCAGATTTCGATAAATGTGCCATATCCCAAAACAGTGGCATCTTTATCAATGCCTGCCTTTTGGAGAAAAGTCTTTGGAATCAAAAATCGTCCGGCGTTATCCAGCTCCACTTCAGTCATGCTTTCAAAAAAACCTCTCTTGATCCTCCTTTGGATTGGATCACGGTCTGAAAGCGCATTGATCTGATGTAAAAGTTTTTTAAACTCTACTTGGGGGTACAACGCAAGACATCCATCGTCTCCATGCCGCAAAATGAGGGTATCGCCGTTGGCATCCGGAATTGCTGCCTTCATCTTGGCAGGCAATGCCAGACGTCCCTTCGGATCCACCTTGCATTCATACAGACCGTTGAACATTCCCATGGGCTTATCTTGGATTTACTACAAAGACAAAAGTAAGAAAAGCAATCACACCATCCACCACTTTTCCCCACTTTTCTCCACTTTTTCTTAAAACTATCCAAAAGTTTGAATTTTCGCAATTAATCTTGAAAAAATTAGGTCTTTTTTTATTTGGTGCTCAATGACTTGGACAAAATCTGCCAGAGAAAAAAACATTGAAATCTCTTCAAAAATGGACTTTCTATTTAAAATGAAATGAAAATTTTTTAAGAGCAAATACACTTTTTATATTTTGGGAGAAAAGTGGGGAAATTTCCCAAAGAAATTGGCTCTTTTTGAAGTTTCTCAAAAAAAACCAACACCGTCTTGAGCATCATTTGAACCTTTTGCAAAAAAAAATACTTTACCACACAAAACCAGTAGGTTAATAGATTTTTAATTTTCTATTCAGTAAAAACCACCACAACTCATCATGAAATTCATCCAAGTTTTTGCCTCTTTCATTACCCTTTTTTTCATCTTTTCCTGTGAAGAAAAAACAGCTGGGAAACTTGATCTCAATGGCAGGTGGCACGCTGAACTTGATCTCACCGGAGACCTGCTTCCTTTTCAAATCGGATTTGTGCCAAAAGGTGAAACCTGGATTATGGAAGCCTACCATGCCGGGGAGGTTTTGAGCTTTGATGAGGTAGTGATTACAGGTGATTCCATCAAGGTCACTATGGGTACCTTCGATTCAGAAATACGGGCAATAATCATTGATAACAGGCTGATAGAAGGAGTTTTTACAAAAAATTATGCGAAGAATTACTTTGTTCCTTTCAAGGCTGAAAAGACAGAAAAAAGCAGATTTGAAGTGACCGAAATACCTAAAACGGATTTTTCAGGTAAATGGCAAACAGAGTTCTTGGAGGAAGACGGCGGTGTCTATCCGGCCGTGGGGATTTTCACCCAAAGCGGGGACAAAATCACAGGGACTTTCCTTACCAAACTGGGAGATTACAGGTACCTCGAAGGCAATGTTTCCGGTAATTCTTTTAACCTAAGCACCTTTGACGGCAACCATTTATTCCTTTTTTCGGGGGAGTTAAAGGCGGACGGTTCCGTAGCAGGGAGGTTCCGCAGCGGGCCCAAAAGCAAAGAAACTTTCACGGCTTTTAGAAATGAGAATTTCGAGCTTCCGGATGTCTACTCACTCAATTACCTCAAGGAAGGTTATGAAACTTTGAGTTTCACTTTTCCAAATGTGGATGGAAAGCCAATCTCAATTGCGGATGAGCAATTCAAAAACAAAGTCGTTTTGGTCCAGATTTTTGGAACTTGGTGTCCAAACTGTGTGGATGAAACCAAATTCCTTGCACCTTGGTATGACAAAAACAAAGACCGCGGCGTGGAAATAATCGGCTTGGCCTTTGAAAGCAAACCGGAGTTTGAGTATGCAAGTGGAAGGGTAAAAAAGACCATGGATAAGCTTCAGGCTAAGTATACTTTCTTGATAGCCGGGGTCAGCGACAAAGATAAAGCATCAGAGGCTTTGCCTGCATTGAATCAGGTCTTGGCTTTTCCGACTTTGATTTATATTGACAAAAAAAGAAAGGTCAGAAAAATCCACACAGGATTTACCGGTCCGGGCACAGGAGATTATTATGACCGATGGGTAAGGGAGCATGAGGCACTTGTGAAGGAATTGGTTGAGGAATAGTTAATTGGGGTCAGTTTTCAGTGGGCAAGTCAGTTAACAGTATTCAGTTGGGCGATTTTATAATTGAAATACCCTTTATTTCTATCATCTAAGAATTTTTGGTTTTCTTAAACATAGTTCTACTGAAATGATTACAGAAAAATAATTAGTGATTTCCAATTCTTTGAATCCTGAGTCTAAGGTTAATCTGATTTTAAACCTTAATAATGACCTCTTAGGGAAAAAATCCTGTGTTCTTTTGTAATTCTTCTAGACCACTTTCCTGCAAGCTCATGTTTTAGGGCTTCAGGCTTTCCAATTCCTCGGAAAGGTGAAATTTGAATAGATTCCAAAAGGATTCTTATTTTTCTTAGAACTGATTCATTATTACTTAGCTTCCAAAATTCTAGGTCTTTTTGTGCTTCAGTAGTCAATTCTATTTCCATACATCATCAAGGTTTACCTTTTTGGTTTTACCTTCTAGGATATCCAAATCACCTTTTTTGATTTTTTTCACAAAATCCTGATCATATACATTCCCCTTGTTGATATCATACTCTATATCCAACCGATCAAGAATTGTCTTTAAAAAAAGCCAATCTTCTTCATTTTTAATTTTCAGCGTTAGCGTCGTCATTCTTATTTGGTTTTTGCTAATTTAACAGGAATTTGACTCGAATACAAAGTGCAGCAAAGCATGCCTACTCTTACTGATATTAAATATCTGAATAATACCCTACTTCTTCCGGTCGATGGTATACCTGACTAAACCCTCCAAGGAGCGCTTGTAATCAGAATCCGGAAAGTCATTTAAGAGGAGCATGGCTTCTTCAAAATATCTAGTCATGGCCTCATTGGCATATTCCAAACCCCCTGATTTTTTTACAAAAGTGATGACTTCATTCACAGATTTCTTGTCCTCGTTTTTGTTTCGGACCAGATAGATGATTTTCCTTTTATCCAGCCATGAGGCATTATTGAGAGCGTAGATGAGAGGAAGCGTCATTTTCTTTTCTTTGATGTCAATGCCCAAAGGCTTGCCGATCTCGTCTTCGCCAAAGTCAAAAAGATCGTCTTTGATCTGAAAAGCCATTCCGATTTTCTCTCCGAACGTGCGCATCATGTCGATTGTCTCAACAGTAGCCCCGGAAGTCGATGCTCCGACAGCACAGCAGGAAGCGATCAAACTCGCTGTCTTTTGACGGATAATGGTGTAATAGACTTCTTCCGTAATGTCCAGCTTGCGTGATTTGGCCATTTGCAGGAGTTCTCCTTCCGACATTTCCCTTACAGCATTGGAAACGATTTTGAGCAGGTCAAAATCCCCGTTGTCCACGCTCAGCAAAAGTCCTCTTGAAAGCAGGTAATCACCCACAAGAACAGCAATCTTGTTTTTCCAGAGGGCATTGATGGAAAAAAATCCACGGCGGTAATTAGAATCATCCACCACGTCGTCATGCACAAGGGTCGCTGTATGTAGCAGTTCGATCAAAGCTGCCCCTCTGTAAGTAGATTCGCTAATCCCACCGGTCAATCCCGCAGTCAAAAAGACGAACATAGGCCGCATCTGCTTGCCTTTTCGTCTGACAATGTAATTGGTGATATGGTCGAGAAGTTTGACTTTACTTTTCATAAAGTCGCGGAATTTGATTTCAAATTCCTCCATCTCTTTTGCGATAGGTGCTTGAATCTGTTTGAGGTCAGGCTTCATAAAACAATGCTGCTGCAATAATACAATGGATTCTTAGTAGCACAAAACCCATTATATAATTATTACCAAACAAACTCCCCAGAGTCAAAAACGTTTTCGGTAACCTGTTCTTTTTCTTTATCCCAGAAAAAACGGATTGTACACCCCCAAATCTGCGAGTACCAACGTGGTGATTTTTGTTATATTTGTTGTCCATCCCAAAAAAGGAAATCACTTGGCTGATACTTATATCAAACACCAATACGAACCTATCCTTCCCAAAAAGGACGAGTGGCCGGTCGTCAAACTCAGCAAAAACAGGAAGGAATTTGTCAGGAAAGTGGCTGATGCCAGCAAGAAATCCGTCCTCGAAATCACTGCCGGAAACATGGATTTGCTTCGGGAAGAATTGGAAACAACCCTCTACCGGGAAAAACTGAGGATAAAGCAAAATCCATGGGCTGTTGATCCGGATGATGAGAAAGAATTTTGGGGAAAAGTAAAATCGAGCTTGGTCCAACTCAGTGCGGAAGGCAGCTTGACCAAAACCCAAAAGAAAAAAAAATACCTTGAAATCCTGGATGACATTTCCATGCGGTATTCGGAGGAAATCGCCAGTAATTTTATCCACTCCCATTACAAAGTTACCCGCAGGATAGTCACTTTTGGCTTTTCAAGATTACTCAATGCCGCTAGGGTAAAAGGATTCAGATCTATTTTCAGCAACCAATTCAGCCTGCAGGATAAAATCCAGATCGTCGGAGAAACGGATCAGATTAGAGAACTCGCCTCCAAAGGTACGATTGTGATGGTTCCGACGCATTTTTCCAACCTTGACAGTATTCTGATAGGATGGATCATCTCTGTATTGGGATTGCCCCCTTTTATCTATGGTGCAGGCCTGAACCTATTCAATATCAGCATTTTTGCCTACTTCATGAATGCCCTCGGTGCTTATAAAGTAGACAGAAGAAAGAAAAATCTCGTCTATCTAGAAACATTAAAAACCTATTCTTCCGAGGCATTGCAGTTTGGAGTGCACAGTCTTTTCTTTCCCGGAGGGACACGTTCGAGAAGTGGGATGATTGAGAAAAAACTCAAACTTGGTTTGTTGAGTACTGCAGTTGAAGCCCAAAGGGCAAATTTTGAAAGAGGCGAAGATGATGTAAGTGGGAAAATCTTCATTGTGCCCGTTACGATCAACTACCATTTTGTCCTTGAAGCACCAATTCTGATCCAAGAACACCTGTCAATGACCGGACAGGAGCGCTATTACAAAGAATCAGATGAGTTTTCTACTTCCTACAAAATCTCCAAATTCCTCGTCAAGTTCTTTACCAAAGGGTCTGATATCTCTGTTTCTATCGGAAAAGCTTTGGACGTACTGGGCAACTATGTTGACAATGATGGCAATAGTATAGATAGAAACGGAAGGAAAATAGACACCAAGGATTACTTTCTTTACAATGGGAAAGTTACCGTAGATGCCCAAAGGGAAGAAGAATACACCTATCATTTGGGTAAGCGGATTGTGGAAGAATTCCATAAAATCAACCGGGTTTTCAGCTCCCATTTGGTGGCTTTCACTGCTTTTCAGATGATCAAGCGGGAAAATAAAAAAATGGATCTTTACAATTTGCTTAGGTTGCCCGAAGAGGATGTGGTGATCATCTACCAGGGATTTAAGGAAGAGTGCCAAAAAGTATTGAACAAAATCCATGAACTGGAAGCAGATTCAAAAGTGCAGATAGCACCCCACATGAAAATGGATATTGACAGCATCATCGACCATGGTTTTGCCAATCTCGGGATGTACCATGCCAAGCGGCCTTTGATCAAAAACAGCATGGGAAACATAGAAACACAGGACTTGAACCTATTGTATTATTACCACAACAGACTTCACGGATATGACCTCGAAAAACTCTTCTAAAGAAAAATCTGTCGGAGTAGTGGGCATGGGGAGCTTTGGTAATGCCATTGCAAATATCCTTGCCGAAAAAAGCAAGGTAATCGCCTATGTCAGACGATCCGAAGTGGTCGATGAAATCAACCAAAATCACACTGTCGACGGGGCTGAGATCAATCCTGAAATCTTCGCAACCCAAGATCCGGAGTTTTTGTGCAAATCCTGTAACACCATTTTTTTTATGGTTCCTTCCTCTGCTTTTCAGGAAGTAATCCGCTCATTTTCGCCTTTCCTTTATCCTTACCACCTGATTATCCATGGTACCAAAGGCCTTTGCCTGAATTTACCTAAAGGGAAATCTTTGGCGGAAACGGGAAAAATCAGCAGGGAGAATATCCTGACCATGAGCGAGGTCATCATGAAGGAAACCGTGGTCGTGAGGGTGGGATGCCTTGCCGGACCGAATTTGGCAAGAGAACTTTTGCTCGGTCAGCCGGCGGCCACCGTCGTGGCGAGCAAATACAATGAAGTGATACTGGAGGGACAGCGCTTGCTCCGGACAGACAAATTTCAGGTTTATGGCAACTCTGATATTGTTGGTGTTGAGCTAAGCGGGGTACTCAAAAATATCATAGCCATTGCCGCAGGTGCATTGGGTGGAATGGGTTTGGGAGAAAATGCCAAAGGCCTTTTGATCTCAAGAGGAATGGTCGAACTCGTCTATCTCGGAAATGCTTTGGGCGGAAGCCTGAAGTCCTTTATCGGCCTCGCCGGAATCGGAGATCTGGTCGCTACCTGTAATTCCACCCTGTCAAGAAATTATACTGTCGGATTTAGGTTGGCCAAAGGAGAAAAACTTGACAATATCCTGGACACCATGGAAGAGGTGGCAGAAGGTGTCAACACCATCAAAGTCATGAAGGCCTTTGTAGAAGGTACGGGAATGCGGGCACCTATCACAGAAAATCTTTATAAAGTCCTCTTTGAGGATCTCAAAATCGAAGAGGCACTTCAGTACTTAATGAAATATCCGTTTAGTGTAGATGTTGATTTTTTGTAGTTTGGGGATTGGTTATTTGGGATTGGTTATTGGTTATTTGGTTAAGGGTTATTGGGGATTGGTTACTGGTTTTTGGTTATTTGGTTTTTGGTTATTTGGTTATTTGGTTAAATGGTTTTTTTGTTACGGGAGATTTTAAGTAAGTATTATAAAAGATAAATTGGCAAATTCACCCACCACACTCAAGCGCGGCATCCAAAGATGGGACCTGGTTTTTCTGATCATCAATTCGGTGATTGGTGCCGGGATTTTTGCGCTGCCTGCCAAGGTTTTTGCCCTATCAGGAGTTTATTCCATTTTGGCTTTTGTAGTCTGTGCTTTGGTAATGGCAGTTTTGATTCTGGTTTTTGCGGAAGTAAGTTCAAGATTTGAGCAGACAGGCGGGCCCTACCTGTACGTCTATACCGCTTTTGGGCCGATTCCTGCATTTATTATTGGATGGCTGCTGATGCTGACGAGGCTATTCAGCTACGCTACTTTGATCAATCTGATGGTCTTATACCTGTCATTTTTCTCTGACGTCTTCAACCAACCCGAAGTCAGGGTAGGAATAATCATTTTCATCACCGCGCTGATTGCCTATTTCAATTGGATTGGGGTAAAAAATACAGCGAAGGTAAGTAATGTGCTGACAGTAGCGAAGCTGTTTCCATTGGCCATATTCATCATTGTGGGCCTCTTTTATATTGATTTTGATTTGATGAAAGGACAGCCAATTCCGACTTTGAAGGATTTTTCTGCTTCCACGTTATTGTTGGTATTTGCTTTTGGTGGGTTTGAAGCAGGCTTAGTGAACAGTGGGGAGATCGTCAATCCCAGAAAAAACCTACCTTTTGGATTGTTGACCGCAGCGGCAGTCATTGCAGGATTTTATATCCTCATTCAGGTCGTTTCTATCGGAACACTCCCTGATTTGGCTACTTCAGAAAAACCGCTTGCTGATGCTGCCTCGGTATTTATGGGCTGGTATGGCGGTCTTTTTATCACTATCGGTGCAGTCATTTCTATCTTGGGGACATTGAATGTCCAGATATTGAGTGGATCGAGGTTGCCTTTTGCACTCAGTCAAGAAGACCAGCTACCGAAACTGTTTGGGAAAATCCACCCAAGATTTGCCACGCCTTATGTATCCATTCTTTTCTTCTCGGCATTAGT
>JBBRFK010000088.1:0-15069 GCA_038224435.1 Cytophagales bacterium | reverse complement strand
TCCTGATTTTTCGTATGCCGACAGTATCAAAGTGACCATGCAGTGGGTTTTGACCGAATGGAAAACCAGCAACCCTAAAGCAGCATCATTTGTCGGGAAAAGCCGGGAAATACTGAGGGTGGACGTGGTGACGCAGATCCACGGCATGCAGGAAATCACCTTCAATCCACATTCCAAACCAAGAGATGAAGATTACGGGTTGCTGTACATAGGAATCGGAGATGGAGGAAGTGCCGAAAATGGATTTGTTTTCATCTCCGACCATCAGGGAAAATCAGTTTGGAGCAGCATCCTGAGGATTGATCCGGCGGGCTCCAACAGTAAAAACGGGAATTACGGAATTCCTCCCGGCAATCCGTTTGCCGAAGATCCAACAAAAGCAGGAGAGGTATTTGCATATGGATTTCGTAACCCCAACAGGATCTTTTGGGATCCAAACGGAAATATGCTTGCTTCTGAGATTGGGCATAAAAACATAGAGGAAATCAATCTCATTTTACCCGGCAGGTTCTATGGATGGCCAATCCGGGAAGGAACGTTTATTATTGATCCCTACGCTGACATGGATAAAGTATATGCTTTGGAGGAAGATGACGGCAGCATTGGGGCCAATTACCCTTTGTTACAGTTTGACCACGATGAAGGGTCGGCAATTATCGCAGGGTATTTTCCAATATCCGGAGAATTTGGAGGTAAGCTCCTAATGGGAGACATTCCTTCAGGAAAAGTCTTTTTTTCAGACCTGAATTCTCCAAATCCGATGATTCAAAAAGCGGGTATCAAGATTGGAGGAAAAGAAACCACACTCATGGACCTCTGTGGGAAACCAAGAGTAGACCTCAAATTCGGACAGGATAAAAACGGGCAGGTGTACATCCTGACCAAAGCCGATGGCAAAATATATCGGCTCATGAATTGAGCTCACGCAGCTCATACATTATCAAAAACTTTGGAAGTGATTTTCCGAGAATAAAGTTTACCTGTAAGCCGCAGCATTTTTTTTATTCCTAGAGGTCTTCTTTAATTATAAAATCTGATTTTTTCCTATTTTAGATTATTCTTATTGACTCAGACTTATTTGGGTAAAAAAATCCGGTTGGCCGGATTATCCACAAACTTTTCCCCCTGAATATCAATAACCTAAGATTTTCCTTTTTATAAATATTCTTATTTTCTATTGATACAATGGTAATCTATTTTTTATTTCTCTATCTTTTTACTAACAAAAACCTAGTAAATTATTAACCTATGCCAAGAGCTAAATCCGATAAAGACCGTAAAATCTTTGTGTTGGATACTTCCGTGATCCTATACGCACATAACTCCATCATGAACTTTGCAGAGCATGATGTGGTCATCCCGATTACCGTTTTGGAGGAGCTTGATCAGTTCAAAAAGGGAAATGACACCAAAAATTTTGAGGCCCGCGAATTTATCAGGCTACTGGACAGGTTGGCCAAGGATAACATGATCCATAATTGGACTCCTCTCAATGGGAAGACCAAGGGATATTTTCGGGTTTTGATGAATCCGGACAATAATATCAATGCGAACCTGATCTTCGGTGAAGAAAAAAATGACCACAAAATCCTCAATGCCGCACTCCATTGCCAGCAAATGGAGAAAGGAAGAAAGGTAATTCTGGTCAGCAAAGACATCAATCTCCGTCTCAAAGCAAAGTCTATTGACATCCATGCTGAGGATTATGAGACTGGTAAAATCAAAAACCTTTCGGAGCTCGAAAATACCGGGAAATATATCCTTGACGGTATAGAACCTGACCTGATCAACAGGCTCTATGAAAATCATGCTGTAGAAGCCAAGTTGGTTTTGGGCAACAAAAAGAGGAAAGCCAATGCTTTTTACATCATGAAAAGTGAAAAAAACTCGGTGCTGGCTTACTACAATTCCGAGGACAACATGCTCGAAAGGGTAGATAAAAAACTCGCTTATAATATCAAACCAAAGAATGCCGAACAGGCGTTTGCTTTGCATGCGATTTTGAATCCAAGAATCAAGCTCGTCTCCATCCAAGGAGTAGCCGGAACAGGGAAGACCCTCTTGGCACTTGCCGGGGCTTTGGAGCAAAGAAGGGAATACAAGCAGATTTTCTTGGCAAGACCCATCGTTCCCTTGAGCAACAAGGACATTGGCTACCTTCCCGGTGACATCAAATCCAAGCTTAATCCATATATGGAGCCCCTTTGGGACAACCTGAAGTTCATCCAAAACCAATTCAAAGAGTCAGACAAAGAGTTTCAGAAAATCACTGAATTGGTAAACCAAGAGAAATTGGTCATCCAACCTTTGGCTTATATCCGCGGGAGGTCGCTTTCCAATATTTTCTTTATCGTGGATGAAGCCCAAAACCTTACTCCCCATGAAATCAAGACCATCATCAGCCGGGCAGGCGAAAACACCAAGATCATTTTTACAGGAGATATATTCCAGATAGACACACCTTATCTGGACAGTCAGAGTAATGGTTTATCTTATTTGATAGACCGTGTAAAAGACCATCCATTATATGCCCATATCAAATTAGAAAAGGGAGAAAGATCGGAACTTGCCAATTTGGCAAATGATCTTCTGTAAGGATTAATGAATTTTTGATAAACCGGTAGAATATTTCGTATTCTACCGGTTTTTTATGTTTTTATCTTTTTTTGATGCAACCAAATTTTAATCTTTTGGTGTTATCCAACTGTATCAGAAGAGGAAATGATGTGTTCGCCTGCGTACACCTGATTTCCTACAAAAACTATTTAAAATATTGAAAACCAATATGTTATAAAATTGGGATCAAAATTTGGCATATAGCAAATACCTGTAGCAATGAACACAGGCAAAGAAATTAAACCTTACACAATAATTAAAAAATTAAAGAAAATGAAACCAACTATTTTAAATCAAAAAACAGTTTGTGCCTTTTTAGGATTAATGATGGCATTGACAATTTTGTGGGCAGCAAAGGCTGAGGCGAAAGTTTATCAAATCAACGAGGCAATCCCAATGGAATCCAATTTGGGAATTGAAAGAGTACAGGAAGAAATAATCCAGGAATTTGAATTGGATTTTTCTGATCTAAAAGAAGTCCCAACCATTACTTTCATCAATAAATACAGTGAAGTGGTGGCGGAATTTTACGGAGACAAAGAAGAAATAAAGAAAAAATTCAAAGAATCTTTTGAAAAAGGAGCATTCCTGACCGCATCAGGGGAACATGAATTTTATCTTGTAAGATAGTTTAGTTGATTGTTTGGTTTTTTGAACAAAAAAAAAGGTGAGTCATGCTCACCTTTTTTTGTTGTGCTGAAATATCAACTTTCAGTAATTGTATTCAGTTTTGCTAGGAAGCTGTTGTAATACTGCCTTCCCACCTGGACTACGGCACCCATTTTTAGGTTGATGTCTTTTGTGTTGAAACTTTCTATCTGTGCAAGTTGGACAATGAATGACTTTTGTACCCTAAGGAAAAGGTGTGGCGGAAGCTTCTCTTCCATATCCTTCATTGACTTCCTGATAGTAAAGTTTCGCGCCTTGGTGTAGATGGTCACCATATTGCCATTGGCTTCTACATAGTAGATTTCCTCATAGGGAACTCTTTCGTAAGCATTGTCTGCTTTGATAAAAACAGCATCTGCGACGAGGTATGGGCTTTCATCTTTGGCCCTTACGGCAACTGTCTCAGCAGCAGGTTTTGTCCTTTTGTTGTAAAGTACAATCTCTACAATGGCATGGATGTCATTGGTGTTGAAAGGTTTTACAATAAAGCCGGCAGGATTTATTCTTTTTGCTCTTTCAATGATGGTGGGGTCACTGTAAGAAGTCACATAAACCAAAGGGGCATCCACCATCTGTTTGATGATTTCCCCCAATTCGATACCATCTTTATCTCCCTTGAGTTTGATATCCATAAATACCAAATCAGGTCTGTATTTTTTGACGACTTTGATGGCTTGGTTGGCGGAGTTTGCGATGTCAATGTTGACGTAACCTAAAAGTTCTAAAATCTCTTCAATGTTTTCGGCTATGTTTACATCATCTTCGACGATCAGAATTCTTTCCTCTTTCATATGTTTTTTTCGGGAAATAATACGGTACAATTAATATTAAATGGATTTTGATGTTTGTCAAAATAATATGAGTGTCTATTTACAAATTATAGTTTTCACAATCAATATTTATTTCAAATTTCTCCAATAATCCATTAATCATTTTTATAAGCTCATCATATCCTTGAATCTCGCAGCCTGCCTTCTGCTTACCTCTATCCTGTCCCCACCTTTGAGGGTGACTACCAATCCGCCGTTAAACCAAGGCTCTATTCCCTCCACCCAGCTAAGGTTGATGATGTGTTTTCTGCTTGCTCTGAAAAATGACTTTTCGCTCAGCCTTTCATCCAAAGCATTGAGTGATTTGTGGATCATTGGCTTGAAATTATCAAAATAAACTTTGATGTAATTGCCGTCCGATTCAAAAAGTCTCACATTAGACAATTTTACAAACCAGCAGCGGTCGCCATCTTTTACAAAAACCTGGTCATCCAAAGAAAGTTTCCGTCCTGCAAATGAACCTGCTTCCTCCGATTTGTCCGGATTTTCATTCAATATTTTCAATAGACGCTCGATAGCCTCTCCCAGCCGCTTTGGCTCGATGGGTTTCAAAAGATAATCCAAGGCATTGACCTGAAATGCCTTGATGGCATATTCATCATAGGCCGTAGTAAATACTACATGGGGTACATTGTCCAATTCTTCCAACAGATCAAAGCCTGTTTTTTCAGGCATCTGTATATCGAGGAAGACTACATCCGGGGCTAGCGCTTCAATTTTTTCTTTGGCATCATCCACGTTGTTGGCTTCGCCTACAATCTCAACTTGGTCATATTGGGAAAGTAAGTTGATCAGTTCTTTCCTAGCAAGTCTTTCGTCGTCTATTACAAGTGCTCTCATCTTATTGAATTTTTAACCTAATGTAAGGTTTTGTTTTGGAATTTTTATTTCGGTAATTACAAAATCACTTTCTGAATTGTATATCTTAAATGATGCCCGGTCACCGTAAATCAGTTTTAGCCGCTGCACGGTATTGTTGATGCCATGGCCTTCTCTTTCTTTTTTTCTGCCGACACCGTTATTTTTCAGCTGTCCGCTATTTTTGACTTGGATGATCAAATCATCTGTGATTCCCTCTTTGCATTTGATTTCGACCAATCCTCCCTTTACCCTGTTTGAAATCCCGTGCTTGATGGCATTTTCCACGATGGTCTGTAACATCATCGGAGGGATTTTGTAATCAAAGGCTGAGGGTTCGATTTCATATTTGACTTGAAGTCTTTCTTCAAATCGGATGGTCTCGAGGTTAAGGTAATCTTTTACGGTATTGATTTCATTTTCAAAGTCGATGGTCCGCTTTTTATCCATCATCAGTGAAAACCTCAAAATATTGGATAATTGGGTAATGGCTAGTTTTGCTTTGGCCGGATCTTCATCCACCAAGGCCCTTACACTATTGAGCGCATTGAATATAAAATGTGGGTTGAGCTGGCTTTTGAGGTGGTTGAGCTGTATTTCATTGATCTTGGCTTGGTATTTTAGAGATTGGTTATAACTGTCCAAAAAATGAAAAAGGAAATAAACCATGCTCCAAAGCGAATAGAAGAGAAAGCTTACAAAGATGTTAGCTGAAATAACTATCAATCTAAATTCAGTTTCCGGATTGAGTGTCCCAAATGCCCAGCTTATTACGATCTGTGCTATTGTATTCAAGATACTCAAAATGCCCAAGGTGACTAGCGTATTGGAAAGCAGCTTTGCAAAATTGAAATTCAACCACCCATATTTCTTGATCACATAGCGAAAAACATGTGTGGACAAAAAGTAAAATGCCGCTAACGAAGAATAAGCTCCTATCTGTAAAGGAGTGATCCTTCGATCCAAAGAAACAAAGAAAAGGTTGATCAAAGCATATCCTGACCATCCCAAAATCTGTAATAACCAATATAATCTCGTCCTATTCATGGCCTTGGCTCAAATATATACATGACAGCCTTAAGCATTCAGTATTTTTAATTGATAGGTAAAATCAAGGCCTTATGAGGTCATATGCTTTTATCAGTTCAATTCTTCCTTCAAAAACTTCGCAGTGAAACTCCTTTTATCTTTTGCTATCTGTTCAGGAGTACCTTCTGCGATGATGTGGCCTCCTTTTTCGCCACCTTCCAAACCAATGTCGACTATGTAGTCTGCCATTTTGATGACGTCCATATTGTGCTCAATGATGAGCACTGTATTCCCCTTGTCCACAAGTCTATTCAATACTTCCAATAAATGTTCAATGTCTTGAAAATGAAGTCCTGTCGTTGGCTCGTCGAGGATATAAAATGTCTTTCCCGTATCTTTTTTGGAAAGTTCGGTTGCCAACTTTACCCTTTGTGCCTCTCCGCCGGAAAGTGTGGTCGCATGTTGGCCAAGGGTGATGTACCCAAGGCCGACATCATTGAGGGTCTGGATCCTTCTGAGGATTTTTGGTTGGTTTTCAAAAAATTCAACGGCCTGTTCTACTGTCATATCGAGGACATCAGAGATGGATTTTCCCTTGAACCTTACTTCCAATGTTTCTCTGTTGTACCGCTTGCCTTTACATGTTTCGCAAGGAATGTGAACGTCCGGCAGGAAGTCCATCTCAATCAGTTTCATACCCGCGCCTTCGCAATCTTCACATCTTCCGCCTTTCACATTGAAGCTGAATCTACCCGGTTTGTATCCCCTGATTTTGGATTCCGGCAGTTCTGTAAATAAGGTCCTGATGTCTGAAAAAACCCCTGTATAAGTGGCCGGATTGGACCTTGGTGTCCTTCCTATAGGGGATTGGTCCACTTCTATGACTTTGTCAAGATGCTTCAAACCGTCGATGGAATCATAGGCCAAGGGATCTTTTTTTGAATTGTAAAAATGTTGGTTCAATATCGGGAACAAGGTCTCATGGATCAATGAACTCTTGCCGCTACCTGAAACTCCGGTGACACAGGCCATGGTTCCCAAGGGAAGTTTGAGGGTAACATTTTTCAGGTTATTGCCTTTGGCGCCTTTTAGTTCCAAAAAGTTGCCACTTCCCTTTCTTCTTTCGGAAGGCACTTTGATGGTAAGCTCACCGGTGAGGTATTTTCCGGTTACGCTCCTTTGTTTCAAAAATTCATTCGGTGTTCCTGCCGCTACGATTTGGCCACCATGTCTTCCCGCTCCGGGTCCTATGTCCACTACATAGTCCGAAAGCAACATCATGTCTTTGTCATGCTCTACGACAATGACTGAATTTCCCAAATCCCGTAAGTCCTGAAGGGCTTTGATCAATTTGACATTGTCTCTTTGGTGGAGACCGATACTCGGCTCATCCAAGATGTAAAGTACTCCTACCAATTGGGTGCCGATCTGGGTGGCAAGTCGGATGCGCTGCGCTTCGCCACCGGAAAGTGTTCTTAGCGGCCTGTTTAGCGAAAGATAATCCAATCCAATGTCCAAAAGGAATCCAATCCGTTTGCGGATTTCCTTCAATACTTCCTTTCCGATAATCTGCTGCCTTTCTGACATCTTGCTTTCCAATCCATCAAACCAAGTGCCGAGCGCAGTGATATCCATCATTGAAAGCTCTCCGATGTGCTTTTCTCCAATTTTGAAATGGAGCGCTTCCTTTTTTAACCTATATCCGTTGCAGTCGGGGCAGGTTTTGGAAGTGGTAAATTCGTTGACCCAATCCAGGATTTTTTCAGTTCCTCCCTCTTGTTGTTTTTGGAGGAAATTGACTATTCCCTCAAAAGTGGTGTTCCACTCTGTACCCGGATATTTGACCGATTCTACCGCCACTTCGATTTTGTCTCCATAGAGCAAAATATCCACAACTTCCTTGGGCAGGTTTTCGATCGGTGTGGTAATGGTGCACTTGTAATGCTTCAGGATGGCTTCCACTTTTTTGAAAATCCAGACATCCCGGTATTCTCCCAAAGGAGCGATTCCTCCTCTGCTGATGCTTAATGTCGGATCGGGTATGATGTTTTCAATGGTGATTTCTTCGATGGTTCCCAGCCCGTTGCAGGTGGGACAGGCTCCGTAAGGACTGTTGAATGAAAAACTGTTGGGGGCAGGTTCGTCGTAGGACAGACCTGTGATGGGATCCATCAAGAACTTCGAAAAATGGTGGATTTCTCCCTTTTCATCTCGGAGCATGATCACTCCTTTGCCATGTTGAAGTCCTGTTTTAAGTGATTGACTGATACGGAACCTATCTTCCTCTTCTGCGACAATCCTATCAATGACGATTTCGATGTCGTGGATTTTGTACCTGTCTACCTGCATCTTTGGCACCACATCCATGACGACACCGTCAACCCGGACTTTCGAAAAACCCATTTTACGGATTTGTTCGAAAAGCTCTCTGTAATGCCCTTTTCGACTTTTTACGATCGGGGCGAGGATATATAGTTTTTGGTTTTTGAACTTGTCAAATAACTGCTCGATGATCTGGTCTTCTGTCTGACGGATCATTTTCTGTCCGGTAAGGTAAGAATATGCCTCTCCTGCCCTGGCATAAAGCAACCTCATAAAATCATAAATCTCTGTTACCGTGCCTACTGTTGACCTTGGGTTTTTGGAAGTTGTTTTTTGCTCAATGGAAATGACAGGAGACAAACCGTTGATTTTATCTACATCAGGGCGCTCCATGCCGCCCAAAAATGAACGGGCATAGGCTGAGAAGCTTTCCATATAACGCCTTTGGCCTTCAGCATAGATGGTATCAAAGGCAAGTGAACTTTTTCCGCTTCCGCTCAGCCCGGTAATAACCACTAATTTATTTCTCGGAATATTGATATCGATATTCTTCAGGTTGTGTTCCCTAGCTCCAAAAATTTCGATCAATTCTTCTTTTTTATCTACTGACAGTTCTGGCATGGAGGGATTTTGCATTTTATTCAAGCTTGCAAAAGTACGAATTTATGGGTGGGATTCCCAGTTGAATCGTATCATAAAACCCTGGACAAGGAATTAAGGTTTTAAAAAAATGATTAGCCGCAATGATCCACTGACTCAAAAACAGCAGAATTTAATGCGGATAATGTTGATAATCCATAGACGGTAAAGTACAGGAGGTTTTATTGAAATGAAAGCCTCAATTTATTTGGTTGGAGGCAAGAAAGCGTAACATCAAATTAAAAAATATGGCGAGTTGGATATATAGGAAGAAGTGCTGACACGGACTTCAGATTTGGATCAGTTAGAATCAGGTTTTTCATTTTCTGTCTTTTTCTCTTCTCTTTTGGCTTTCCTTTCTTGCTTTTTTTCTTCCCTTTCCTGTTTCTTGGTTTCACTGGTTGATTTGGGATTTTCCACGGATTTGCTTGGGGAATGTGTCGCAGAGGAGCTGCCAGGTCTATTTTTTTCCAAAGCCTTCTTTTTCATTTCTTCCATACTTTCTCCGGTAAGGGTGGATTTTATTCCGGAGAAAATCAGCTTCCACCAATAGGCGAATATGGATTTATGTGTTTCTCGGATATAGTAGACATTCCCTTTTTTGACTTCCCCGTTTTTGTTTGGATTGTTTGATTTGATGACAATTTTATTGGCTAAAAAGGCGCCCATTTTTCTAAGGATATTTTGATCTTGTTCAAAATCCTTGTTCAGTAATTCGACTTCGAGGTTTTCATACCTGAATATCAATTCCCCGGATCCATCGTATTCATTTGCCAGAATGTTAAAATCTAATCTGTTGACTGTTCCGGATTTCAAACCGATTTTTGCTTCAGGCTCAATCATGGTATTCAATGATGTCAGGTTTATATTTCCCAATGTACCTTTCAGAGTAAATCTCCCATCGGGTTGCTCCAGGTCGAATTTGACGATTGCGGTAAGGGGGCCTTCTCCCATCAATTTTGCAGAAAGATCCACTTCAAGCGTTCTGTTTTTACCTCTTCTTTCAACAAAATTGGAAACGTTGGTGATGTGGGCATTGACATCTGAAAAAAACAAAGAACCTGCTCTTGGAGATTTGTTGTCAGGCCTTTCTTCGATCTTGATGTAAGAATCATTCATAAAAAGATGTTCAATATGGATGATCTGCTTTAGATTATCCATTGTTTGGTTGATCATTTGGGGCCGTTTTTGGAAATCCTCTTTTTTTCTTTTGTCCATAAAAACCTCTAAATGAAGCCCATTGGCAGTAAGAGTATCAACTTCCACGATGCCGTTTTTGAAGTAATTTCCAAAATTGACGCCAGCCAATTCCATTTTTGTCTTACTGATGTCAATCCAACTTTGGCGCTCTGCAAACAGCGAAGTGTAAGCATAACGATCCAACTTATTATGAAGTCCAATATAGCCAAAAGTCATTTTCTTTGTTTCGGTATCAAAAACGATGTTCTCTACCAAAGTGTATTGTCGGAACTTATCAAAATGAAATTGTGCCTTTTCAATCGTGCCGTGGATCATTTCCACATCGAAGAGGGCTTCTGGATTCTCTAGGTCCTCTTTTGTCAGTCTGAATTCTTTGGCATTCACATCCATATTTACCAATGATACCCTGACAGAATCGTAAAGGTTGGTTTTTAGCTCAACCGAAAAATCATTCAAACGGAAGTTTTTGACTTCAATCAGATCATAGTCTTTTCCTTTTTTTTCCTTCGGTTTCTTAGGTTCGTGAAAAAGGGAATCCCAAGGTGGGGAGGAGGAGATGATTTCGATATTATCCAACAATGCTGAATCAATTGTGATGGTATTCCGGAAAAGAAACGGAAACCATTTGAATCCTGTAAGGTCAATATTGTCCACAGTCAGATTAACTTTGATCCTGTCATTGCCCAAGCTTTCGGACGGAGTCACTTTGATGTTTTTTATCTTGAGAAAGGTGCCGGAATAGTCATAATTCAGTGAAATGTCTCCAAAAGTAACCTCATGCTCACCAAAGCTGCTGGTGCGGGTGATCATATTGGTAACTAGCCTGTCAGCATTGCTGTTGAGGTATTTATTCACTAGAGTTGGGATGCTTTTGAAAGCAAAAAAACCAACAACGATTAATATGAAGAGGATTATCAAAAATTTTTTCATGCCCGGAGAATAAACTGCGATAAGTTATTGAAAAATAAAGATCAAATAATCAAATTCCTAAAAAATTCAATTTATTGGCAACTTAATGATGTAATCTTGGTCTTTCTTGATATTGAGTTTTTGAGACCTGAGCCAGGGATTATGGATTTTGAGTTCTTTGTAATTGTTGTTGTGCTGGATGGCCCAATTTGCCAGACTGTTGACCGATTGGGTCACTTTTAATTCCCGAAAAAGCGGTTGCTTGTATAGGTCTTTTTCTGAAAGTTCAAACCCATATTTTCCGGGATTTTCAAAGATTTCTTTGAATGCCAAAATCCTGAAAAGGTATCTGCTAGTTTCTTCTACCAGATAAAGGTTGTAATAATTGCTTTGATTTTGTTCTTCCTTTCTTTTTCTGATTCCGGTAATGCCGATGTTGTAGCTCGCCGCCACGGAAGTCCAATTTCCGAATTTACTGAAAGAGGATTTGAGATATTTGCATGCTGCCAAAGTTGATTTTTCAAGGTGGTACCTTTCGTCTACATCATCACTCACCTCCAGTTTGTAATCTTTGGCCGTTCCCGGCATGATCTGCCAAAATCCCCGTGCACCGGAAGGAGATACCACATTCATCAGTCCCGATTCGGTCATTGCCAAGTATTTGAAATCATCAGGAACGCCTTGTTCTTGGAGGATTTTCTCAATTGTAGGCAGGTATTTTCCGGCTCTTTTCATCAGGAGGATCATGTTTGACTCCCAAAAAGCATTGACATAAATTTCTCTTTCAAACCTTTCCAAAACATCAGCTAGGTCGATTGGGACAGGTTCACCTGCGAATGTCAGTTTTTCAGGGATTTCAAAGATCCTCGCTTTTTGATCAGGAATGGTGATACGAAACTGTTCTCCTTCAGCCGAGCTGATAAGAACTTCCCCGGTGTTTGGGGTTTCGGGTTTTGCACCAAAATGCAGGAACAGATTCCAGATAAGGAGCCCTGCAATCAGCCCATAAATAATAAAAAGGTGGTAACGTCTCAAAATCAGTAATTCGGGGTGAGTAAGTATTTGCTGTAAAATTCATCGATGACTTTCACTGCCTCAGACGCATCATCGACCAAGTAAAATAAGTTGAGGTCTTCTGTACTGATAAAATTGTATTTTTCAAGAAGGGTGCTTTTGATCCAGTCAATGAGACCTTCCCAAAAAGCCCTGCCGACCAAAACAATCGGAAACCTTCCTATTTTGATGGTTTGGATCAAAGTAAATGCCTCAAATAGCTCATCCAATGTGCCAAACCCTCCGGGTAAGACGACAAATCCCTGAGAATATTTTGTAAACATCACCTTTCTGACAAAGAAATAATCAAACATGATCATTTTATCGGGATCGATATAAATGTTTCCCTTGGCTTCAAAAGGCAGCTTGATGCAGAGTCCGACAGACTTTCCGTTTTCAGAACTTGCGCCTTTGTTGGCTGCTTCCATGATTCCCGGTCCGCCACCTGTGATGACACCATAGCCGTGACGCACGAGTTTGGCTGATATTTCTTCCGCCATGATATAATGGGGATTATCGGAGGGTGTCCGGGCAGAACCGAAGACGGAAACACAGGGACCTATCTGGGAAAGTTTTTCAAATCCTTCGACAAATTCAGCGATTACCTTAAAAATGGCCCAAGAATCGGCGCTTTTGATTTCATTCCAATCACGCTCTTTAAAGGCTTTCCGGATTTTTTCTTCCCTCTTTTCTTCGAAATTATCAAATCTATTGCTCATTTTTTCGTGGACTAATGATCGTGGCCGGGTTTATTTATTTTTAGATTTAGAAAATTAAAGATAGAAGTTAAAGGTTTGGAATCGAAAGTACATTTTCAAAAAAATCAAAAAAGAAGCTTCTGATCACAAAATGAGGGTGCTATTGTTTTGATACAGAACTCTTTTTACTTTCGCAGGCTCTTAAAATCAGGAATATGAATCTTCAACAGAAGTCGCAGGAAGTGAGAAAGGTATTTGAAGAATTGGATGCTGAGATCAAGGTATTTATCGATGCAAGTCAATTAGGCTGCATTGCGGGATGTGGCTTCTGCTGCTCAAACCCAAAAGTCAGTGCCTCAGTTTTAGAGTTTTTACCTCTGGCATTTGATTTGTTTGAAAAAGGGAAAGCCGAAAAAGCCTTGGAATTATTGGAATCAAAAAAAGAGGACGATTATTGTATCATTTACAAAGCCACTTCAACGGACGCGTCTATGGGTTTTTGTTCTGATTACCAAAACCGGGGGATGATTTGCAGGCTTTTTGGATCCTCTGCCAGGAAAAATAAGTCGTCAGAAAAAGAAATCATCACCTGTAAGAAAATCAAAGAAGGGAAGAAGGATTCTTTCGAATCTGCTTCAGCGGCAGTAAATCAGGATTTGACAATTCCCTTGAGCAGTGATGCTTATTCCCGATTGTACAACATCGATTTCCAACTGACCACTGATCAAATGCCAATCAACAAAGCCATTCAAAAAGCTTTGGAAGCTGTTTTGAGATTCAAGTATTACGAAAGAAGTGAAGAATCTGAAACTGCGGAAAGTTTCTAAAGTATCCCATTTAGCGTATATTGTGACAATTCTTTTATTAATGTTTGCCTTCTAAATTACTGAATATGCTGAATGTTTCTGAAATAATCCAAACCGTCAAGCAACTTATTGAAGTTAGAATAAAGCTTGTAAAAGAGGAAATCAACGAGCAGGTTTCCACCTTATTGGCACGGGTATTTTTGCTTGTTGTCATGGGGGTAATATCCGTTTTTGTATTGCTCTTTGCCAGTTTTTCATTGGCGTTTTACCTCAGCGAATTGATGCGCTCTACCTACAAAGGATTCCTTTATGTTTCGCTGATTTACTTGTTATTTATGATTTTGTTATTCTTTCTAAAAGATTCAAAATCATTGATCCGTGGTTTTCAAGAGGTTATCAGAACATTTCTTTTCAAGGTTAAAAACAAAATAGACGATGAAGAGTGAGTTAAATAATAAAATAGAAGAGCTAGAACAAACCCTTCAAATGCAATTGAGCATTGTCAAGAAAGAATCCGGTGATTTTGTAAAAATCGGAGGGGTGTTGTTGGCGGGAGCAGGCTTGGCATTTTTGGTATTTAGGTTGCTCAGCAGGAAAAAAGACAATACAAAAAGAGTACTTGAAGTTTTGGAAAAAGAAGGTCTTCTTGACAAAGAAATCCAAGACAAACTGACCAGTAAACGTCAGCCCGGTCTCATGGGAAGATTAGGAGCTATCCTTTTACCTATTGCGGTCAATTATGGGCGCGAACAGTTTATGAATAGATTGAATGAACCAAAAAGGAAACCTGAAGAGGATGCAAAATAGTGTAAGCCTGAAGCTTCGGGAATTGACAGATTCAGGCCGAAAAGGCATTGCTTGGCTCATTGACCCAGATGACATACAATCTTCCGGACTTTTTGAAATACAGCTTCAAGAGGCGGTTCAGCTCAAAATAGATTTCTTTTTTTTGGGCGGAAGCTTGATCCAGCAAAATACGATCAGCGACATCATCAGGTTCATTAAGAGTATTACCACCGATATTCCAATAGTTATTTTTCCGGGAAACTCCCTGCAGTTTTCCCCTTTGGCAGATGCCATCCTATTTTTGTCTTTGATTTCTGGACGTAATCCCGATTTGTTGATCGGTCAGCATGTCAACATCGCACCAATTTTGGATAAAAGCAAAGTCGAGGTGTTACCTACCGGTTACATGTTGGTGGATGGTGGACAGACGACAAGTGTCCATTATATCAGTCAGACCATTCCCCTTCCCAACCACCATCCGGAATTGGCAGTGGCGACGGCACTGGCAGGCCATTTTCTGGGTTTGCAGTATTTCTATCTGGATGCCGGGAGCGGGGCACCCAATCCGGTCTCTCCTGAAATCATCAAGGCCGTCAAGAAAAAAATCAAATCCCCGCTTTTTGTAGGAGGAGGGCTCAATACAAAAGAGAAAGT
>JBBRFK010000087.1:0-15163 GCA_038224435.1 Cytophagales bacterium | reverse complement strand
GAGATTGTAAAGCATTACGGTCCGGAAAGAATCATCGTTGACAGCGCGGCAGATTGGGGAATCAGCGATCCGCTAGCCGTTCCAAAAACCGCCGCCCTGATGCGAAAAATGGGAATATCTGAAGAACATATCCGCCTGACCTGCTACCAAAATGCACTCACTGCTTATTCCCAAAGCGGGCAGATGGATGAATTGGATTGGCTCAAACCAGAACCTATCGACCAAAGAGAAAGGCAATTTGGCAACTCGGTACTGAGAGGCGGGCAAACCCCAAGAGTCGAAGGATCAGATATTGTAGAGAATTGAGCATGTCAAATATCAAAGCTTATTTACAACTCACCCGCCCTGCAAACATCGTCACCGCAATCGCAGATATCTGGGCAGGATTCGCCGTCGCAGGTGGCGCCTTGGTCATTTTCGCTGACCAAACGAGACTGATTGATTATCCGATTTTCCAAAACCTGCTTTGGCTGACACTTTCCACCATCGGGTTGTATGGAGGGGGCGTGGCGTTCAACGATGTATTTGATGCAGACCTTGATGCCAAAGAAAGGCCCGAAAGACCGATTCCCAGCGGTAGGGTTTCAAAACAAAATGCCGCTTTGATGGCTTTTTTACTGCTGTTAATGGGAGTGGTTTCGGCTTGGCAGGTCAGTACTTTGAGCGCTTCGATTGCTTTTGCGGTCGCCGGAATGGCGGTTTTATATGATTATTGGGGCAAGCACCAATTCATTTTTGGTCCAATCAATATGGGGCTTTGCCGTGCCGGCAACTTATTATTGGGAATCAGTGCATTCCCGGTTATGCTTGAAAGCTATTGGTACCTTGGTTTTATTCCACTTGTTTTTGTCGCAGCGATCACCATGATCAGCAGAGGAGAAGTGCATGGAAAAAACCGGAGAGCATTGCAGGGAGGATTCTTGATGTATGTTTTTATCATCCTTTCCCTTGCTGTTTTGGGGATTTTGGAAGGGAGGGGAATTGTCCAGGTTTTTCCTTTTTTGGCTTTGTTTGCTTACATGATTTTTCCTCCCTTGGTCAAAGCCATCCGGGAACAGGTTCCGCAGCTGATCGGTAAAGCAGTAAAAGCGGGGGTTATTTCACTCATAATCCTCAATGCCTCACTCGCAGCTGCATTTGCAGGTTGGCAGTTTGGTGTAATTGTATTATTGTTGTTACCCATTTCAATTTATCTTGCCAAAAAATTCGCAGTCACTTAAAACGTTTTGCCGGTGATCGGAGTTGGAATAAATACCAAACAAAAAGTCCATATTTGAGATTGAAAAGGGACTTTGACAAATTAAGTTTATAAAAATGGAAAAGATTATTGAACAGGCCTTCTCTGTACCATTTCGGTATCAGGTTTGTTTTTTGGAAGGGATTTTTGAGGTAAACAACCCGATGCTTGCCGATTTTCTGGATAATGGTAAAAAAGCAAAAGCATTTTTTGTGGTCGACAGCGGGGTGGCAGATGCTTTTCCAAATCTCCTCAATGACATCATCAACTATTCAAAAGCTTACGAAAATAAGTTTTTGCTGAGCACAGCGCCTATGGTGGTACCTGGTGGGGAGATTTCCAAAAATGACGAAACTATTTTCAAGAAAATCGTGGATGCCACCAGCATTTATGGGATAGATAGGCATTCCTATATTGTAGGGATTGGCGGAGGCGCGGTGTTGGACATGGTCGGGTTTGCAGCTGCCATATCTCACAGAGGCATCAGGCATATCCGTATCCCTACTACGGTACTTTCCCAAAATGACTCCGGAGTAGGGGTCAAAAACGGCATCAATGGTTATGGTAAAAAAAATTACCTTGGCACTTTTGCGCCTCCATATGCGGTCATCAATGATTTTAATTTCCTGGCCACCTTAGACGACCGGGATTGGCGTTCAGGTATTTCGGAAGCCATCAAAGTCGCTTTGATCAAGGATTTAAGCTTTTTTGAATGGCTTGAAAATCATGCACATCAGCTCGCAAACAGAGATACGCTACCCATGCAGGAACTGATCATAAAATGCGCCCAAATGCACATGGACCACATTGCCGGCAAAGATCCCTTTGAAATGGGCTCGGCAAGGCCTTTGGATTTTGGACATTGGGCTGCACACAAACTGGAGCATCTCACCCAATATCAGGTGCGCCACGGAGAAGCGGTAGCCATTGGAATTGCCCTAGACAGTACTTATTCCTATCTAAAAGGAATGATCAGCCATACGGATTTGATGCGGATAGTAAATTTGATCAAAGCATTGGGCTTTGATATCTATAATTCAGAATTGTCAGGCAATGCACTGCTGAAAGGATTGGAAGAATTCAGAGAACACCTTGGCGGGGAGCTTACCATTACATTGTTGGAATCTTTGGGCAAGGGTGTGGAAGTACATCAGATGGAAAATGACCTGATCCTAAAATCCATTGATCAGCTTCAATCGTTCCACCAAGAAAAACTTGTTGCCGGTTCCTGATGATTGGCTTAAATTGCCCAAAGCCAAAATCCATTTTAGCCAATGTTTAAAAACGGACACCACCTGACCTATTGTACCAATATCCATCCGGGAGAAAGCTGGGAAGAGACTTTTGGCAATCTCAAAGCTTACATTCCAAGGATCAAAAAGGAAATCTCCCCTGACGCGCCTTTTGGCATCGGACTCCGGTCGTCCCACGAAGCAAGTCTGGAATTGGCCAAAAAGGCAAATCTTGAGGTATTCCAAACCTGGCTTTCAGAAAATGACTGCTATGTATTTACCTTCAATGGATTTCCCTACGGAGGATTTCACAATCAGGTAGTCAAAGACGAGGTCCACCAACCAGATTGGACTACTCCCGAAAGATTGGCTTATACCGATAGGCTTTTTGATATCCTTGCTGCACTTCTACCTAATGGAATGGATGGCGGGATTTCCACCTCTCCCCTTTCCTACAGACATTGGCATCAAAGCCAAACGCAATTGGATGCTGCCATCCAAAAGTCAACTTTACAATTGGCGGCGATCGCCGAAAAACTTTTTTTCCTCCATCAGTCTACCGGTAAGCTCCTTCATTTGGATATCGAACCGGAACCGGACGGCATCCTTGAAAACACGCAGGAAGTAATTGATTTCTACCAAAATTGGTTGGTGCCTGTCGGCGGAAAATTTTTGGTTGAAAAATTAGGAACCAACCTAAAGGAAGCTGAAACCATCCTCAAAGAACATATCCGAATCTGCTATGATGTCTGTCATTTTGCTGTCGTGTATGAAAAACCCGAAGCCATATTTGAGGCATTGGAAGCAGCAGGAATCAAAATCGGCAAAATCCAAATCAGCGCAGCTTTGAAGGCGAATATCCCAAGTTCACAGTCAGAGAGAGAACAGTTGGAATCATTGCTTATGCCTTTTGCAGAATCGACATATTTACACCAAGTCGTCGGTAGGAATCAAGATGGCGGATTGACTTCGTTTACTGACCTTCCCGAGGCATTGAAAACCTTGGCACAGACCAATTCGGAAGAATGGCGGATTCACTACCATGTACCGGTTTTCTTGGCTGACTATGGGAAAATCTCCTCTACCCAACAGGATATTGTAACCGTGTTGCAATACATATCCAAAAATCCTGTCTGCAACCACCTCGAGGTAGAGACCTATACCTGGGAAGTCCTTCCTGAAAGCATCAACTTGGATTTGGGCGATTCTATTATCCGGGAACTTCAGTGGGTAATCCAAAACAGCATCAACTCATGAAAAAAACAGTAGTCATAGACATCATCGCCTTGTCGGGCAGGGTCATCGGAGAATACACACCGTTCTTGAGAGATTGGATAGCCAAAGGCAAAAGCGCAACCATCGAACCTGTACTGCCAGCGGTGACCTGTTCGGCGCAGTCGGTTTACTTAACCGGAAAGTGGTCTTCAGAAAATGGCATTGTCGGCAACGGCTGGTACTTCAGAGATGAATGTGAAATCAAGTTTTGGAGACAGTCCAACCATCTGGTCCAATCCGAAAAAATCTGGGATGTGGCCAAGAAATCCAACCCTGAATTTACTGTATCCAACATGTTTTGGTGGTATAACATGTATTCCAATGCGGATTATCAGGTTACCCCAAGACCGCTTTATCCATCTAACGGATTAAAATTACCGGATTGCCACAGCCATCCCATGGACCTGCGCGATAGGCTTCAAAAGGAATTGGGGCAGTTTCCGCTTTTTTCTTTTTGGGGGCCAAACGCCAATATTGCCTCCACCAAATGGATCGCTGAGGCTTCCAAAAAAGTGGACGAGTGGTATAATCCGACCTTGACATTGATCTATTTGCCCCATTTGGATTACAAATTGCAGCAGTGCGGCATTGATTTTCCGAAGATATCAAAAGAACTTCTAGAGGTAGACGAAGTCGCCAAAGACCTCATCACCTACTATGAAAAACAAGGGGCCAATGTCCTACTGCTTTCAGAATATGGCATCACCTCAGTCAATCGCCCCATCCATATCAATAGGGTTTTGAGGGAAAAAGGATACATCGCCGTCAAAGATGAATTGGGCTTGGAGACTTTGGACGCAGGTACTTCAAAAGCTTTTGCTGTTTCTGACCACCAATTGGCCCATATTTATATCAAAGACAAAAAGGACATTCCAGCTGTAAAATCATTGTTGGAAAGCATTCCCGGCATAGAAAAAGTTCTGGATGGCGAAGGTAAAAAAGCTTTCCACATTGACCATGAAAGGTCCGGGGAATTGGTTGCCGTGGCGGACAAGGACTCCTGGTTTACATATTATTTTTGGTTGGACGATGCCAAAGCGCCTGATTATGCCCGTTGCGTGGACATCCACCGCAAACCCGGTTACGATCCTGTAGAGATGTTTGCCGACCCTAACATCAAAATGCTGAAAGCCACTGTCGGCTTGAAAATCCTGAAGAAAAAGCTTGGATTCAGGTATTTGATGGATATCATTCCCTTGGATGCTACTTTGGTCAAAGGCTCGCATGGCAGAATTCCTGAGGACACTTTGGACCATCCGATTTTCATCTGCCAAGACCCTGCCTTGAATTCCAAAGAAATTCTCTCTCCGATCGAAATCCATGATTTGATCTTGAAGTCGGTTTTTGGGGAATAAAAATCCCGGAGGGAAGTCAATCTTACCAGATTCAATTCCGGTGATCTAAAATGCATAACCATTTAGCAAAATCCCTGTGGACATGTTAAATCCTTTTCTTTATATTGGATTGGATTATCAAAAATCAAAGTCCATGTTTAAGAAATACGAGAGGAAACCTTTCCAGTTAAAGACTTTTTTACTTTTTGTCTTTGCATGGAGTTCACTTTTTGCGCTTCCATCTTTTTCCCAAACAGGATTTGTCAAGGACATCGAAGGTAATCCCTACAAAACCATACAAATTGGAAAACAAATCTGGATGGCGGAAAACCTTAAGGCAACCAAATACAACGATGGAACCAAAATACCTGTAATCCAAGATGCAATTGAATGGATGAAGACCAAAGAGAGTGCACTTTGTTTTTCCCAAACTCAAAATATTATAGATTCAGAAAAAAAGGAAATTTTGTACAATTGGTTTGCAGTAAGTTCCGAAAAACTATGCCCCGTGGGTTGGCACGTTCCCTCTGACCTAGATTGGATGATTTTGGAAAAAGAGGTGGGTCTTGCCGGAGATTTGATAGAAACAGTAGGGGCTAGAGGTTGGGGTTCAAAAATTGATGGAAAATTGAAATCGGCGGAAAAAGGACTTTGGCAAGTGGACAGGGATTATTACTCCAACGAGACAGGCTTTAGCGCAGTTCCGGGCGGATATCGCACCCATACAGGCACATTCCAGTTTCAAAAACAATTTGCCTATTGGTGGTCTTCAAGTTCAGAAAGTGAAAATTTTGCATGGAAAAGGAACCTATCTTATTACCGAGATATCATCAATAGAAACAAGATGTTAAAAAATTCAGGACTTTGCGTCAGGTGTATCCAAGATCAATAAAATTATGATATGGCTAATTTGGGAATCAATATGAACCGCTATCAAAATATTTACAGCCTTTTTCTAATTTCAATTGTTTTTGGCTATTCCTCATGCCAAACCCAAGTTCAGGATCCTGAAAAATACCGCATCGTTATCATGACAGACATGACCCATGATGATGGTAATTCTTTGATTAGGATGCTCTATTATCCGGAAATCTTTGATATCGAGGCAATGATAATTACACCTCAATTGCCTGATTATGATTTTGATGCTCCCGAACCTTGGGAAAAAGGAATGAAAATCCTAAAAGCTTACCAGGAAGAATTGCCTCAATTGAAAAAGCATTCCCCTCATTTTCCTGCCTATGAGGATTTACTATCCAAAACCAAAAAAGGCCGTGGCGCCTTGGTGATCAATTTCCTTCAAGAAGGTCAGCGATTTGAAGATTATATTGGAGAGGGCATCAATCCAAACGGTGAATCCAAAGATTCTGAAGGAAGCGAGTATCTTTTGGAAGTCTTCGAAAAAGCAGATGAAAGGCCTATTTTCGTACAGCTTTGGGGAGGACCTATCACGTTTGTCCAAGCCCTTTATAGGTATAGGCAAAGATTCGGGGAGGAGAAATTCCAAAAGCTTTTGGCAAAGGTATTTATTTTTGGAATCCTACTTCAGGATATCACGGCAGACTATTTTGTTGATTTGAAAAAATTGCAAGATGAAGATTGTATCTCCCTAAATACCTACCAAAAGGAGGAGGGGTATTCGGGAGAAAGGGTACAGCCCGGTACATTTATCTTTGACGGGGACCTTTTTTGGGAATATCTCAAGGCAGTGAATTTCAAAGATGTCAATGGACATGGTCCCATGTCGGAAATCTATGACAACGGCGGCGAAGGCGATACGCCTTCCTTTCTTTATTTGATTTCCGCACATTTGGGATTGAATGATCCGATGGATCCTACTATGGGTTCTTGGGGTGGACAATTTGTCCCCATGGATGAAACCTTTGGCAAGAACTATTATTATACCTGCAGATTGGAAAAAGAGCGACTGACCAGATGGATTGAACCTGCCACTAGCAGTTTTTTTGCAAGGTTAGACTGGTCTCTCAAAGAACCAAACGAAATGAACCATGAGCCTGAAGCTTGTTTGGATGGGGATTCCGGCAATGCTATCCTTTACAAAAAAGTCAAAGCCGGAGATAGAATCGAGCTTGATGCTTCCTGTTCTTCCGATCCTGACGGTGATGCCATTTCATTCAAATGGTATGTGTATAAGGAAGCAGGAAACTATTCAGGAACTTTGGAAATCAGAGAATCAAAATCAGATAAAATCGGATTGACAATTCCAGATAATTACCAAGGTCAAGAAATTCACTTGATTTTGGAAGTGCAAGACAAAGGCTATATTCCATTGACTTCTTATAAAAGGATTGTTTTTTCTGACTGAATGTGCTCCGTGAAAGGGCACGAAAAGTTTCGATACGGTGTCAGTTTCACTGCTTTCAACAATTTATAAACCTGCCGTTGTCAGTGTAGACACTGACAACATTCTTTAAACTGCCCATTGAATGGCATATTCAGTGAGGACACTGAATGGGCTGAGATTTAATCTAGAAGTCGGTTTTTGAAAATGAGTAGTAGAAAGTTTCTGAAAGAAAAAAGCTACAACCCCGTCGCCCGGGTATTTTCTCCTCTTTTTTGGATCAGTCGCTTTCGGATGTCATGGTGACGGTAGAGTGCAATTGGATCCAAAGCCCCTCCTGCCTGCATCCTTCCTTCCTTCACCAAGGGCCTCACATCAGTCAGAAAGGCCTTTTGTAGGATTTCCTGCGCCATCACCACATCACCGTTGATTTGGTATTCGGCGAGTTTCTCCCTATCCACTAGCAGCGATTTGGCATAGGCAATTTTGATCGCCTCCAGTGCCTGCATCAAATCTTCCAAAGGGTCTTTGGTATTGTGGCTTGCATCGATCATCCACGAAATACTTTCCCAAGCCTGACAACCGTCTTCCGCCCCTGCCACCAATTCCAAAAAGATCAAAAACAGCTGATATGGCTTGATGCTTCCTGTAGTCAAGTCGTCGTCCCCAAACTTGGAATCGTTGAAATGAAATCCTGCCAACATGTTTTGACCCAATAAAATCCCTACGATCTGCTCGATGTTGGTATTGGGTAGGTGGTGTCCCAAGTCGACCAAGACTTTAGCCCTTTCCCCCAATTTATGGCAAAGCAAATGGGAAGTTCCCCAATCCGGGATGACGGTGCTGTAAAAATTCGGTTCATAAGGCTTGTACTCCAACAGCAACTTCCAATCGTCTGGCATTGCACCATATATTTTTTGAAGGGATTCAAAGGTATTGTCCAATGCCCTGCGGAAGCTTTGTTGGCCGGGAAAATTACTCCCGTCTGCCAACCATACCGTAAGGCCTTTACTTCCTAATTTTTTCCCGACCTCAATGACTTCGACGTTATGGGCAATCGCCTGTTCCCTTACTATTGCATCATTATGGCTCAGAGAACCAAATTTGTAACTTTTTTCTTGCCCATAATCCTGAAAGGTATTTGAATTGACCGCATCAAAACCAATCTCTTGACTTTGCGCAAGTTCTCGGATGGCTTCATAATCGGAAGGAATATCCCAAGGAATATGCAGGGAAACCGCATCCGTGCTTTTGGTCAATTTGGCCAATAAACCGATGTCTTCGATTTTTTCTTCCAAAGTCCTCGGTTCACCACCGATCCCAAATCTCCCAAACCTTGTCCCTCCGGCACCAAGAGCCCAACTAGGAACTGCAATCTGAAAATCACTGATTTTTTTGATCAGCTTATCGACGTCAAGTCCTTCACTTTCAATTTGCGAAGCCAAAGCTTCGAACGATTTTCGGTGAAGGGACAAATAGACGGAATTGGATTCCTGAATTTTTTCAGCGGTCAGGTGCATTGTCGTTGTCAGTTTTATTATTGATCCAAAATGGTGAAGTACCAAACCAAAGCAGCATTCCGATGCCCATCAGGGTGGTATTGGTCTGCATGTCGATTTTTCCCAAAAACACCAAAACGGCAGGGATAATTGACAAAGCCAATCCGATACAAGAAACTACAATCAACAGCATTTTCATATAAGCGCCTCCTTCCTTGATGGATATAAAACTTTGGACAAAACAAGAAACGTAAATACTGCAATAAACCATCCCGGTAATCCCAGAAAGAAAATGTCGATACCAAGCCCAATATTCAATCCAAGACAAATCCCCAAGGTGATCAGCCAAGTGAAGAAAGTGGCATTGGAGAAAGACAGTTTTCTATTCAAAGCCATTTCCTGTGTGATTCCGAACTTCGGGGAAAGGTAAAAATCAGCAAAAATCACTGCTCCCATCGGCATGAGAATCAGTCCATACAGCGCGACAAAATCCAAAAGCTTCATCACCAAAGCAGGAAAACAGGCAGCCAAGCTTGTCACAGCGCCAACCCAAGCAGTCACCTTCCAGGTTTTCAATTTTGGAAAAACACCCTGCAAAGCAAGTCCCGCCCTATAGATCGTGGGATTGGCAGTGGACCAACCGGCGATCACCACACATACGGCACCTGCGATTCCCGCTGCACCGTAAGCAATCGGACCCGGCGCAAATTCCGAAGAGAAATTACTACTCTGAAGAAATGCTGCATACAATATCCCTGAGGAAATCCAGGCTATAAAATGCCCAATAAACATACCCGAAAAGGAAAGAAAACCATATTTCCGGGATTTGGCATAGCGCAGTATCGTCAGGTCGGACATCCCGATATGCATGGCCATATTACAAAACCAAGCAAAAAACAGGACATGCCAAAAGGAAAATTTGCTCACACCTTCCAATGGAATTCCTGTCCAAATGACATCATTGGCCACCGTCCAAAACTCTGAAAAGCGGGTAACACCCAACTCAGGCAAAATCGCCAAAGCCGCTGCAATAAATATCAATATCATCCAAGGTGCGGCCACATTGGCAAATCTTGCTACTTGGTTATATCCATTGATCGCAACCAGTGTCGTGACAAATCCAATGACCAAAACCGCCAAAACCCAACCCACAGAAGTCGGAAGCCAAGTATTTAGTGTTGGCATGGTGAGGTTGAATGGGATCCCGACGGCAGTAGCAGAGACCGCAATCATCGATCCTGCCAAAAAGCAAAACATCAGCGCATTGACTACATTGTAAATAGAGACCATCTTATATCCGCAAATCCGCTCCAATTGGTAATAGAGCGTCATCCTTTTGGCTGTCGCTATCGGTGCTGTCATCAATCCCCAGCTTAAAACCGCCAAGATATTTCCCAAAATCAATCCGGCAAAAAAATCCAAAGCTCCTACTCCATGTGCGACGAAAAGCGGTCCAATCACAAACTCCGTCCCGGCGGTATGTTCGCCGGCATACATTCCGAGAAAACTACGCCAACCCTTTTGTGCTGATTTGGGTACAGGTTCCCGCTCATATTCATTGACAACTTGGTTGGCATTTTGGGTTTGCTGGCTCATAGAATTGAGTTAATACGGAAAGTAAAAGAATAAAAATCCCCCTCCTATCCTGCACTGTCCGTACCAAACAAAATTGCAGATTTTTGGGTAATTCGGATTTAAATAACCTGTATTTCTTACCATATTGTGGAAAAATAAGTTAAAAAACTCAAACCCAAAATAACCTGTTGGATCAAAGTCCAACGGGTTATCATTATTCCCGATGGATATTTTATGAAGGCGTATCTGATCTTTGATATTGGAAAAACAAATAAAAAGGCAATTCTATATAGCCCAAATTTTGAAATCCTAGAAGAGAAAAGTGTCCATTTCAATGAGATCAGCGATGAAGATGGATTCCCAAGCGATGACCTCCCCCGAATCAGCGGTTGGGTTTTGGAGGTTACAAAAAATTTCCTCTCCGATCCCAGATATGAGGTTATAGGCATTAATTTTTCTGCCTATGGCGCAAGTTTGGTCAATATAGACAGGTCCGGAAAGGTCTGTACGCCGTTTTATAATTACCTCAAACCTGTACCTGAATCTGTTTGGGAAAAGTTTTTGGCAGAAGAAGAGGACTTACTTCAGAGAACAGCCAGTCCGGAATTGAGAATGCTCAACAGCGGCTTTCAGCTTTATTGGCTGCTCCATGAAAAACCAGAATCTTTCGCCAAAATAGACACGGGCTTCCACCTTCCCCAATACCTTTCTTTTCTTTTGACCCAAGAAAAATGGAACGACTGGACGGGAGTAGGTTGCCATACCTGTTTTTGGGATTTTGAGAAAAACAGCTTTGCCAATTGGGTAAAAAAGTCAGGAATCGAAAAGCTATTACCTCCATTTCCCAATTCTTCAGGAACAGAAAAAAACCTCTTTGGAAAAGAAGTTAAAATCGGATTTGGAATGCACGACAGTTCGGCGGCCTTGCTGCCCTATATCCGCCTGATGGAGGAGCCGTTTGTGTTGATCTCGACAGGAACCTGGAGTATATCGTTCAATCCATTTGACCAAAGACCTTTGACAGAAAATGAACTGGACAACGACTGCCTCAGCTTTATGCAGCCGGATGGGACAAAAGTCAAAGGAGCCAGGATTTTTTTGGGCAAAGAATATGAAGTACAGATCGGGAAGATTGCTGCTCACTTTGGGGAAGATGTGGAGAAATTACAACACCTCGAATTTTCACAGCAACGGATAAAATCCCTTTTCGAAGAAAACAAAAAGGAAATCTTCCAGCCCATCACATTTGCCGGGTCCGGCCCAAAGGCAAAGTGGGAGGGATCGGCAAATCCCTTGGGAGAATTTGAGGAGGCCAAAGATGCGGTTTTGCAGCTGACCTTGGACATTGCGAGGTGGCAAAAGCGCAGCACGGATTTGGTAATTGGCAAAAGTACCACCGAAGGAATGATCCTGACAGGTGGCTTTACCAAAAACAAAACGTTTCTGACTTTCCTTCAACTCCTCTATCCCGACAAAAAAATATTATTGAGCAACCAGACAATGGCTTCTGCTTTGGGCGCTTTATTGGCTTTGGACCAAAGCAAACTGAATAAAGAAATCCTCAAGATCAAGGAATTTAGAATGGATTCCTAATCGCATCCAAAGGAGATTTAGGAAAATTTACAAGATAGTACAGGACGCATAAGCAGCTTCAAACCATCAATTTTATCCTATCAACATTGACATCAAAATGGGAAATAACAGCAAAAAATTTGATCACGTCAGCTACCTCTGGGACGATAACAAAGCAGATCAACTGAGGCACGATGAAGTGGCCATGCTCATCTACAGGTCCAATATTTTGGGTGCGGATCTCAGGATAACCAACTACGGAGGTGGCAACACCAGTTGCAAAACCATCGAGAAAGATCCCTTGACAGGCCTCGATGTACCAGTGATGTGGGTTAAAGGCTCCGGTGGAGATATCGGTACCTTGACCAAAGCAGGCTTGGCAGGATTATATCTTGACAGACTGCATTCCCTCAAAAAAATATACCGCGGATTGGAATTCGAAGATGAGATGGTGGAGCTTTTCAACCACTGCATCTTTGACCTGAATTCCAAAGCCCCATCGATTGATACGCCATTGCATTCATTTTTGCCCTATTCCCATATCGACCATCTGCATCCGGATGCGCTGATCGCCATCGCAGCAGCAAAAAACGGTGAAAAGATCGTACAGGATTTGTTTGGAGGAAGCATCGCCTGGGTTCCTTGGCAAAGACCGGGATTTGACCTCGGACTGAAACTGGAAGAAGCCATCACCAAAAACCCAAACCTTCGTGGCATTGTACTGGGACAACATGGTCTTTTCACTTGGGGAGAAACCAGCTACGAATCCTATATCAACAGCCTCGAAGTCATCGAAATATGCAGTCAATACCTCCACGCAAACTATGGGAAAAACAGACCCGTTTTTGGTGGAACCAAGACAACCACTGCCTTGGATGAAACCCAAAGGAAAGACCAAGCGGCCACCCTTGCACCTACCTTAAGGGGGCTTTGTTCTTCTGAAGGTCTTATGGTCGGTCACTTTACGGATGCCCCGGCCGTGATGGAATTCATCAACAGTGAAGATGTGGAGCGTCTTGCCGCCATGGGGACAAGCTGTCCCGACCATTTTCTACGAACCAAAATCGCCCCATTGGTTTTGACCTTGACGCCAGAGGAAGACTTGTCTGATGAAGGTTTATTGGAAAAGCTAAACAACCAATTTGAAGGATATAGGGCAAATTATGCCAAGTATCATCAAGACCATAAGCATCCCAACAGCCCCGGCATGCGGGATGCCAATCCTGTGGTCATCATCTGGGCAGGAATCGGCATGTTTACTTTTGCCAAAAACAAGCAGACGGCAAGGGTAGCGGCTGAATTTTATATCAATGCCATCAATGTCATGAAAGGCGCTGAGGCTATTTCCACCTATGTTTCTCTGCCTTTACAAGAAGCTTTCAATATTGAATATTGGCTCTTGGAAGAAGCCAAACTCCAAAGGATGCCTGCCGAAAAGGCACTGTCAAGAAAAGTGGCTTTGGTCACCGGAAGCGCGGGAGGAATCGGAAAAGCCATCGCTGAAAAATATGCCAAAGAAGGCGCCTGTGTTGTACTTACCGACATTGACAAAAGCAAATTGGAAACTGCGGTGGCGGAATTTGAAAAAAAATTCACCAAAGACAGCGTCATCGGCGTTTACCTGGACGTAACCAAACCGGAGACCTTGAAAGCGGCCATTCGGGAAATCTGCCTCAACTATGGCGGATTGGACATTGTAGTCAATAATGCCGGGATTTCAATCAGCCGGTCTTTTGAAGAGCATTCCCTGGAGGAATGGGACAGGCTGTACGACATTTTGGTCAAGGGCCAATTTATCGTTTCGCAAATGGCATTTGCAGTCATGAAAAAACAAAACAAAGGCGGAGACATCATCAACATCGTCAGTAAAAACGGTTTGGTGGCGGGTCCTAAAAATGCTGGCTATGGTTCAGCCAAAGCTGCCCAACTGCACCTCAGCCGCTTGATGGCAGCGGAATTGGGAGAATTTAAAATCCGGGTCAATGCCATCAATCCGGATGCAGTCATCGAAGATTCCTCCATCTGGCAAAGTGGATGGGCAGAAGACCGCTCCAAAGCTTATGGTGTACCGCTGGAGGATTTGCCAAAATTCTATGCAAGCCGTACCTTGCTGAAGGAAGAAGTCAGGACTGAAGACATTGCACAGGCAGCTTTTGTGTTTGTCTCCGGTATGCTCAACAAAACCACCGGAAACATGCTGAACGTAGATGCGGGATTTGCGGCTTCTTTTCCAAGATAATAATCCAAATTCAAAACTCAATCAAGGTGATGTTCGACAAAATGGACAAAATCAACAACGGGTCCAAAACTCCGAAGTACCAGCAGGTCGTCAATCTGATCCTGGAAGATATTGAAAGCGGCAGGCTGAAAATCGGGGAGCGGATTTCCTCGATCAATGAAATGAGTTTTGATTTTCTGCTTTCCAGGGATACAGTCGAAAAAGCCTACAATGAACTCAAGGAGCGTGGCATCATCACTTCTGTGAAGGGAAAGGGGTTTTATGTGAGTTCGACCAATACTTCAAACAAACTCAAAGTCCTCCTCCTTTTCAACAAACTGAGTTCATATAAGAAAATCATCTACTATGCTATCCTGGAAACACTTGGCGAAAAAGCCACTGTGGACATCCATGTGCATCACTACAACAAGTCGATGGTGCAGGAACTCTTGGAAAGGAACATAGGAAAGTACCATTACTATGTCTTGGCGCCACACTTCTATGATGACGAATCCCACCTGATGGACTCCTATGACATAGCACGGCAGTTTCCCGAAAACAAACTCCTGATCATGGACAGGGCCGTCAAAGGACATGAAAATGAGTTCCCAGGCGTTTATCAGGACTTCGAAAAAGACATTTTCCATGCTTTGGAAAATGGTATCGAGCACTTGGGAAAATACCAAAAACTCAAGCTAGTCTATCCTCGTGGTCTGATGAGTCCGCCGGAGATTGTGGACGGATTTAAGAAATTCTGCTTCTTCTACAATTTTGACAATGTCATCCTTGATGGCATCGATGCCGAACCGCTGTACGAAGGAGATGTGTACATCACCTTGACTGAGACCGATCTGGTGAATATCGTGAAGAAAAGCCGGGAACAGGGATTGGAGCTGGGAAAAGCAGTTGGTTTGATTTC
>JBBRFK010000086.1:0-15246 GCA_038224435.1 Cytophagales bacterium | reverse complement strand
GTGGACTTCAGGTACATAGCCAAAAACCCAAAGGCATTTTGGCTTGGGATTTTTTCCCAGTTTTTTGCCTTGCCATTTTTGACATTTGTCCTGATTACGTTAATTGCACCACCACCGTCTGTTGCTTTGGGGATGTTTTTGGTAGCAGCTTGTCCGGGAGGAAATGTCTCCAATTTTCTGACGCATCTTGCAAAAGGAAATACCGCCTTGTCTGTATCATTGACAGCTTTTTCTACAGGGTTTTCAATATTTATCACCCCTTTCAATTTTGCGCTTTGGTCTGGATTTTATGGACCTACCGCCGATTTGCTCCAGCAGATTTCCCTTTCCTACACCGATGTATTTCAGACAGTAGCGCTGATTTTGGGTATTCCTTTGATTTTGGGAATGGTTGTCAACAATCGTTTCCCAAACTGGGCAGCCAAAGCAACCAAAATCCTCAAGCCTGTGAGCATCCTGATTTTTGCTGCTTTTGTGGTCATTGCCTTCATCGGCAATTACACCTTGTTTTTGAAGTTTATAGGATTGATTTTCATCTGGGTTTTGGGACATAATTGTGTTGCTTTGTTTTCAGGTTATTCTATTGCAAAAATCGGAAAATTGAGTCTTGCTGATACCAAGACCCTTACCATAGAAACAGGAATCCAAAATTCAGGCTTGGCATTGGTGCTGATTTTCACCTATTTCGATGGATTGGGAGGAATGGCCATCATCGCAGGTTGGTGGGGCATTTGGCATATCATTTCGGGAATGAGCCTGTCCCTTTACTGGAAAAGAATAAAAGAAAAAGATCCCCGGTGGATCACCCAAAAAGGATAGGGAAGAAAAATCAGATTCATGAAAAACCTTTTTAACACAATTCTTAGGCTTATCGTCAAATTAGCCCTCCATGTCTACTTCTCCAAAATCAAAGTATATGGCAAGGAAAATATCCCAAACGGCAAAGCTGTTCTGATCATTTCCAACCACCAAAATGCGCTGATCGACCCGATTCTGATTGCCACGCATACCGACTTGAAGCCCCATTTTTTGACACGGGCCTCGGTATTCAAAAAATCTTTTGTCGCAAAGTTGCTTTACTTTATCAGGATGATCCCCGTCTACCGGATGCGGGACGGCATTAACAACATGGAAAAAAACAATGAGACCTTTGACAAAAGCGTCAACATCCTTCTTGAAAAAGGGAGCATTGCGATTTTTGCGGAAGGGAACCACAGCAACCAAAGAAATCTGCGTCCATTGAAAAAAGGCTTTGTACGAATTGCTTATCAAACATTGGAACGGTTCCCTGATTTGGATTTGGTTATCCTTCCGGTAGGAATCAATTACAGTAACCACCGCTTCTCCGGAAGTAATGTCAGCTTGATATTTGGTAAACCAATCAGTCCAAAAGACTACTTTCCGCTTTTTGAACCTTTGATGGCAGAAACTTTTAAGGCTTTGGAACCATTGATCAGCTCGATCCCTGAAACCGACTATGGAAAAAACCTTGAAGCCTTGGTAAAAAACAGGATTGACCTCACACAACCCAATGAAGTCGGCGCGTTTTTGTCAAATGAAAATCCGAAGAAATCCGAAAAACCTTATTCCAGGCCATATTTTTCTAACAAAGTCATGAAGGTGCTGCATTTTCCGGTGTATTGGATATGGCTTTGTTTTCAGCCAAAGATAAAAGACAAAGTCTTCTACGCCACTTTCAAATTTGTGATCGGCTTGGTGATGATTCCGGTATGGTATGGTTTTTTGATTTTTGGTTTACCAAAATTTGACCTTGTGGAATGGTCATTTTCTTGGGTTTTTTTGGGTGTCATTTACCTTATGGCCAACCAAAACGGGCAGGAGTAAAGATGAAAGGTTGGGAAATTGAAAGATTAAAATTAGTTTTTCTATGTCGACTGCAAACTGAATATTGCTCACTGCAAACTGATCAATGTAAACTACCAACTGTAAACTGATCACCGAAAACTATCCTAATTCCTCCCCATTTCCCTATATTTGGGACAAGAATAAGTAAACCCAAAAATAATAGCTCATGAAACAGGATTTTCTCCCCCTTAATGGGACAGACTATGTCGAATTGTATGTCGGAAATGCCAAGCAATCTTCAATTTTTTACCAATACGCCTTCGGTTATGAACTGATAGCCTATGCCGGACCTGAAACAGGCGTCCGAGACCGCGCTTCCTATGTTTTGAAACAAGACAAAATCCGACTCGTATTGACCACTGCATTAAAGGAAAATCACCCGATTGCTGACCATGTCAAAAATCATGGTGACGGCGTCAAAGTATTGGCATTATGGGTGGATGATGCCGCTCAATCTTTTATCGAAACTGTAACCCGTGGCGCCATTCCCTATGAGGAGCCAAAAGTTACACAGGATGAATTTGGGGAAGTGGTGACTGCCTCTATTCGTACCTATGGTGAGACGATTCATACATTTGTCGAAAGGAAAAATTACAAAGGCGTTTTTTTACCGGGCTACCAACCACGAAAAAGTAAATACCAATCCAATCCGATAGGACTGAAATTCATTGATCACTGCGTGGGAAATGTCGGCTGGGGAGAGATGAATAAATGGGTGGATTTCTACGAAAATGTGATGGGATTCAAGCTTCTGATCACCTTCGACGACAAAGACATATCCACGGAATATTCGGCATTGATGTCGAAAGTTGTCTCCAATGGAAATGGCTATGTCAAATTCCCCATCAATGAACCTGCAGAAGGAAAAAAGAAATCCCAAATTGAGGAATACCTGGACTTTTATAATGGCCCCGGTGTACAGCATATGGCTATCGCAACAGATGACATCATCCACACGGTTTCAGAATTGAGAAAAAGAGGTGTTGAGTTTTTGGAAGTTCCGGCTTCCTATTACGGGGATTTATTGGATAGAGTCGGCAAGATTGAGGAAGACCTACAGCCTTTGAAAGACCTCAATATACTGGTGGACCGGGATGAAGAAGGCTATTTGCTACAGATTTTTACCAAGCCCGTGCAGGACAGGCCAACCCTTTTCTACGAAATCATCCAAAGAAAAGGAGCCAAATCCTTTGGAAAGGGAAATTTCAAGGCATTGTTTGAAGCCATTGAAAGAGAACAGGAATTGAGGGGGAATCTTTAAAGTGATGAAGGAAAGTTGAAGGAGGATGATGGGAGGTAATAGGTTTGAAGTGAATATTGGTTTGCATTTTATCCTCTGACTTTTTACTTTTTACCTTTTTCCCTAATTTTCTCAAAGTGATGCAGGTAATTTTATTGAAATATTTAAATTAGAAATTCCATAATAAAAATTTTTAAAAGATGACAGCAATAGATCCAACGATTGTGGCCAAAGCTGAGAGCTGGCTGAACAGTAACATTGACGAAAAGAGTAAAAAAGAAATACATGCCTTGCTTGACGCACCTGACAAAACCGAGCTGATAGATTCGTTTTATAGGGACCTTGAGTTTGGAACAGGAGGTCTGAGGGGGATCATGGGCGTCGGTTCTAACAGGATGAATGTCTACACCGTTGCCATGGCCACACAGGGATTGGCCAATTATTTATTGAAATGCTTTCCGGGCGAAGATATAAAAGTCGCTATCACGAATGACTGCCGCATCAACAATACGCTTTTTGCAGGGACTGCAGCCAATGTTTTTACTGCAAATGGCATCAAGGTAAAATATTTCAGAGAAATGAGACCTACACCGATGCTGTCTTTTGCCATCCGTCATTTTGGTTGCAAAAGTGGCGTCATGGTCACCGCTTCCCACAACCCAAAAGAATACAATGGCTACAAGGCTTATTGGGATGATGGCGGGCAGGTAGTAGCGCCACATGACAAAAACATCATCGATGAAGTATTGAAAATCACCTCGATGGATGATGTCAACTGGAACAAAAACGACAACCTGATCGAATACATCGAGGAAGATTTTGATAAAATATACCTGGATTTGGTCAAAAACCTGAGCCTTTCCAAAAATGAAATCCAAGCACAGAAAAATATGCCCATTGTTTTTTCACCTATTCATGGAGCTTCGGGAAAAATGGTTCCTGCCGCCTTGAAGGCATTTGGGTTTGAAAATGTGCATATCGTCAAAGAACAGGAACATCCTGATGGAACATTCCCAACTGTCATTTATCCCAATCCAGAAGAAGCAGAAGCACTTACCATGGCCATAGAACTAGGTAAGAAAATCGGTGCTGAGCTGGTTTTGGCCTGTGACCCTGACGGAGACCGCTATGCCGCCTGTGTGCCGGACGGCAAAGGTGGATATGATTTATTGAACGGAAACCAAACAGGTGCTTTGCTTACCTATTACTTACTTAGCAAATGGAAAGAACTTGGCAAGCTTGACGGAAACCAGTTTATGGTCAACACCATCGTAACCACCGAACTCATCGATGAAATCTGTAAAGGCTTTGGTGTGACTTGCTATTCAGTCTTGACAGGATTCAAAAACATTGCGGAAGTGATCAGAAACCTTGAAGGTAAAAAGCAATTTATCGCAGGTGGAGAAGAAAGTTATGGCTACCTCGTCGGTGATTTTGTTAGGGATAAAGACGGTGTTTCCGCCTGTGCCATGGTCTCCGAAATCGTGGCTTACTACAAAACCCAAGGCAAATCCATCCAAAATGTCCTTGCCGAAATCTACACCAGATTCGGCTTCTACAAGGAATCCCTGATATCTGTGACCAAAAAAGGCAAAGACGGCGCAGAACAAATCCAAGCGCTGATGGCAGGTTTCAGAACCAACAGGCCGACAGAAATGAACGGCATCAAAGTGGTCAAAGTAGTCGATGTCAAGGAAAGCAAAGTATATGATATACTCAACGGCACGGAATCCCCACTGCCAATGGATAAGTCGAATGTGATCCAGTTCTATTTGGCTGATGGCAGTAAAATATCTGCTAGGCCATCGGGAACAGAACCCAAAATAAAATATTACTTCTCTGTCAATGAACCGCTTCCAAATAAAGAAGCTTACAAGGCTGTGGAAGGTTCTTTGGAAAGAAAAATAGAAGGGTTGAAAAAATTCTTTAGCTAAAATCTAAAAGGAGAAGAAAAAAGGGCCATCTCTCGCTAAGGATGACCCTTTTTGATTTTTTAGGTGAATCTAAAAGTAATAAATATCCTTAGTAGGGAAATTAAGGTTCGGGAAGTTTGAATTTTAACCTATTTTTGTGGCTCCCAAAATATCCTATTTGACTCTTCTACCGTTATTTGAAAAAAAACCAAACTCATTATGAAAAATATTGCATTGAGCTTCCTCTTAATATTGGCTGTATTCTCCTTTTCTTCATGTGAAAAAGAAGACCCAAGGCCCGAATATTTTTACAGCTTCAAAGTCAATGGGGTTCTGAAAGAATTCAAAACAAACAACGATGCAGGAATAACTTTTCTTGAAAATGGAGCAAATAGATTTACACTTTTTAACATGGTCACTGGAGATGTTTTGAGCAAAAATGCCATCATCATGTCATTCCGGAATACCAATCAGATCGAATTGGGTCAACAATATGATATGCAAAACCCGATAATGGTAAACGGAACTTTGTCCCCTTCCTTGGTTTTGATCTATTTTAACGAAAATGGAAAGGAATATGGAGCCACATTATTACAGAGTCAAAATCCAGGAGCTTTGGATGATTGTTCTTTCATAATCACAGATTTCACGACAGAGGGTTCTGTAGGGGAATTTGAAGGGGTGATTTTTGATTTGTCGGCAACCGGAGACTTGGGTCAAAGAACACCTGTATTGATTACTGAAGGTAAATTCTTCCTTCCTAATTTTGTTTCAAACATCTAATTGAAAATAAAAAAAAGCCGGCAAGAGAGTGAGTTCTGTAGCCGGCTTTAATATTTATTTGACATGGTGTATAGTCAAACCCTTCCGACATGTACCAAGGCATCGCCTGAGTTGACGACAGGATTATTGTTCAGACCGACTACATGGCCATTGTGTGTAGCCTTTACCGATACTTTTACTTGACCGTAAGGATCGGTGATTGTCGCCAAGATTTGTCCTTTTCTAACTTCCTCACCCAATCTTACCGAAGAAGTGAATATCCCGGAAACTTTTGCCCTTACCCAAGAGCTGTCCGAAATCATGATGGTAGGTTTTGGCATAACACTTCCATTCATCATGCCAAGATGGATAAGCATCCGCTGCGTTCCCAAAAGCGCTTCCTCCACGGCATAATCATCCAGTCGCATAGATTCCCCTCCTTCATAAACCAAAATGTGCTTTCGCCGCTTGTAAGCCTCTTTTCTGAATGATTTGTCTATATGAGGCGAGTTCAAAATGTAATGTGTGCCAAAAGCCGTGGCAAGCTCCACCCCTTTTTTATCTTTATAGTCTACCCTGATCTGGGGATAATTGGAAAGCATTCTGCCGCCTGTATGAAAGTCTATCCCATAGTCGATCAGAGGAATGATGTCATTGCTGAGAATAAATGCTATCTGGGAAGCCAAAGAACCTTTTTTATTTCCGGGAAAACTCCTGTTCAAATCTCTCCCGTCGGGAAATGTCCTGGAACTGCTTAAAAAACCGTAGACATTGACAAGAGGCATAAAAATCACCGTGCCTTTGACAAGTGATATCAGGTCTTCCTCCAGCATTCTCCTTACCGCCACGATCCCGTTGATCTCGTCCCCATGAACACCTCCCGAAATCAAAACTACGGGGCCGTCTTCCTTTGCCCTTTTGATAAAAACCGGCAAGTCGATCAAAGTGTGTGTGGGTAACCTTGCAATGGCAATGTCAATATTCATCGATTGACCGAGTCGGACTTTGACTCCATTGATGACCATTTCTTTCATAGTAGGTGATTCTAAAAATGCAATATTCTTTCTATTTGACCAAATTCTTGTTTAATTCGCAGCACCGGATCAATGCCATGAATATACAAGAAAACATTTCCCTATTGCATTTCAACACTTTTGGAATTGATAAAAATGCAAGATTTTTTGCTGTAGCCAGATCAACCAAAGACGTATTGCAACTCATACAAAAATCAAATGAAATGGAGATGCCCCTCTTCGTGTTGGGAGGGGGAAGCAATATCCTTTTGACCAAAAATCTCGAGGCTTTGGTAGTGAAAATCGAAATCAAGGGGTTTGAATTGGTTGAAGAGAATGATAATGAGTTTTTTTTAAAAGTAGGCGCTGGAGAAAGCTGGCATGACTTTGTCCTGTATTGTATCCAAAACAATTACGCCGGAGTTGAAAACCTATCTTTGATTCCCGGAACTGTCGGTGCCTCCCCGATGCAAAACATCGGCGCTTATGGCATTGAAATCAAAGAAGTTTTTGACCATTTAGAGGCTATCGACAGGGACACTCTTGAAATCAGGAATTTTTCATCCGAGGAATGTAAGTTTGGTTACAGGGAGAGTGTTTTCAAAAATGATTTGAAAGATCAATATGTGATCACCCATGTTGTGTTTAGGCTCTCAAAATCAGTCCTTATCAATGCAGAGTACGGTGCAATCAGGCAGACCTTGGAAGAAAAAGGAGTTCAAAATCCTACCATCAAAGACATCAGTGAGGCCGTCATTGAGATCAGAAAAAGTAAATTGCCTGATCCTGCCCTTATCGGAAATGCCGGGAGTTTTTTCAAAAATCCGACTGTGACGGCTTCCCTGTATGAAAAAATAAAATCTCTTTTCCCCAATGTTCCCGGTTTCCCAAATGAGGAAGGCGTCAAAATCCCTGCTGCATGGCTAATCGAACAAGCCGGATGGAAAGGAAAGCGATTTGGCAACGTCGGAGTCCATCAATTTCAGCCTTTGGTTTTGGTCAATTATGGCGGCGGAGATGGAAATGAAATCAAAGAGCTGAGCAAAAAGATCCAAGAATCTGTCCAAGCAAAATTTGAAATCCTTCTTCATCCCGAGGTAAATTTTCTTTAGATCAGGGGATCTTCAAAAATGACTTCTTTTTCATATCTAAAAACCTCAACACCGAATTTTTTCAAAAATTCAAGTCCCTCATCAAATGGCAGTCCCTTGTAAACTGCATAAGAATACATATAAACCACCTTGACAATGCCCATCGAAAAGATAATCCTGGCGCAGGCAAGACAGGGTGCCAAAGTCACATACAAAGTCGATCCTTCCACCGAAGTGCTATTCTTGACTGCATAGAGGATTGCATTCTGCTCGGCATGCAAAGCAAGCGTGCAGCTGCCTTTACTATCTCTGGCACATCCCGTTTCCGGAAATTCCTCGTCACAATTATGGGTACCGGCAGGCGGACCGTTATATCCGATGGAAATGATTCTGGTGTCCTTGGTCAGTACTGCACCGACATGCTTTTTGATACAGTGCGATCGTTTGGCCAAGTTGACAGCCAACTCCATATAAATATCATCAAAATGGGGCCTGTTTGGATTCTTCATCTAAATCTGCTTACGTCGGCAATTTATGCCCTTTCTTGTCAATTTCTTCAAAACTTAAAAGCAAAAATACGGGGAAACAATTCAGGTACAATCAAGAAATGCTGCACTTGTGAGTAAAATCACCTATAAATAAGAAGGAAATGAGTTTTATTTGTACCAAAATCTATTTAGACATTTATGGAAAAAGAGAATTTAACAGAACAGGATTTGATTGTCAGGGATTATTTGGCAAGGCAGAGGACCTATCTCGCCAATGACCGAACCTTGCTCTCCTTCATCAGAACATCATTGTATTTTTTGGTCAGTGGCACTGCATTGATGGAGGTAAATGCCCTAGATCACGTCCGGAACTTGGGTTGGGTGGCATTTACCCTGAGTTTGGGAACGCTCATTTTGGGAATCTACAGCTTTATCAAGGTCAAAAAACGACTCAAAAAGCATTATTACCAAAAGATGTGATGGATTTCAAAACCCTGCTGTTTCGTTTCAATTTTTATGTCTCAAAATTCCTGTTTTCTGGTCGGTCAGGATTGGAGGCAAGGTTTATTTGATGGGGAAAATTGATTCTTTGGTGAGTTTTTGAAGGTTTTTTGGGTAATTTAGTAGTGTCTTTCAGACAAGATCTTGAATTAAAACCACAGAATATTGAAATTAGCCGAAGTTGATATAGGTTCCAATGCCATCAGGTTACAGATTACCAACGTCACCCGCTTTGAAGGAAATACCAATTTCAAGAAATTAGAATACCTCAGGTTTCCGCTTCGGCTTGGTATGGATGTCTTTCAAACCCAAAAAATCTCCGACAAAAACCGAAGGAAATTTGTCAAATTGATGAAGGCCTTCAAGCTTCTCATTGACCTATACGAAGTCGATGACTATATGGTCTGCGCTACTTCCGCCATGAGGGAATCTGTCAATGGCCGGGAGATCTGCGAAGAGGTCAGAGAAGATATCGGTATGAAAATCAATATCATAGACGGCAACCATGAAGCGGAATTGATCAATATGGCACTGGGAGGTATAATTGATGAAAAATCATATCTCCACATTGATGTCGGTGGCGGAAGCACCGAATTGAACATTTACATCAATAGAGAAAAAATCGCTACCAAGTCATTCAAAATAGGATCGGTACGGGCACTTGATGACAGCATCCCATTATCTGTATGGAAAAGCATGAACAAATTCATCACCGACCATATGACCAAACATGATAACATCACTTGTATTGGGACTGGGGGCAACATCAGTAAAATATTGGAGCTCTCCAATCCGAAAAAAAATGTGAGGCTCATAGGAATAGAAAAAATCAAGGAAGTGCAGGCCTATTTGGAATCCTTTTCTTATGAATACCGGATCAACAAACTCAACCTCAATCCCGATAGAGCGGATGTGATTATTCCTGCTTCCAAAATCTACCTTGCTGCCATGTCAGCAGCAGCATCCAAAAAAATGGTGGTTCCGGATGTTGGACTCAAAGACGGAATGATGCAGGTATTATACAAGAAAAACAAAAACAAAAGGCTGTGAATATTCACAGCCTTTTGTTTTTTGGAAATGCAATTATTTTATCCGATCAATTTGACTTTTTTGATGGCTCCTGCATTCAGATTGAAGAATTCTATATGTACGTTGAATTCTTTTTCACCTTCTTTAGGAACCTTTGGCAAATAATTACCATCCTCCTGCATGATGTAGGAGTTTACATTGTCTTTCAAATTGAAAGCAATAATATTCATCAATTGCTTTTCGAGAAAAGGATCCTGAATCCTAAACAGGGACTCCAACCTCTTATCAAAACTCCTAACCATCATATCCGCACTTCCGGCATAGGTTCTTGTTTGACCGTCGTTGTGAAAATGATATATTCTGGAATGCTCCAGAAAATCGCCCACCAAAGATAAAACCTCGATATTTTCACTCAGCCCCATTCTTCCAGGACGTAAGCAGCAAATTCCCCTTATGATCAATTTGACAGGAACACCAGATTGGGAAGCTCTATACAAAGCATAAATGATCTCGGAATCTTCGAGCGAATTGACTTTGATGAATACTCCGGAATGAAGTCCAGCCCTTGCATTATAGGCTTCCTGCTCAATGAATTCAATCAGTTGATTCCTCATATCCCTTGGCGCCGTGATCAGGTTCTGATAGGTAGAAGGCATGGAATGTCCGGTGATGACATTGAAAAACTCCGATACGTCATTTGCCAAAGTCTCATTGGTAGTCAATAATCCGATGTCGGTGTAAAGCCTGGCAGTGTCCTCGTTGTAATTGCCGGAGCCAAGGTGCACAAAACGCATCACCCTGTCTTCCTCTTTTTTGACGATCAACATCAGTTTGGTATGGGTCTTCAGGTTACTGATTCCATATATGACAAAACAACCGGCTTTTTGAAGCTTTTTGGCTTCACGGATATTGTTTTCTTCATCAAACCTTGCCTTCACCTCAAAGAGAACCGACACGTGCTTTCCGTTTTCAGCAGCCCTCAGCAAAGCTTGGGTTATACGGCTTTCCTTTGCCAGCCTGTAAATGGTCATTTTGATGGCCATCACAGAAGGGTCATCAACTGCTTTTTCGATCAGTTCGAAAATCGGGTCAATATTGTTATAGGGATGATGTAAGAGAATATCCCTTTCCTTGAGCACCTGAAAAATATCCTCTGATCCCTCTTCGGGAAAAGACAAAGGAGGAACAGGATCAGGAATTTGGGGCAATTTATCTTTGAAACGTCTGTTGTTGATCACTTGCCATAGCCCGGTGAAATCAAGCATACTGGAGCGCTCTACTTTGAAGATACTGTCATCACTGATATTCCATCGTTCTTTGAGTAAAGTCACCATCCAACGGCTGTATCCTTCCTCGATTTCAATCCTTACTACCCTTCCCGTTTTTCGCTCATTCAGCTTTCTTTTTACCTCTTCGAGGAAATTGGCGTCCATATCTTCACTTTCCTCCAAAGTAAAATCACCGTTTCGGGTAATCCGGAAAAGGTTGATGGACTCAATATTCACGTTTCGAAACAACGAAACGATGTTTTCCCTGATGACTTCCTCAATAGGGATATAAACAACTATATCTTCTCTTTCGATCTCAAAAAACCTCGGGATATTGGCAGGAATCTGTACAAAAGAAAGTTTTCTGTTTTCCTTTTTGTCTCCCGGGGCCAAAGTGACAACCCCAAAAATCAGAAGCTTATTCATCAGAATTGGAAAAGTCCTGTAGCCATCGAAAACCATTGGGGTCAACATGGGATATACAGCCTTATTGAAATAGGATTTGATAAACTCTTGTTCCTCCTGTTCCAGATTCCGGACATTGCTGAGAATAAAACCGTCCTCAGACATCTTCGGAAGAAGATCAGTGAGGAAAAGTTCTTGTTGGCGTTTATGGAATTCCTGACATTCAAGCATCAGCTTCATTTTGAAGGGTTCCTCCCTCAAGCCTGAATAGTCAACCCTTTCTTTATCATAATCCAGATAATTGTAAAGGGACCCTATCCTTATCATGAAAAATTCATCCAAGTTGGAGGCTGTGATGGCCAAAAATTTCAATTTCTCAAAAATGCATCTCTTATTTTTCTTGGATTGGTCAAGTACCCGGTCATTGAACTTCATCCAACTCAGATCCCTACTGATTAGGTCACTGCTTTCAATGATGCTTTCATATTTATCTCTAGAAGTTACTCTCATGACTATTGTGTATAATACAAATCTAATAATCTATGGAATTCATTTTTTCCATAAAGGTTAATAAATCATTAATAAATATAAAAAAAGGGCTTAAAGCCCTTTTTGATTTAAAAATTCTGATATCAGCTATCGATTTTTGCGTATTTCGCATTCTTCTCAATGAAATCTCTTCTTGGTGCGACTTCATCTCCCATCAACATGGAGAATAAATGGTCAGCCTCTGCTGCTGATTCGATGGTAACCTGCTTCAAGGTCCTGGTATTTGGGTCCATGGTTGTGCTCCAAAGTTGCTCAGGGTTCATTTCTCCAAGGCCTTTGTATCGCTGGATATTGATGCTGTCTTCTTTACCTTCTCCAGCCATTTCACGGGTCAGTCTTTTCCTTTCTTCTTCATTCCAGCAGTATCTTTCGTCTTTCCCTTTCTTCAATAAATAGAGTGGTGGCTGGGCAATGTAGACATAGCCATTTTCTATCAAAGGACGCATATACCTGAAGAACAAGGTTAAGATCAAGGTCCTGATGTGGGACCCGTCAATATCAGCATCCGTCATGATTACGATCTTATGGTATCGAAGGGATGACATGTCCAGTTCTTTGTCGTCAGTGGCTGTCCCCAATCTTACACCCAATGCTGTCAGAATGTTTTTGATTTCCTCATTGTCATAAATCTTATGTTCGTGGGCTTTTTCGACATTCAGGATTTTCCCTTTTAGAGGAAGAATAGCCTGAAAATCTCTATCCCTACCCTGCTTGGCAGATCCTCCGGCGGAGTCCCCTTCGACGAGATACAGTTCACATACAGTAGGATCTGAGTTGGCACAATCGGCCAATTTTCCCGGTAAGCCACCGCCGCCAAGGATATTTTTACGCTGCACCATTTCACGGGCCTTGCGTGCCGCATGTCTTGCCTGCGCTGCCAAAACGACTTTGCCTACGATGATTTTGGCTTCCTTTGGATGCTCTTCAAGCCATGATTGCAACACTTCAGAAACAGCACTGTTAACCGCTCCCTGCACATCAGAGTTTCCAAGTTTGGTTTTGGTCTGCCCTTCGAACTGCGGTTCTTGCACTTTGACCGAAATAACAGCTGTCAGACCCTCTCTGAAGTCATCGCCTGACACTTCAAGTTTCAGCTTTTCCAGCATGCCAGATTTATCAGCATAGTTTTTCAACGTTCTTGTCAATGCCATTCTAAAACCGAAAACGTGCGTGCCACCTTCGTAAGTATTGATGGTATTGACGTAAGAAACCACATTTTCAGAATAAGAAGAATTGTAGTTCATCGCTACCTGCACAGGCACATTTCCTTTGTCAGATTCGATGTATATCGGATATTCAATGATTTTTTCTTTGTTTTCATCAAGATATTGGACAAATTCGACCAACCCTCCTTCTGAATAAAATTCATCCGCTCGAGGAGAACCATCATCCTCCAACTCCCTAAAATCTTTAAGGAATATCTTGATGCCAGCATTCAGGAAGGACATTTCTCTCAACCTCGTTGCAATGGTTTCATACTTGAACTCAGTTTGTGTGAAGATGGAATCGTCCGGTTTGAAATGGATGATGGTCCCTCTCTTTTCCGTTACACCGATTTCCCTGACAGGATATTGCGGTATACCGATTTTGTATTCCTGCTCATAAACCTTCCCATTTCTATGGACCGTGGCTTTCAAATCTGCTGATAAGGCATTTACACAGGATACACCTACACCATGGAGACCTCCGGAGACTTTATAGGTGTCTTTGTCAAACTTTCCACCTGCATGGAGCACCGTCATGACCACTTCCAAAGCGGATTTTTTCTCTTTTACATGCATGTCCGTCGGAATACCCCTGCCGTTGTCTTCCACCGTGACGGAGTTGTCCTCATTGACTGCCACGTGGATGGTGTCGCAATAACCACCAAGCGCTTCATCAATAGAGTTATCTACTACCTCCCAAATGAGATGATGGAGTCCTTTGAACCCTATATCACCGATATACATTGCGGGTCTTTTTCTTACCGCTTCTAAACCTTCTAAAACCTGGATATTATCTGCTGAATAATCCTGGCGATTTCCTTCTTTTTGTTCGCTCATAACTTGTTTAAAATGTCTTTTTATTGAAAAAAAGAGATTTTTTGTTTTTCTATTAACCCGTAATAATACGCAAAAAAATCGATAACGCCTACCTTAATTTTGCCCTAAAATCAGGCTTAACAAATCATTTTTGATCTATTTTGTGCATAATACCTAGTCCCAAATTTTTTATTGAAAATCAGATAAAATACCAAATCAGTATAAAAATAAGGAACAGACATTTTACTTCTGTTTATACCTGTTATTGAGCTTTTTATTTACAATTGTTTAATATCTTCTATCCTCTATTAAACAAATATTATTCTTATTTGCTTAATTACAGAAGTTTTAATCCAAACAATGTTTAAAAAATCCATTCTAACTTAAATCGTTAATCTATGAACACCCTATTAACAGCAGAATTGATTGGTCTTGATAAGATCATTAACAGTGATCCAGTTGCAATAACCTTCTTTATGGGTTATATGGCAATGTTTGCTTCGGCAGTCTTCTTTTTCGTAGAAAGAAACTCAGTAAGTGACAAATGGAAAACATCATTATTGGTTTCCGGTCTGATTACCGGAATCGCAGCAGTACATTATTATTACATGCGAGACTTTTACATGCAAACAGGTCAAAGCCCGACGGCATTTAGATATGTCGATTGGACTTTGACAGTACCATTAATGTGCGTAGAGTTTTATCTATTGACCAAGCCATTTGGTGCCAAAACAAGTACGCTAACCAAACTTATCCTTGCTTCTTTGGTAATGCTTATTACCGGATACATCGGTGAGACGTCAGGTATCGATAACAATGTGATCTGGGGTATAGCCTCTACACTCGGTTATTTGTACATTGTGTATGAAGTTTTTGCAGGTGATGTCGCCAAATTGGCTAAAAGCTCTGATAGCCCTGCTTTGGGTAGAGCAATGTTCTTATTGAAAATCTTCATCACACTGGGTTGGTCTATATATCCTCTTGGATACATGGTTCTTCCAGGCAACCTTTTGTCAGGTGCATTTGAAGTCAGCAGCATTGATTTGTTTTACAACGTGGCTGATGCCGTCAACAAAATCGGTTTCGGTTTGGTGATCTAT
>JBBRFK010000085.1:0-15429 GCA_038224435.1 Cytophagales bacterium | reverse complement strand
TAACCGACAGTTTATTCTTAACCTGAATTTTATCAAAAACATAGAGCCGTATTTCAACAGCACACTTTTGGTAGAAATGCATACCGGTCAAAAAATTGATCTAAGCCAAAGGCAAAGCGTCAAATTCAGGGAAATAACAGGAGTGTAAAATCCAATTCAAAAAGGAATCTACACACCTGCCGTTTGAAGATTACATATGATTGTTTAATCAGGGATATAGCGGGTCACCCCATTTTCTTTTACAGCCCGTAGACATTTACGGCGGTTGCCACCGGTGTTCGAGTTGTACGACACATGCACCCACCTGTCAAACTCTTGGATCAACTGGTCAAAAACCATCCCGCTGTTTTTGATTCTTTGGTACAATTGCTCAGTGGACAAATTCCCCACATTGATGTCTGCTGCTTGCCCAAAAAGGTGTTGGCTGTTTCTTGCTCCTCCGATAGCCTGATTGACCCGGGGACACCTGTATCCGCTGCTTGTGAGAATAGCCCTCTGCAATCCATCTCTTAAAGGTTGTAATATGTTTTGACACAATGCTCTCATATTGTCAATTACTGCTTGGTCAGGCGTAAACTGCTCGTCGAAGCCAAGTCTGACCGCAGATTGGCTTGCCAACATTTCATCCAGGTAAAAGTTTTTGGTTAGGTTCATAATTCAATTTGGTTAAAGGGTAAATTCTAAAAATTTATTTTTACAATCCTAAATATAAAAAAATAAAATCGATGTAATTTGAGAATAAAACAAATATTTTGAAGGTAACCCAAAGGAAGAAAATTGAAATAAGGGCAACGGTATCAAGCTTTGAATTTCGATAAATCAGGAGAATTAAAATTGGTTTTCATTTATGAGTAAAGACCTGATAACTTTATCGAATAGTGTATTTTTAGATTCCATCAAGCCGGCCATGTCATAAGGTTTTGATCACGATTTCCCCCTGATCGCTCAACCTCAATGTGTTGAATTTGAAATGGATGAAATTAATCGGGCGTTTTTTCGGTTAAACTTTTAGAACATTCCTTTTTACTAACCACAATTATTTTATGAAAGCATCTGATCTTTTTGTCAAAGCATTGGAAAATGAGGGAGTTGAATACATTTTTGCCTTACCCGGTGAGGAGAATCTTGATCTCCTCCAATCCTTGAAAAATTCATCTATCAAATTTATCCTGACAAGGCATGAACAAGGAGCAGGATTTATGGCCGCAACTTACGGGAGATTAACCGGAAAACCCGGCGTTTGCCTTTCGACATTAGGTCCCGGAGCCACCAACTTAATGACACCTGCAGCCTATGCGCAATTGGGTGGAATGCCCATGCTGATGATAACAGGGCAGAAACCGATCAAAAAAAGCAAACAGGCCCGGTTTCAGATCATCGATGTTGTAGACATGATGCAGTCCGTCACCAAATACACCAAGCAGATCGTCGATGGCAACCATATAGCCTCAAGTATCAGGGAAGCATTCAGATTGGCCATACAGGAAAAACCGGGAGCAGTCCATCTTGAACTGCCTGAAGACATTGCCCAAGAAGAATGCGAACCAAATGTATTCGACGTAGTGGGACATATCATTCCAAATGCGGATGAAAAAGCAATCGACCTTGCGGTGGATATGATCCATGATTCCAAAAAACCCTTGCTTCTGATCGGTGCCGGTGCGAATAGAAAAGTTACCTGTGAGGCATTAAAGAAATTTGTCGATGAAACAGGCATTTATTTTTTTACCACCCAAATGGGCAAGGGCGTCATCGACGAGCGTCATCCCCAATACCTTGGGACAGCGGCTTTATCCAGCAATGATTTTGTTCATGCAGCCATTGAAGATGCAGACCTCATCATCAATATCGGCCATGATGTGATTGAAAAGCCCCCCTTTTTCATGAAGCCAAACGGCAAAAAAGTAATCCATGTAAACTTCTCCCCGGCGGAGGTTGACCCGGTATATTTTCCCCAACTGAATGTGGTGGGAGACATTACGGGATCAGTTTTCAAACTTTCAGAAAAAATCAAGAAGCAAGAAGACTGGGACTTCAGCTATTTTGCCAAAGTCAAAAAGGAAGTGGACATGCACCTTTCGACCTATTTTCATGATGAAAGATTTCCGATGCTGCCACAAAGATTGGTTAAGGTATTAAGAGAAAACTTAGCTTCAAAAGATATCATTACTTTGGACAATGGCGTCTATAAACTATGGTTTGCAAGAAATTACACCTGCCACCAGCCCAATACCCTGATATTGGACAATGCCCTGGCATCCATGGGTGCCGGACTTCCTTCAGCCTTGATGGCCAAAATGCTCTATCCTGATAAAAATGTTGTGGCAGTGTGCGGGGATGGTGGGTTTATGATGAATTCGCAGGAAATCGAGACAGCAGTCCGCCTTGGTCTCCACCTGACGGTCATCATTCTCAATGACCAAGCATATGGCATGATCAAATGGAAACAGGAGGATATGGGCTTTGATGATTTTGGTCTGGATTACAAAAATCCTGACTTTGTCAAATATGCCGAAAGCTATGGTGCCAAAGGACATCGACCAACTCATGACGCCGATTTTCAGGAAATTTTGGCACATTCCTTGACCACACCGGCAGTCCACATCATCGACCTTCCGATTGATTACTCATTGAACCACGCCATACTAAATGTGATGTTAAAAGAAAAGACTGACAAACTATGAGCAATAAAACCTTAAAAGTATTATCTCCTTTTGACCAAAGTCTCCTTGAAGAAATCAAGATGGATGGCAAAAAAGATGTGGAAAAAGCCCTAGAAACTGCCTATTCCCTTTTTCAGGACCGAAGTAAATGGATTCCTTCCCATGAAAAGATTGCGATTTTGGTGAAAGTCGGGGAACTGATGAAGTCCAAAATTGAGGAATTGACTATCACCGCTGCCAAAGAGGGCGGCAAACCTTATCAGGATTCCAAAGTAGAAATCCTCCGTGCTATCAACGGTGTAAAAATAGCCTCCGAAGAAATCGGCAGATTGACCGGGCATCAGATTCCAATGGGACTGACCCAAGCATCTGTCAACAGATTGGCCTTCACGGTGCGCGAACCGATCGGGGTAGTAGTTTCGGTTTCAGCATTTAACCATCCGCTCAATCTTATCGTCCATCAGACAGTAACGGCTTTTGCCGCAGGATGTCCCGTGATCGTCAAACCTGCTTCTACCACTCCCCTTTCCTGCTTGGCCTTTGTCGAAATACTCAAAAAAGCCGGTTTTCCGGATGGATGGGTCCAAGTGGTAATTACAGACAATGAAACCTCAGAATTTTTGGTGACAGACAAACGGGTAAACTTCCTTTCCTTTATCGGTTCGGGTAAAGTCGGCTGGTACCTGAAGTCCAAACTCGCTGCGGGTACACGCTGTGCGTTGGAACATGGAGGAGCGGCGCCGGTGATTGTGGAAGCTGATGCCGATTTCCAAGAAATGGTTCCTGCCTTGGTCAAAGGAGGATTTTACCACGCAGGACAGGTCTGTGTTTCAGTTCAAAGAGTTTTTGCACATGAGTCTATCGCAAGAAAATTGGCTGAGGACATTGCCAAATCCGCCAAAAAACTAATTGTTGGTGATCCTTTGGATAAAAAAACAGAAGTGGGTCCTTTGATCCTTCCCAAAGAAGTAGACAGGGTGGAAACATGGGTAAACGAAGCGATAAAACAAGGCGGTGAAGTCCTTTGTGGGGGAGAGAGAATTTCTGAAACCTGCTATGAACCAACGGTCATTTGGAATCCTTCCCAAGATGCCAAAGTATCCATAGAGGAAATTTTCGGTCCAGTCGTCTGTGTTTATGCTTATTCGGACAGGGAAGAAGCCATACGATTGGCCAATGCGCTCCCCAATCATTTTCAAGCTGCCGTATTTACAAAAGACCTCGACATTGCATTTGATACCGTCCAAAAACTCAATGCCACTGCCGTGATGGTCAATGACCATACCGCATTTCGCGTGGATTGGATGCCATTTGGGGGAAGAGACGCTTCCGGAGAAGGCATGGGAGGCATCCCTTATTCTATGCGGGAAATGACCAGAGAAAAACTGATGGTGGTGAAGAGTAGGTTTTTGTAATACATGAACATGGAGATAGGAGAACTGGGTAAAAGCAACAGGTAGAAAAAAGAAGTCAGTTACCAAAAAATTATATACCTTCAAAAAAGAGATTCTGCTTTGACTGAGTTAAACTATTATGCCTGAAAAACCTTTTCCTAAAAACCTCACAATTTTTCCTTTTTTGATCTGGTTGACAATAGCGTTAGGGTTTGTTTTTGCATTTTCCTGTAAGCCGAGTGATTCCAATAAATCGGAAATGGCTGAATCTAATCCTGAATTCGCTTGGAAGTCCCAATTCCCAAACCTTGGAACGCTTTCTTCCCCAAGAACCGCTGACCTCAATAAAGATGGGATATATGACATTATTGTCGGGATGGGGAGGTTGGAGTTTCAATCCATTGACACCGCCATCGTTGCCTTAGATGGGGAAACCGGAGATGTTCTTTGGAAAAGACCTGCAATTGACCAGATATTCGGATCGGCTATGTTGATGGAAATTACCGGGGACGGTATAGAGGATATTTTTATTGGAGGCAGGTCCGCTACTTTGCAGGCAATCAATGGAGCGACAGGCGAATTGGTATGGGAGTTTTCTCAGCATATTGACAAAAGTCTGATTCATACCAAATATTTCAATTTTTACAATCCCCAATCCATCCCAGACCAAACAGGTGATGGTATACCGGATATCCTGATTTCCAATGGTGGAAATGTCCTCAAAGCTGCTTATGATGAAGACCGCCCAATCGGGAGGCTGATGGTCCTAGATGCATCAAATGGAAAAATCATCCAAGAAGCAGAAATGCCTGATGGCAAAGAGACATACTATTCTGTGACTTTATCTTCCGGACAATCAGCCAAAGATATTCAGGTAACATTTGGCACAGGAGGGGAAACAGTCGGCGGCAGCTTCTATGTGTGCAGTCTTCAGGAAGTTTTGAATGGCGACCTTAGCAAATCCACCAAACTCGCAACGGGTAGGATAAAAGGTTTTATCGCGCCGGCCGTTTGGATGGACCTTAACGGTGACGGACAGGAAGATATAATTGTGAGTGCAGTGGATGGAAATGTATTTGCTTTCGATGGAAAAACAAAAAAAGAATTTTGGAAAACAAATATTTACGGATCTGAAATCTACACAACTCCAGCAGTTGGGCATTTTATGGAAGCCGGAAAATTGGATGTTTTTGTCGTTGCCAATACCGGAATCTGGCCATCATTTTTTGAAAACAAAAACGTGCTTATCGATGGCCTGACCGGCAAAATCAAATACGGTGAAGATTTTGGAAATTTTCAAACCTCCTCGCCTTTGATTGTCGATACTGATGGCGATGGGATTGATGAGGTTATCCTGAGTGTCAATAAAGAAGCAGCTGATCCGTCAGGGATAAAGTTTTTTTCCAATACGGTGATGTTGATTGACATTAACAAAAAGGAGAAAAAAGAATTGAATGCGCCTCTTCCAGGCCACAATAATTCATCCACGCCTTGGATCGGAGACTTGAATGGCGACAAATTGCTCGACATCGTCTTTTGCCACAGCACAAACGCCGGCAGTTCTTATGCATTTGATGACATGCAGGTAAAACTTATTAAAACAAAAATCCCAATCACAAAAACCATTACTTGGGGCGCATATATGGGGAGTAGGTATTTGGGAAGGGAATAATTTTTTTGAGGTAGAAAACTACCCATAACCAAATTTCTACTGGGACCTTAAATCCACAGTTCATAAAGTAAGAGGTTTACAAATCCATGTTTCCTTTATTTTATCCGCATTTCTATTTCGTCCAGGATATCATAATATTTTTTGAGTATCCTATTCCAGTCTTTAAAATCGGTATCTTTTAGTTCATTAGGCTTTCCATTTCCAAATTGAGAAACCATCTTAATGGAATAGTTATTTTCAGATGTATTACCACTATTGGTGATGATTACCCTTGACCTGATGGTCATGGTTTCCTCATTAAAAACGTCATACTTCCAAGCTGTAATCAAATAGCCAGCGTTAAAATCAACGGTCTCCAAAACATCAAATTCCATGGTAACAATTGAAATAAGTATTTTCCAAGCGTCTGCCGAAGACATGGATGCCCGGGTTTCCAATGGCAATCGGGTATTGATTTTGTCATAAAGCATTGAAGAAGTATAGGATTCATCTTCAAGTAGGTTGACATCCTCCAAAACAGGAATGGCATCTGAATTGGGTTGATTGCAATAGTTTTTTGAAAAGGTGATAAATCCTTCTTTTATGATTGTTATTCTCTGACATTTACCTTTGGGTATTTGAAACTCCAGATTTCCAAATCCTTCGATTTTTCCATTTACAGCTATGCCTGCATCCTCAGGACTTGCTTTGATTTTGACCAACCTATCTTCCATAACCACTTTTTGGGTTATTGGGGGTTGGTTATTTGATCCTGAGATATTGCAGAATTCTTTCTTAACCTCAGCAAAACCATCTTTTGTAATGGTGATCTCCACACATTTTCCAAAAGGCACTTCTATTTTGCTGATTCCCAGCAAGGGTTCTGAATCTCCAATACCGACTAAGGCGCCTTCGGGTAGGTTTTCGAGATTCACAATCCGGTCTTTTAAAAGCACTGCCTGTTTGACTGGTGGTGATTCCTTATCAGGTTTATTGTGAAATTCAAATTTTTGGGTGACGTATCCACTCTTATTGACAAAAACCGTAACTGATTTGTCTTTTGGAATAATGACCTTCGCAGTCTTGGTACCCACATGCGCATCATCGCTAAATATCATGGCGTCTTCTTGGTCTGATTCAATCAGAATTTCCCGGTTTTCCAATAAAACGAGAAGTTCTTTTTCGTACTTATCAGTCTTTGGAAATTCTACATAAACTGATTCATAACCCTCCTTCGAAATCAAAAGCCCGTTTTTAGAATCCTTTTCAAGTTTAAAATCAACCGAACCAACTCCTAATCTGGTTAAAGCAGGGTTTGATCCATCTTCAACTTTTGAAATAACGGCATCGTTGAGGTTGCAGCTTATCTTGATTTTGTTTTGGGCATGTCCCCATGTTGGAAAGAAATTTATCAATAAGAAACTGGAAAAAAGAATACAGGAATTTAGAAAATTTGGTCGCATATATGATTAGAATTTAAAGTAAACACCCAAGATCAATTGCTGAAAATTAAATTCACTGGATCCATTGACGACCTGGTTAAAGTCAAATTCTTTTCCCACCATTTCTCTTTCATATCTCAAATCCATCCCGACTTTTCCAATATTCACAGCAAATCCCATCTGATAACCCATATTGAAATTAGTGGTAACATCTGAAATGGTGATGGCGTTAAGGTCGTCACCAAGCCTGTAATGCATCGATGGCCCTGCAAAAACACTGACGAATTGCCTGAATATCCCAAAACCCAACAATACGGGAACATCCAATCTCCGGGTGACAAAAACCTCATTGTCTAACTCTGTTTTGAGTTGGCTATATACCAGTTCCGGTCTTAGGTAAAAAGGCCCAAATTTCACCTTTCCAAAAAAACCGGCATGAAATCCGAGGTTTTTCATCGGCTCTCCAAAAATCACCTGCGCATCATTGAAGTAGTCTCCGTTTGAATTGTAATTCAAACCGCCTTTGACACCAAAACCACCTCCTGACGCCCTTCTCTTCTTTTGGACTTTCTCAGGTTCTTCCTCCTCTTTCTCTTCTTTATTTTTGTTTTTCTTACTTTTAGATTCCGGAATCAAATCTGCGGGAGCAATTTCTACCTTCGGTTCTATTGGTTTAGGAATAGCTGCGACTCCTGTCTCGAAGTACAGAACAGTGCCGTTTTCAAACTTTACCTTTTCCACTTCTTTTTTTTTGATGGAGAAGACGGGACTTTCAGCAAAATCAAAAATCTTATATTTCAAGATCATTGAATCAATATCGACAATGGAAACTTTGATTTCCTCAAGGTTTCTCTTGTAAATGATGTCCTGCGACACTGAAAGACTGACTAGGAAAAATGAAATAAAAATTGTCAAGATGTAAGTTTTCATATTGATTATGGTTGAGTGTGTGTCCATTTTGAAGTAATTCCAGAGCTGAGTACACCTTTCTTGGTGTCAAGGATTTTGTTGTTTTTGACCACATATACTGTGTACTCTGAGGATTCATTCAGGCCATTACAGCCTTCAAAATATTGGATCCAAAAAGTGTATGTACCGCTTGGTGCCATACCATCCTCCCAAAAAATATTTTCATTAGGTCCATTTTCACATTCCCCGCAAAGGCAATCTATATCCAAGACCCCATTTTCGGCAGCGGGGTTTCCCCAATAAATCAAACTCCCACCTGGAGTCTCAACCACTAAGTCAATATCCACATTTTCATGATTGGTAAATTGGAGGTTGAAGCGTGGATTGCCGGGATTGCCCTCAAGGTCAGCAACACTTGGCTCCTCCGGAGGCACGCCGCAGGCAAAAAGGACCGCGGATAATATGAAATAGTACTTTTTAAAAATTAATTTCATCGTAAAAATGAGTTTAAATGCGGTATGAAAGGCTGAATCACATAATTTTCACAAATCCTTAAAATTCAAAATTTGAGAAAGAAAGCTACCATGGAAAAAGCGTGAAAACGACCGAAACTTAGATATCGGCAAAGACCGGCTAGTAAGTGGAGGTATAAAAAGGGAATTCGGTTTTTTTCGAACCCCTGTTTTTGAAGAATATGGTTTGGACCTTATATTATCCCTGAAGCAGATACAAAAAATATTCAATTTCTTCCATTACTCGCTCTATATTTTCTTCAGTCAGTTCTTGTTAAAAAATAAAATCAAAAAAACCATTTACACAAACATTAATAAACTCGAAAGGACTACCTAAAAAACATTGCTTCCAAATGGTTTATAAGAACTTTAAGAATAAAGAATTCTGATTCCAAAGCTCAAAGTCCAAATTCGATGATCACCCCAAAATTTGAAATTCCTTTACCTTCTAAAAAATTATCCAAAGGTTTTCGCTCTTTAAATTACGGAATATTCAACCCTTCAGAATAATATTTCTTAGGCAACTGGCAGCTCCAAATTCTCTCCTTAACCTACTTTGACACTTTTTGAAATACTACATCCCATCCCATCTATAACTGTCACGTTGTGGAATCCATTTGGTAAATTATTTTGGACGGGAAGCGATGATCCATTAGCCCAGGTATATTTAAATGGAGGAAGACCATCCAATACTTTGATTTCAATATTATTATCGGTTTGAATTACCTCTATTTTAAGTTTACACGGAACATTTACTACTGTTTGGGATTTGCAGCCATTTTGGTCGATGACGGACACCAAATAATTTCCAGGCCATAATGCATTGATTTTATGGGACTTGGCGGCTATTTCATGCCAACCTGTGGACCATTCAAACTTGAACGGGCCATATCCGGTGGCTGTGGCTGTCAAGACATTATAGTCTGTCAATTCTAACTTTACATTGCAGCCATTATTAAAAACTGCGGCATTTAATACGCTTGCTAATTTTACAAAATCCTGGTTTTCGTAATTTATCTTAAATTCAAACTCCTGGGCATCTTCCTCAGAAGTTTTGAAGGTGAGAAAAAGTCTGCCATTTTCCTTCTTTAAATCACCTGTCACTTTAGGATTTGAAATTCCTGAAAAGCTCAAATAATCATTGTGCACTTTGAATGGTTTGGAATTAAAAGTGGATGAAGAAGTTGGGTTGGTTGGAGAAAATTTCAATCCCAATGGGACTTTTGAATTCAGGTTCTCCCATATGCCCAAAAAAGTTTTGAAGCTGGCTAAATAGTCCCGGATAAAAGAATTTGATGAATTTTCATCTTGGCTAAACAAAGTCCGGTATTTCATTGAAACAAAAATTTCATAGGTCTTTTCATTTTCAAAAAGGTAATCAGCTCTTAGGTTGCTTTTTAAAATACCGTCGCCAATTGTCCTGACCAAATCACCTCTAGTTTCAATTTTTGCAAAAAGCTCTTTAAATTCTAATAAAATGCTACCGATTGTCAGGCCCAAACCTACTGCCGCACCCGAAGAACTTTCGATTACAGAAACATTAGCCCCTTCTGAAAAGCCAATAGAAAAAATAGGGGCGAATTTTGGAATTTCTTTTACAAACTTTAAAACCTCTTCCGGAAATTTTAACATAATTCCCTTTCCCGTAGCTTCGATATTTTCAATTTCATCAATCGAAATCTGCCCATTCGGAGATGTGTCAAATTCTTTTATTGGGGTTAAAAGTTTTTCAATCACTTCCTCATTTGCTTCAAAGAAAAAAGCCATTTCCAAAAGTTCGGTTTCGTTCAATAGGGCAGCTTTTGCAAATTGCTCCTCAAAAATTTTTTTCAAGATGGCCAAATCCTTCTCTAATTCAATACTTTTTTCTTCAGAAAACTGGACGTTTCCCTTTTGGAGAACTGCCATCTGGGCCTGGAACTTCTTGAGATACTTCTCTAAATATGCCGATGGCAATTCCTTTAGATCATGGACTTTTACTTCAAAGGAAATGTTGAAAGGTTTGTTTTTTTCTAAAAAAACTAGCTTGTAGCTACCTTCATCGAGTTTTGGAATCATGAAAGTCAGGGAATTGTCCTCTATCAATAAATCCAAAAATTCTCCTTCAAGGGTTTTGCCTTTTATTTTACCATCAGTAAATGCTTGATCTCCAAGATCAATGGTGACAATTTCAAAAATGGAAAAACTCATTTCCTGATCTTCAATCAGGATGGATTCACCCGCTTCTATTTGGACCGGTTTATCAGAATCGTCTTCAAATATGTGACATCCGGACATTAAAAATAAGTGAATCAAACAAGCAAAGAATATGGGCTTTTTCATGGTGTTTGTATTGAAAAAGAATTTTGAATTTGATGTTTATATCCAAGAAATGATCTTAAATATCAATTGGAATTTACCTCATAGAGTTTTCAGAAAATATCCAAATCTAGTAACTGGTAGGTTTGGATTTGAGAATGGGTAGTATGAAGAGGATTTCGGATAACATATGTAAAAGGATTTGAATGGTATTACCAAAAAATACAAAAAGTACCATGACCTTAATTCACCGAACTATCCAAAAAAAAGACAGCCGGATATGCCGGCTGTTTTTGTTAAAAGTCAAAATGCATACGATCATTGGAAAAATAATTGGCCTATAGAATTACAAGAAAATGTCTTGGGAAAATTCGGTTAAAATTGATCCAATAAAAAAATCTATAGAAACGGACAAGCAATTGCAATCTAGAAATAGAGGTTCTAAATCCCTAAAAATCGGTGCCATTTTGAGAATCTGCAAACGTTATTGTCGATCCAACTTGATCTTAGAACTCGAGTAAAAATAAAACCCCAGGAAGTATATCAGATTGGTTACGACATTGATCACATTGTGCAGATACCAAAGATTCAATCCTAAAGTTGAATTAAGGAAACTCATAAAAAAGAAAGTACAGAAATTATAGAAAAATATCCCAATCAGCACCCAGAATCCAAGCTTATCGGTGATCCTTGAATCTTCCTCCACAAATTCCAGAATACAGAAAGAAGATGCAAAAGCAATAAAAATTTGGGTTGTGGTTTTATAGATAGAAAAAAAGTCGTTAGGAAACACCGAAATCAACCAAAGGGGAATGATGATAATCCATGCTATTTTCAACAGGAATTTTAACCTTGAATTAGAACTGATTTTACCCAATATCCAACACAAAAAAAGTGGTTCAAAAATATTGTACACATATTTGGATACATAGTTTCCTTCGGTGAAGCCGGTTAAAGCAAAAATCCCCCCGGCCATATCCACCACAAATCCTGCCATCAAGAAGAGAACAAAGCCTTTGAAAATGTAATCAATCCCTTTAAAATGGACCGATCCCAACACAATCGGCAGCAACACCGACAAAGTGGAAATTACCTGCAAATAAAAAACCCAATCCTGTTCCATGACAATTCATTTTTTGGGCATTCAAGTTTGTATTGTATTCAGTTTTTGGATCCGGTAATACTTCCACAGCCCAAAAGTATAAAAACCAAGGGTGATGATATTGAAGATATTGTGCAAAAACCAGAGGTCCTTGGAAAGTTCAGTGTTGAGAAATGCGGCAATAAAGAAGGTACTGAAACAGTAAAAAAAGATGCCGATAAAGATCCAAAACATCGGTTTATCCGAAATAGAATCTTCTTTCTCGGCCATTTGAAGCAGGATAAACCCTGAAATAAATGAAATAGATACTTCATAAACAGGATCAAAAAGCTGGCCTACAGAAAAATAGTCTGTTCCCATACTTATCCTTAAAACAGCTAATACAATCCAATAGAAAAATGTGATCAAGTATAAAACACTTAAAGCAGATTTGAATTTTGACAATACATATCTACTCAATAACCAATAAAAAAAAGTAGCTTCAACCAAAGAATAAATACTCCAAAATATTTCCATATACTCATAATTCTGGGCCATTTTAAGGCTATACATCGAAAAATCTGTGAGAAACCCAATGATTAAAAACAAAAAAAACAGCCGGAATTCCCAGCTGCCTTTCTTAATAATCAAAATGCATACGACAAGTGGAAAAAGTGTTGAACAGACAGAGAACAATTGAATGAAATCCGTTAATCGCAAATTCATAATTCTAGATTATTTAGTGGGTGGTGGGGGAACAGATCTTTGGAGAAGTTCTCCCTTTTCCTCTTTTTTCTTCAACTTGATATTATCACCGACAGAATCCACAGGTACGAGAATGACCCTGATATAATTTGGCTTATAAGAATCCCCGTATCCTAAATAATACCTTACATTCTCCAAATCTTCTAAGCTGAAGAAATCTTTCACATAATTGTTTTTATTCTCAAAATAGGCATGTCCGTACTTTTGATGGTTCTTATACAAGTCATGTTTTTCAAATTTTAACTTAAAATTCTTTACTTCCGATTTTGGAATTTCTTTATCCTCCAAATGGTTTGGTTGTGAATGATTTTTTACAAAAACTTCAAAATCAGTTACATTTTTTAAATCATGACCAAATGCTTTTTCCCCCGGTATAATCAAATTTTCTTGTGTAGGTTCAATATTTGTAGAAAAAATCTCATCGCCTTTATATTCGAAATCAAATTTTGGCTCACATGCCAGAAATAAATTGTTGTTGTCAAGACAGAACCAAAACATCAGACCTGAAAATCCGTCTTTTTTTACGAAATTTTTAAGTTTGTTAGCCTTAAAAGTCCCTCCTAAGTGTGTTTCATAAACTTTTAATAGGTCATGGTCCTTAATGTCTGCAAGGTATTTACCGGCATCTTCATAGGAAATGGGTTCAGTCAAAAGAGGTTTTTGTGCCATAATTATATTATTTTAAATTTTTAGAAACTAATCAAAATCTTATCCCCCCCCAGTCCTTCCCCTCTTTTCCGATACTCCTTGTAAGCTGGAATTCGGCTTCTTTTGGTGAGGAGATGGTGATCGAATAGCTTGTGTCTGCAGCGCCTTGGACAAACCAATGGATCACATATTCCTTGTCACCGTTCAGTTCCACCGTCACCGCATCCGAATTGACCAAGATGGCTTTGTCGTCGAGATACAACCTCATCGACCCATTTCCAATAAATGTTGATATCACCAGTTTTGCCATACCACCGAAAGAATGAATTAAAATTATCCAAGCTCATACCCAATCGCTAACCAGAATTAGAATCAGGCAGAAAGTAGACAGAAACCGGTCAATTCCATACTGATTTCGGTAATGCATTATCGGATCATCCTTAGAAACTCTTCCTTCCTTCTCCTTGAGACATCCACATGCGACCCATCGGACATTTTGACCGAGCCTCCTTCCCCTTTGATGTATTCTGCGATGAAATCCAGATTGATCAGGTGGGAATTGTGTACCCTAAAGAAGCGGTAGTCCAAGAGTAATTGTTCGCAGTCTTTCAATGTCTTGGAGACTATAAGTTTCCTCTTGTCAGACATGTAAAAGGTCGTATAGGTATTGTCCGATTCACACCTGACGATGTCTTGGATGGCCACAAAAAGAAATCCGGTCATCGTCGGCAAAGCGATCCTGGTTTGACTGGTTTTTTCTTTCAGGTTATTGATCAGCTGAAGGATGTTTTCAGTACCCTCACCGGATTTTTTCTTTTGCCTGAACTTATCCAACGCCTGCTCAAAATCCCCTTTGTCAATTGGTTTCAGAAGGTAATCCACTGCTGCCATCCGGAATGCCTTGATTGCAAATTCCTCAAATGAAGTGGTGAAAATGATTTCAAAAGGGATATGTTTTAAAGTGAGCAACCAATCAAAGGAAGTATGCGGCGGCAGCATCACATCGCTGAATAGCAGGTCGGGATGGAATGTGTCCACCATAGCCTGCACCTCCCCGATCCCACCAGCAACACCCATCAACTCAAAATCCCGGTGTTCCTGCAAATACCCCGCAAGTGTCTCCTGCGCATGCTTTTCATCTTCCAAAATCAATACCTTGTATTTCATAAAAATCTTTAATTTTCAAAAGGAATGGTAATGATTACTTGCTTGCCAGGTATTCCGTCTTCGCGTTCTGAAAATATAAACCCGGCCTTACCGGAACTTACCCTGTTGAGGGTTTCGAACCTTTCCCGCATCAGTGACATCCCCATAGATGTTTTCTTTACTTTGGTAGAAAGGTCTATCTGAGACTTTTCATGATTCCCATTTCCGTTGTCCTTGATCGTACAGCGGATGTGGTCTTGATCCTTGAAACCAAAATCCACCTCAATTTTACCCCCGCTTGCGATGCCATGCCAAATGGAATTTTCCAGAAAAGGCTGGATTAACATCGGTGGGATACAAACTTCCTCCGGATTGATACCCTCTTCATATTGCATGCTGAATTCAAAGGAATTGTTCATCCTCATTTGCTCCAACTGAAGGTAAATCGTGTTGGCCTGGATTTCATCAGCCAAGGAAACAATCCTCTGTGTGGAGCTTTCGAGCACGTGACGGATCAGTTGTGAAAACTTCACCAAGTAATTTCCCGCCACCGCCGCATCATTTTGATGTATATAATGGTGTATGGAATTGAGGCAATTGAAGATAAAATGCGGGTTGATCTGTGCTCGAAGCGCCTTGAGTTCACCTTGGGAAACAGCCAGTTTCATCTCTATTTCTTTCTGTTTGAAATAGGATTCCCTTTTTGCCCGATAGAATACAAAAACAATGAAAGAAAATGCCACTACCACCGGTACAAGAGCCAAAAGTACTGCTCTTTGGACTTGAAGTCGTGCTTCCTCCTGCTGGGAAACAATTAGATTGAGTGGAACTTTGGTGTCCAATGAAAGGGTAGAAAAAAAAGCGTCCATAAAAAACAAAGACTCAAACATAATTTGGATTTTTCTCAAATAACAGAATGA
>JBBRFK010000084.1:0-15523 GCA_038224435.1 Cytophagales bacterium | reverse complement strand
CATTGTCATCGCAGCGCTGAATTTTGTGGAAAAAGCGGTTTTGGCAGCGCCGGGTCTGAGTTCCAAAGGAAGATTGGGCAACGGTTTTGATGCAAAAGCCGGAGCGGGTTCTTCCTATAAGCCAAACGCCAAAACAGCAGCCACACCTTATGATTTCCAAAATGACCTGATTGGCATACCTGCCATGCATCAGGAAGGATACAAAGGAAAAGGTATTGCCATTGCAGTTTTTGATGCCGGTTTTCCAGGGGTAAATACCATCTCTGCTTTTGCCCATTTGTTTACCAACAACCAAATTGTCGGCACACGGGATTTTGTACATGTAGAGAATGCCAACGTTTATAATTTCAATCAGCATGGGACAAATGCCCTTTCCCTGATTGCTGCCAAGCAGGAAAATCTGTTGGTTTCGGGGGCTCCTGAGGCAAGTTACATCCTCGGTATTACAGAAGATGTTCCCACCGAATTCCGGATTGAAGAATACAATTGGGTCAGGGCAGCCGCATGGGCTGACAGCCTTGGCGTAGATATCATCAGCAGTTCTTTGGGGTATTGGGATTTTGATGATCCTCGCATGGATTACACCAAAGCAGATTTGGATGGCAAAACAGCTACGATTACCAAAGGGGCCGTCATTGCTTCCGAAAAAGGGATTTTGGTCGTTACCAGCGCTGGGAATTATGGATCTAGAGGTGCTTCTTCTATCATTGCGCCGGCTGACGCTGACGGAATTTTATCCGTCGGTGCAGTCAATGCTGATCTGGTCAGAGCAGGATTCAGTTCTCAGGGACCTACTGCTGATGGCAGGATCAAGCCTGAGGTTTCTGCTTTTGGTAACAGCGCCCGGATCATCCGATCAAACGGGACTTCCGGACTTGCTAACGGCACTTCATTTTCAGCCCCCCAAATTGCTGCATTGGCGGCAGGATTGTGGGAAGCGCGCCCCGAATGGTCCAAAGACGAGTTGATTGATTATATTCTTCGGAGTTCAAGCCAATCTGAAAATCCTGATAACCTTGTGGGTTACGGGATTCCTGATTTTTCAAAAGCTTATTTTGGTGAGATTTTGAGTATTTTGACCTTGGAAAAAGAGAGCGATTTTAAAGTTTATCCCAATCCATTGAATGGAGGTGACCTTTTTGTTCAATTTGGGAAAAGCCTTTCAGGAGAATTTTCACTTTATGATGTCAATGGGAAAGAAATCCAAAGATTTGAAATCCAGAGAGCTTCTGCGAACCAACCATTTGAAATCAGTCTTCCCATGATTCCAAAAGGAATGTTTTTGGTCCAAATGCAATCAGGCAGAGAAGTAAAAAGGACAAAATTGTTGAAAAGGTAAGGAGTCAAAGGGATTTTTTTATTTCCTTTGCAGGCGATTCCAAAACCAAATCCACTCATGCCCGTCCAAATTGCACCTTCCGTACTCGCCGCCGATTTTGCCAATCTCCAGAAAGAAATAGAAAGGCTGAATGCCTCTGAGGCAGATTATATCCATCTTGACATCATGGACGGTGTTTTTGTTCCAAATATCTCTTTTGGGATTCCTGTCACCGAAGCCATCAATAAGCATGCAACCAAACCATTGGATGTGCACCTGATGATCGTGGATCCGGATCGGTATTTGGAGGCATTTCAAAAAGCAGGCGCACATATTATTTCTGTCCATTTGGAAGCCTGTAACCATTTGCACAGAACATTGCAAGCCATTAAAGGACTGGGATGTAAGGCCGGCGTCGCCATCAACCCACATACCCCTATCAGCCTTTTGGAAGATGTGATCCACGACATTGACCTTGTCTGTGTGATGTCTGTCAACCCAGGATTTGGGGCCCAAAAATTCATTGAACGTACTTATGAAAAAGTATCACAACTCAAGTCTTTGATCTATAAAAGAGGTACTTCCACTTTGATAGAAATCGACGGGGGAGTGAACTTGAAAAATGCACCGATGCTGATCGCCGAAGGGGCAGATGTCTTGGTAGCAGGTAATTTTGTGTTTTCTTCCATTGATCCAATAAAGACCATCCTTGAGCTTAAAAGTCTTTGAATGAGGCCTTAATCAGCCTTCCTTTTATAAATGATATTACCCTTTTAACATTTTTTAGGGTTATTTTTTAAGCCTTTATGGTGTAATCATGGTCCTTAATCCGTTAATTGAAAATATATTAAATTAGAGATTACTAACCAAAAACAGTTTAGAAGATGAAAAAGGTGTTCTTATTGGCGTTCCTAATGATGGGAATTATAAGTGTAAATGCTATCGCACAAGAGGCTTCAGAAGAGGTTACTGAGGAAGAGATTTTGAAATTTGCTACGATGGAGGAGTCAGTCGCAAACTTTTTAGCCGAAAAGCAGGAAGAATTGGTGGATATCATTAAAAGCGATTCAACATTGGGAGGAGCAGCCCGATACAATGATATCAAAGCCGCGTGGGGCAATGAAGATAAACTTGCCGAAATAAAAATTACTGCGGAAGAAAAAACCTCCTTTCAAAGGATCCAAGATTTTATGGATAGTTTGGGTGAGTCAGTGAAAAATTTCAAAGTGGACATGATCAAAGATCCTGAACAATTGGGGGCAGGAACCTATAATAAAATTATGAAAGCCAAAGGCGCAGATCCTAGCCTGGAAGAAAAAATAAACTCTATGATTACCGAATTGAAAGAAAAGCGGGAATCGGGCGACGGAAATACTTAAAATTATGATCTAGCAAAATCAAAAGGCTTCCGATATTGGAAGCCTTTTTTGCTTTAATCAAGGTATTGTTTTTAATTTCGCATTCGTTACCTATTCGTATGAAGAAACTGATTGCTCTGATTTGGATTTTGTTATTGGGTTTCCAATTGGCAAACGCTCAGGATGATGATATTTTTGGCATCGATTCCAAAGCCAAATCCAAAACAAGAAAGAGTCAAAGCAATATCGGGAATGTGGTCAGAAATGCCATGGGGAATTTCAGTTTTGAAATTTTTACTGGTGGGGCCTTCCACATGGATGAAATGATTTTCAATTCCCAATCACCTACGCTGTACCCGATTTCACAATTCCGGAATTCAGAAGTCCAGCAGCAGGTAACCTCTGGTGATACCCTCACTTTTTCGCGCAACAATTTTGCCATACCGATCAATGCCGCCATCAAGATAAACCTTTTCAATACCTTAACGCTTGGAGCTGGGTATGGAAGGGAATTTGGACAGATGGGAAATCTCCGGTCAGGTGATCTTGAATTTCAGTTTCAGCGGCAAAGCTATACCTTGGACAGGGCATTTGGATCCATAGGTTTGGTGCTTTACGATGCCAACAAGCGGGCTAAGTTCTTGCAATGGAAATACAAGGCCTTTGACTCCAATAACCTCATGATGCAGTCAGAAAAGAACCAAAGAATCAGACAGATTTACCCTTGGAGATTTATCGCTGAAAGTGAGTTTGGAAATGTCTATATGAGGAAAAACTTTGATGAACTGATCAACACTGAAAACCAGTCATTTTTTAACATTGCTTTGAGGATAGAAAAAGAATTCTCGGAATACACCAAGTTTTTTGTCAAAACAGGTGCTGAATTCCGCAACTACAATTACCAGACTGAAATTCCAGAAGAATTTCAAACCATTGGTCAAAATCTTTTTTTTGCACAGTTTGGACTTTCGATCAGCCTTCCAAGCACCAAAAGGTGTAAAGTGCCCGGTTGTGGGGTAGTAATGAAGCACTTACACAATGGGGTGGAGTACCGGGGAAGTTCGATTTTCCAACAACAAAACCGCAGGGTGGGGCAGTGGTATTGAGGCCAAATCAAAACATGCCACAAGATGGCATTACCTTTTTAAAACCGTATTCTTTTCATTAACTTGCAGGCTTATTGATTACCTTTTAAAATATGGCTAAAGGAGAAAACGAGAATATAATCCCCATTAATATTGAGGATGAAATGAGAGGAGCCTACATCGATTATTCGATGTCAGTCATTGTTTCAAGAGCTTTACCTGATGTAAGAGATGGCCTCAAGCCCGTTCACAGAAGGATACTTTTTGGCATGCAGGAATTGGGCGTCATGCATAACAAACCCTACAAAAAATCTGCAAGAATAGTTGGGGAGGTATTGGGTAAGTACCACCCGCATGGTGACTCCGCTGTCTATGAGACCATGGTCAGAATGGCACAGCCTTGGTCCCTACGATATCCTTTGGTAGACGGACAAGGTAACTTCGGTTCGGTCGATGGAGATAATCCTGCTGCCATGCGATATACCGAAGCAAGGCTAAAAAGAATTGCTGAAGAATTGCTGATTGATATCAATAAGGAAACGGTTGACTTCCAGTTCAATTTTGATGATTCCTTAAAAGAGCCTGTTGTATTGCCTGCCAAGATCCCTGCGCTGTTGTTGAATGGATCGTCGGGTATCGCAGTAGGTATGGCTACCAATATGGCACCCCACAACCTGGGAGAAGTCGTAAGTGGAATAATTGCATTTATTGAAAACAGGGACATCACAATCTCTGAGCTCATGGATTTTATCATTGCCCCTGATTTTCCTACAGGAGGCATCATTTATGGTTACAACGGTGTCAAGGCAGCATTTGAAACCGGCAGAGGCAGGGTAGTGGTAAGAGGCAAAGCCGAAATCGAAACCAAGGACAACGGAAGAGAAGCAATCATCATCTCCGAAATCCCCTATTTGGTCAACAAGGCCAACATGATCGAAAAAACTGCCGCGCTGATCAATGAAAAGAAAATTGATGGAATTTCCGCTATCAGGGATGAATCCGATCGTCAGGGAATGAGGATCGTCTATGAGTTGAAGCGAGATGCGATTTCAAGTGTTGTCCTCAACAACCTTTACAAACAGACACAGCTTCAGACTTCTTTTTCAGTCAACAATGTCGCCCTTGTCAAAGGACGTCCACAGACGCTCAATCTGAAAGATATGATCTTCCATTATGTCAATCACAGGCATGAGGTGGTCATCAGAAGAACAGAGTATGAGCTAAGGGAAGCTGAAAAAAGAGCCCATATCTTGGAAGGTTACCTGATCGCATTGGATCACATAGATGAGGTGATTTCCTTGATCAGAAGTTCCAGGGATCCTGAAACAGCCAGAAATGGTTTGATGGAAAGATTCAGCCTGAGTGAGATTCAGGCCCGGGCCATTTTGGACATGCGTTTGCAGCGTCTTACAGGCATGGAAAGGGAAAAAATCCAAGATGAGTACGATGAGATAATGACTTTGATCATTGACCTCAAGGACATTTTGGGCAGTGAAGAGCGCAGGATGCAGATCATCAAGGATGAGCTCAATGAAATCAAAGATAGGTATAACGATGCCAGAAGGACTTCCATTGAGCACAATGCGGAAGATTTCAGCTATGAGGATATGATTCCGAATGAGGAGGTAATCATTACAGTCTCCCATCAGGGGTATATCAAAAGAACGGCTTTGACAGAATACAGGTCACAGGGCAGAGGAGGCGTAGGATCCAGGGGGGCAATCACCAAATTAGACGACTGGACTGAATACCTGTTCACTGCATCTACCCATAATTATCTGTTGATTTTCACCGATCTTGGCAAATTATTCTGGCTAAAAACCTACGCAATTCCTGAAGGAGCAAAAGCAACCAAAGGAAGACCAATCCAAAACTTGATCAACATCACATCGGAAGATAAAATAAGGTCAATTATCCAGGTAGGGAATTTGAATGATATCGATTATATCACCAACAATTACCTGGTGATGGTGACCAAGAACGGAATCATCAAGAAGACCACCTTGGAGCAGTATTCAAGACCAAGGACAAACGGTATTATTGCCTTGAATATCAGGGAAGAAGACCAATTGCTTAGAGTGGAAATGACCACAGGCGATTCCCATATTATCATTGCAGCCAAATCCGGCAGAGCGGTTCATTTCCATGAGTCTAAAGTCAGACCTATGGGCAGAACAGCCACAGGCGTAAAGGCGATTACGTTAACGGATGTTAACGACGAAGTGGTTGGCATGGTATGTGCTGCGAGGGAAGATGCAACGCTCTTGGTGGTGTCGCAGAAAGGCTATGGAAAGCGCTCTCTGATAGAAGAGTATAGGATAACCAACCGTGGTGGAAAAGGGGTCAAAGCCATGAACATTACGGAAAAAACCGGGTATCTTGTTGCTATCAAGGAAGTAGTAGACAGTGACGACTTGATGATTATCAATAAATCAGGAATTACAATCAGAACGCCTGTGTCTGAGTTGAGAGTGATGGGAAGGGCTACACAAGGGGTCAGGTTGATCAAATTAAGCGAAAGTGATGAGATTTCGTCAGTTGAAAAAATCACTAGGGAAGAAGAGGACGAGGTTGAAATTGCACCAGAATCATAATCCAATACTTATAATTGAACCAATACAGAACCAAATAATCAGCAAAAAAGAAAACAGATGAAAAAGGTAATCTTATCAATGGCATTGGTTGCAATTGCGACGGGTGCTTTTGCCCAGAAGAAAGTCGTCAGTTCAGCAGAAAAGAACTTCAAAAAAGGAGATCTTGAAGTTGCGATGACAGAAATTAATGCAGCTCTCGAAAACCCTGAAACCAAGGATGACCCAAATACCCCGCTCCTTAAAGCCAGGATTTTGACTAAACAATACACTCAGGACACCTCCAATGTGGCTTCAACTGTCGAGACCGGAAGAAATGCACTCATGAGTTTCCAAAAAGCCATGGAAATGTCCGGAAACAGCAAGGATAGCAAAATCGGTAAGGAAGTTTACAAAGAAGAAATTCCTGATTTGCCTGAAAACTTCAGACCCTATTCCATCAGTACCCTAAAAGCCCAGACTTTCAATAAAGCTGCTGAAACGTATGAAAATGAGGACAGTGAAATGGCATACGAGTTTTTTTACTTGTTGACTGAAATTGATCCTACAGATACATCGTCCTCCTTCAACGCCGGTTACATAGCCAACGAACTCGGTAGATATGAAGAAGCAAAGAATCAGTTCATCAAATTGATTGAAATCGAAGAATACAATAAGATGAGCGCTTATTACCTGTTGATTAAGATCGTAAGTTCCGAGGATAAAAATCCTGAAGAAGCCTACAAATATGTAACACGTGCCAGAGCTGATTATCCAGATGATAAAACACTTTCAGAATTTGAAGTGCAGTTGTTGCTTCAAATGAATAAAATGGACGAGGCGATGGAATCCGTAAAAGAAGCTTTGGCTTCTGACCCAAACAATGCAGGTCTATTGTTGAGATATGGTTACCTATTGGAACAATCAGGAAATTTGGCGGGCGCCTTGGTTGAATACGAAAAATCTGTTGTTGCTGATCCGAATTTCTTTGAAGGAAACTACTACACTGGAGCAATATACCTCGATATGGCAGGAAAAATTTTGGCTAAAATCAACGATCTTTCTGATGATGAATGGGAAAAAGACGCACCTACAATGACCAAGAAAGCTGAAGGGCTTTATGCACAATCTGTGCCCTACTTCGAAAAAGGTTTGTCTTTAAAGCCTGATAACCTTGAAATTGTTGAAATTTTATATAACGTCCACTCAAGGTTGAAAAATACTGCACAAGTAGAAAAATACAATAAAATACTTGTTGAAAAATTGGGTGCTGATTGGATAGAAAAATAATTTCCCTTCCAAAAGACCACTAAAAGGCCGTCAATTTTGACGGCCTTTTTTGTTGTATCCTTTTTTTGTTTACTGCAAATTAATATCCATTTTTGGCGGTTAGAAAAGATTGTCATTTAAAATGCCGTTAAATTCCCCGATAAAGTTTTGGCTTATATTTTTGATTTTACCGTTTGGATGGACAAAAGCATCCAATGATATTGATTCCATTCGCCCCAACCCGAAGTTCCAAAAGCGAATCAGCCTTTTATTTGAGACTGGGCCTATGATACCCAAGAATACCGATTGGGGAAATTTTATCAACAACGGATTGAATTATACAGCCCTTGATCTCAGATTGGGATTTAAGAATACAAGTAAAAACGTTTATAACCTGGTTTACAGGAATCCAACCTATGGTTTCGGGTTCTATACAGCGACTTTCCAAAATAACTATATAGGCAAACCCAATGCGGTTTACGCTTATGCAGACATTCCTTTCACCAAGACATATTTTAATAACAGGCTGAGTTACTCGTATTTTACAGCTTTTGGGCTTGCCTTTAATTTCAAACCTTTTGATGCTGATAGCAATCCCGTTAACCAATTTATAGGTTCTTACAATAACGGGTACGTCCATGTCGGTTTCACCATGCAGTATGCACTCAATGAATGGCTGGATTTGGATGCTTCGTTTGGGCTAAAACATTTTTCCAACGGTTCGATTAGAAAACCAAATTCCGGCTTGAATTTTTTACCATTTTCTATTGGATTCAGGTCAAAACTCAACAGGGCTTATTTTGATAAATCAAGCCTTTCGGATATTCCTGAATACATCCCAAATCGTCATGTGAATGTCTGGACTTCGGTAGGTGCCAAGAATTATGAAATCGGTGGAAACATATACCTGAAGTGGGGATTTAGTGCAAATTATTTGAGGCAGTCAGGTTATAAACTCAGGTATGGATTGGGGATCGATATGTTTTATTCCGGAAAAGGGATTTTGCCTGGGGATTGGAAAAAAACCGGATTCAAGGATAAGGCATCCTTTGCGGTGGTGGCTTCGGGTGAGTGGGTGTTGAAAAAGAATTTCTCCATTCCTTTGGGTATCGGGGTCTATCTCCACCGCAATTATTTCAACGATGAGCCTAGTGCATATTATGAAAGGGTGGGCATCAGGTACAGGTTTTCGAATCAAATGTTTACCGGAATTACCCTCAAAGCCCACGGCTTTAAAGCAGATTTCTTTGAATGGACGGTGGGATATTCCATTTTCAAGGATAAAAATAGGTATTGATTAAGATTTATTAACAATTGGCAAAACCCACTGATATAAAAAACAGTTTTTTTTAAGGATTGCATACCTTACATTTTACCCAAACTTTGAAAAACATGAAGAATCAAAAGTGGTGGCTATTTTGCTTATGTTACCTTTTCTTAGTTCCGATTTTTGCACAATCCAATCCTTCCTCGAAGCTTTACCATAAACTTCTCAGATTTCAGGAAACCAAACGAATTCTGTTTGTCGCGGCACATCCCGATGACGAGAACACGAGGTTGATCGCCTATTTGGCCAATGCAGAACATGCAGAGGTTGCGTACCTCTCTGTGACACGGGGAGACGGCGGACAAAACCTGATCGGAAGCGAATTGGGAATCGAACTAGGTCTGATCCGTACTCAGGAGCTTTTGAGGGCAAGGGAAACTGATGGCGGAAGGCAGTTTTTTACCCGTGCATTGGACTTTGGTTTTAGTAAAAACCCAGATGAAACCTTCAACAACTGGGAGAAGAAGAAACTCCTTTCGGACGTAGTCTGGATCATCCGGAAATACCAGCCGGACGTGATTCTCAATAGATTCAATACTATCCCCGGTACAACACACGGTCACCATACTAGTTCGGCCATGCTTTCTGTGGAGGCGTTTGAACTTGCCGCGGACAAAAACGCCTTTCCGGAGCAACTTAAATATGTTTCCGTTTGGCAACCAAAGAGTGTTTTTTGGAATGCCTACAACTGGGGAGGACAGTACGAACCTGAGGAAGGAAAAACCTACCATAAGTTTATGGTGGGGGAATACAATCCCTTGTTAGGAACCACCTATTCCAAGATCGCTGCGGACAGCAGGACCATGCACAAATCCCAAGGCTTCGGATCGACTTCTCAGATAGGCCAAGGCAATGACTTTATCGAACTGATCAAAGGTAATCCATTTAAATCCCACCCATTTGAAGCGATTGAAAGCAGATGGAAGGAACTTCCAAACGGGACGGAAATCACAGCAGCCATTCAAGCGTCGCTAGCAGGATTTGACTTTGTCCGGCCTGAAAAGAATCTGGAAGGCCTGTTGAAAATCAAAGCTTTGCTTGATGCCCAAAAGTCAACAGCCATCTGGTTGACTGAAAAGAAGGCATTCCTCGACGGACTGATTTTGGAAATATTGGGAATCAAAGCTGAATTTAACATCAGGAAAGAAATCGGATATCCCGGAGAGAAAATCAACGCAGAATTTATCATCAATAACCCTGCACAAAGTGTAGTGAAAGTCCAATCCTTTAACGGGCCGCTATTCAAAACCCCCATCGCCAAAGACATCAATGCCAATACTCCATTGACCCTTCCCATTGAAATCCAGATACCGAAAGACTATCCCGTTTCCCAGCCTTTTTGGTTGGAAAAACCATTGGACGGGGCGTTGTTCAATATCACCGACCTGGAGAAAATCGGAAAACCGAACAACAGTCCTAGTATCGTCGGGGATGTAAGCTTGGAAATCGGATCACAGAAGATCAAGATGGAAGTGCCCCTGCAATACAAATACAATGACCAGGTGGATGGTGAAATCAAGCAACCCTTTACTTTGGTTCCTGAGGTTAATGTGCATTTGGATAAAGCCAACCTATTTTTGGTCGAGGGTGGCGAACATAAGCTCCATGTAGAGGTGAGCTTCAGGGAAAATATCCTCGAAGGAGATCTGAAATTGAAAGGATTGGAACCAAACCAATACCGCATCGTCAGTGCTGAAAAGGATGAGAGAAGAAAAAGAACGCTCTATACGATTGACTTCCTGGATTCTGACAAAGAGAAAACCCAGGTTTTGGTGACCTTTCTGACCAAGGACGGAAGAGAATTCAGTTTGGATACCAAGAGGATTTCTTACAAACACATTCCCAACCTGACCTATTTCACCAGCACCTCACTTGGTTTGATCAAAACAGATATGAAAATATCAGGTCAAAAGATCGGGTATATCAATGGGGCAGGAGACGATGTAGCAGAAGTTCTGAAAAACCTTGGCTATCAGGTAAGTATCCTAGAAAACTCTGATCTGCAAAAAGATAGGCTCAAGGCTTTTCCCACTGTTATCATTGGCATCCGGGCATTCAATGTCAATCAGGCACTCGCTTCCAATGTGGATCAGCTGATGGAATATGTGAAAGAAGGGGGAAACCTGATCGTGCAGTATAATACCGGCTCTCCATTATTGACCAAGGACCTTGGGCCCTATCCTTTTGCGATATCAAGAGAAAGGGTAACGGTGGAAAATTCTCCCATTCAAGTAGATTATTCCCATCCGATTCTTGCCGGACCCAATAAAATCACCGCAAAGGATTTTGAAGGATGGGTTCAGGAAAGAGGGCTTTATTTCACTTCAAACTGGGACCCCAATTACAGTGCACCGATTGCTTTTCAAGATCCGGGAGAAGAATTCTTCCATGGTTCTTTGATCCATACAAAATATGGAAAAGGGACTTATACCTATTCCGGTATCTCTTGGTTTAGACAGCTGCCGGCGGGAGTTCCCGGTGCGGTCAAATTATTTGTCAACCTTATCGAGCAGGGCAATGAAAGATAACATCAACTGGAACAACTGGTATATTGGATTGATGCTGACACTCGGCGGTCTGATTTTGTTTTTTTATTGGCTAACCCACCACTTCGCATGAGTGCTTTAGATTGGATCGTACTCTTTGGCACACTCCTTACCATAGCCGGATACGGCGTGTACAAAACCTACAAGGTCAATGACATGGAAGGTTATATCCGTGGCAGTGCGGATATGAACTGGTGGACGATCGGGCTTTCGATCATGGCCACACAGGCTTCTGCCATCACTTTTCTCAGCACGCCGGGACAGGCTTATGAGGACGGCATGCGATTTATCCAGTTTTATTTTGGATTGCCATTGGCGATGATCATCCTGTCAGTCACCTTCCTTCCGATTTATTACAAGCTAAAAGTCTATACTGCCTATGAGTTTTTGGAGAGCAGGTTTGACCTGAAAACCAGGACTTTGGCAGCATTTCTTTTTTTAATTCAAAGGGGCTTGGCTGCAGGGATTACGATCTATGCCCCGGCGATTATCCTTTCCACTTTATTGAATTGGAACCTCACCTTCACCAATATCTTTATTGGGCTCATGGTGATTATTTATACCGTATCAGGCGGCACCAAAGCAGTATCCATTACCCAAAAACAACAAATGGGCGTGATGATGGGAGGGATGCTTTTGGCAGGAATCCTTGTCATCTATATGCTTCCGGTCAAATTCACCGATGCCCTTCACGTGGCGGGGAAAATGGAAAAACTCAATGTTGTCAATTTTGAGTTCAACTGGTCAGACCGCTACAACTTTTGGTCGGGTATGACGGCGGCTTTGTTTCTATTTCTTTCCTATTTTGGGACAGATCAGTCACAGGTACAGCGCTACCTTTCCGGTAGTTCGCTGACGCAAAGCAGGATGGGCCTGATGATGAATGGCTTGCTGAAAGTACCGATGCAGTTCATCATTCTCTTTATCGGCGTGATGGTATTTGTGTTTTACCAGTTTTTCCAGCCTCCGGTAGTTTTCAACAAGCAGCAGACCGAGCAATTGGAAAACAGTGCTTTGAAAGAGGATTACAGGTTTCTGCAGGATGAGTTTACGCAGGTATTTCAAGAGAAAAACAGGGATATCCAAGACCTGCTAAAAGCCGTGGAGGCAGAAGATGAAGCCGGTATTGCGATGGCCAAGGACGGCATCCAAAAGAAAAGCCAATACCAGGAAACGATACGGAATGAGGTGAAAGGCCTTATCGTCCGAAATGACGCCGCTGCCGTGACCAGGGATACGGATTATATCTTTATGCGCTTTGTGATGGACTACCTTCCCAAAGGTGTCATCGGTTTGTTGTTTGCAGTGATTTTCAGTGCGGCCATGTCCTCTTCCGCTTCAGAATTCAATTCGCTGGGGACGACGACGACAATAGACTTGTACAAGCGCTCCATTGTCAAAAATGCCAGCCAGTACCATTATGTGCTTTCTTCTAAGTGGTTTACCGCCATCTGGGGTGGAATTGCAATTTTGTTTGCAACCTATGCTTCCTTATTTGAAAACCTCATACAAGCAGTCAACTTGCTCGGTTCTTTATTTTATGGAACCATTTTGGGGATTTTCCTGGTTGGATTTTACATGAAATGGGTTAAGGGCCACGCTGTGTTCATTGCGGCTTTTATTGCAGAAGCACTCATTTTATTGATCCACTGGAAAAACGGTGATTCTCTTTTTGGGATTCCCATCGACATTGGATTTCTTTGGTATAATGCCATCGGCTGCTTTTTTGTGATGGGATTTGCTGCGTTGCTTCAGTTGTTTTTTAGAAAATGAGAGGGAAAAGGTAAGAAGTTAGAAGTGGTTTTTCCGTCATTCTGAGACTCCAACATTTTCTGGAAAACTTTCAGAATAGTAAATGACATTTGGGGTGGTACCGTCATCTTGAACCGGAGCTCGCAGATACCGACAGCTGTATGGGAGAAAGATCTCTTACTATTTTGAGACCCTTCGTTTCTCTCAGGGTGACGCATACAATCAATTCAAGGGTAAAGAACTTGGACATACCACGGTATACAAGCTGAAGATTTCTTGGGAAGAGAAAACGAATCTCATCCATGAGAAATTTTTTATCCTGTTTTTTGAAAACCGAGACTGGCCTGACGACACCCAAAGTCTGTCCAAAAAATGAAAATTTCATTCCCACAACCCTGATTTTCATCTAGAAGATTTCCCAGTCATTTTCAAGCGATTTGGACAAATAAAAAGTCCGTTGGACAAGTTGCATTTAGGACAAAAATTCTGATATTTAAAATAGACTCAACCATGGGCGGATATCTTATAACAATGATCAGATCTGCGATTGCTTTGTTTGTAGTTTTATCAAAGGTAGCATGTGTTGGTTACGACACCCAACGAAGAACTGACAATCAAAAGGAGGTTGAAAAAACTTCAAGTCTATCCAAAACAAGGATTGTCAGCATTAAAATGAAACCGTGATGGATTGTCAAGGTTTGAAAAGAATTGAATTCCAACAAAATATATGGAAAAGCAAAATCAAATCAAGGTTTTCGAAGATAAGCATGTGAGGTCTGTATGGGATGCAGAACAAGAAAAATGGTATATCTCCATCGTAGATGTGATTGCAGTGCTGACTGAAAGCCCAAATCCCAGAAAGTACTGGAGTGTTCTCAAAACAAGGCTTAAAGCTGAAGGAAGTCAGTTGGCTACAAATTGTAGTCAACTGAAAATGCCATCTTCTGATGGGAAATTTTACCTTACCGATGTAGCGGATACCGAACAACTTTTCCGCCTCATTCAGTCCATCCCATCACCAAAAGCCGAACCTTTTAAAATGTGGCTCGCACAGGTAGCTGCTGAACGATTAGACGAAATGCAAGATCCTGAACTAAGCATCGATCGGGCATTGGAACAATATATGAAGCTCGGCTATTCTGAAAACTGGATCAATCAACGGCTCAAAAGTATTGAGATACGAAAAGAACTGACAGACGAATGGAAAAAAAGGGGACTGAAAGAGGGCGTTCAGTTTGCAACGCTTACCGACATCATAACCAAAGCATGGAGTGAGAAAACTACCAAAGAGTATAAAGTCCTGAAAGGCCTGAAAAAGGAAAACCTGAGGGACAACATGACCAACACAGAACTGATTCTAAATATGCTTGCCGAAGCATCCACAAAGGACATTTCAACAGCAACCAACCCCAAAGATTTTGAAGAAAGTAAAAAAGTGGCCAAACAAGGAGGAAACGTTGCCAAAGTTGCCCGAAAAGAATTGGAAGCCAAAACAGGCAAGAAGGTTGTTACCGCACTCAATGCTAAATCTGCATTCCTTATCAGCGATGGGGATAAAAAGAAAAAGTAGTGCGTTTATAGATTTCCCTGCTGAAAAGGCGCTCTAAAAATTTTTTGGAAAGGTGGTAATGACAATCTTAAAGTCATGATTTTTTTCTGGATACAGTTATATGACTGCCAAGGGATTTGAACAAATAAAAAATCCGTTGCATTGGAATTTTAAAGATTTAAGAAGATATTAGGGAGTGCTTTTTGAAAAGCAGATGAAATTCATTTTAGGAAAATAAATCAATATCTGAATTTTTCCAATTGACACAATATTTCAGAGACTTAGGGCTGATTAATAGCTTTACAATCGACTGTTAAAAAGAAAAGTCATTTTATTAAATTGATTAAATTTTTGCCCGTTAATGCCAAACCAAAACCCAGAACAAATTGCAAGAGATAACATCGACAAGCAACTGACGGCTTGTGGCTGGGTTATTCAAAGCATCAAACAAATTAATTTGAATGCCCGCCTGCCGGACGGGCAGGCTGGAATTGGTGTTGCTGTTAAAGAATATTTGACTGATGTTGGTCCTGCGGACTATGTGTTATTTGTGGAAGGCAAACCTTGCGGAGTAATTGAAGCGAAGCGTGAAGAAGAAGGACATCGAATGAGTGTCCACGAAGGACAAGGAGAAGATTACGCAAATGCTAAACTCAGACATCTTAAAAACGAACCTTTGCCTTTTGTTTATATCAGCACTGGAGAGATAACCCGATTCACAGATTTTACAGATCCAAAACCAAGAGCAA
>JBBRFK010000083.1:0-15752 GCA_038224435.1 Cytophagales bacterium | reverse complement strand
CAGCAACTCAAAGACGCCGGTGTCACCGCTGAGATCAGGGAGACGGTTTTGGGGCACGTCCAAAGGGGAGGAACACCTTCGGCTTTTGACAGGGTTTTGGCTTCATTATTCGGGGTGAAAGCTTTTGAAATGGTGGCCAATGGCGATTTTGGGAAAATGGTTTCCTTCAAAAATAATTCATTTATTTCTGTTCCACTGGAGGACGCTACCAAAGAATACAATTACGTCAAAAAGGATAGCTTCATCGTGAAAGGAGCAAAAGAACTTGGTGTCTCATTTGGAGATTAATTTAAGTGATTATCCGCAATGATGGCGCTAAGTTTATTCCAAATAACTTTTGCGTATAATCATAATTGTTAGTGCTTAAATTGAACTCCAAACCTGATTTTATTTATCCTCTGGTTTAAAATCGGAAATACAAAACACAACTTTTATGAAACATGGATTGATTGCTCTTTTCGAAAGGGATCTGCTTAAACTGAAATCTGAATTGCTTGCTTACCAATCAGAAGAAAATATCTGGTCGGTAAGTGGAAATATCAGTAATTCAGCGGGCACACTGGTCTTACACCTGATCGGTAATATTAACCACTTTATTGGTGCGGTTATCGGGCATAGTGGTTATATCAGAGACAGAGAGGCGGAATTTTCTTTGAAAGATGTTCCTAGAAATGAACTCGTAAAAAGCATTGAAGATACTATCGAAACGGTAAAAATCACGTTGCGATCATTTTCTGATGAAAAGCTTGAAACCCTGTATCCGCATGCCATTTTTGGTGAACCGATGACCTACAGTTACTTTATCATTCACCTTTACGGCCATTTGGATTACCACCTGGGACAAGTCAATTACCACAGAAGAATATTGGAAATTTGATTCAGGTCAAAACATTCAAGTAATTTATTTTCAATGTTTTAAACAAATTTCAAATGAAGAATATCGTCCTTATTTAAGGAAGTCCCCGGAAGAACTCTATTTCATTCAGGATTGCCACCAATCTGATGGATAGATTGAAAAAAAAGGAAACCCTTACTATTGAAATGATTGACAGGAGGGAATTTTTCCTGCCGCCAATCCAAAAAATATGGCAATCTATGGAGGATGTCCCTGCTGGAAAATAAGACCATGTATAAAATCATGGACGAAGCAGATGGGTTTATTATTGTATCACCCGAATACAACGGAGGATATTCTTCAGTGATGAAGAATTTCTTGGACCATTATTCCAAAGCCATTTTCAAACAAAAGGCTTTTGGGATCGTGACCGGATCAACAGGACAGATGGGCGGAATGCGGGCAGCTCAGCAGTTGATCCAACTGTCTGTGGCGCTCTTTGGCATTGTTTCACCGACCTTATTGGTCACTCCACAGATGGATAAGAAGTTTGAGGAAAAGGGAGAGTTGTTGGAAGCCTCATTCGACAATCCGATCGAAAAGTTCATTGAAGAGTATTTATGGTTGTTGGAGCGGTTAGGATAACCATGGACAATTTTATTGTATTATTGGATTTATAAGATTAGAATTTGAATTCAACGTGAATCCATCTTTTATAAATTGATGTTGAAATCATTAGAAAAACCGGCAATTGTAAAAAGTCATTTTGGTTAAGATAGGAAATTCAAAAGTGTAACTTTGGAAATTTACATGGTAGATTGAAGTATAATCATAACAAAGGGGAAGAATTTCATTAAAACTATCCCGAATTATTTAAGACGTATGGATATGCAGGATGTACGTTGGAAGCAACGTTTTCAAAATTTTGAAAAAGCGATGGGTTATTTGGAGGGGGCGCTGCAAATACCCGGCCCTGATATCGTTCAAAAGGCAGGCATTATCCATTTTTTTGAGATGAGCTTTGAACTTGCCTGGAATATGGTCAAAGATTATTTGGAAGATCAGGGTTTTGTAGATATAAAATCTTCTAGAGGAGCTTTGAAAAAAGCTTTCGAAATGAATATTTTAGATAACGGTCACGATTGGATGGATTTGTTGCAAGATAGAAATCTGACAGCGCACACTTACGACGAACAAAAAGCAACCGAAATGGAGCAATTGATCCAAAATAAGTATTTCCCTATTCTGAAAGCATTATTACTCAGTTTTAAGCACAAATCAAATGAATAAGTTTGGACTTTTAGAAAAAGACATTGAGGAAATTCTTGCGGTTTTAAAGAAATTTCCAAAAGTCGAGAAAGCAATTGTTTTTGGAAGCCGGGCTAAAGGCAATTTCAAGAATGGCAGTGACGTGGATATTGCATTAAAAGGTAAAGATTTGGATTTTGAAACTATCAGTGATCTAAGCTACCTCCTCAATGAAGAAACTCAAATGCCATATAAGTTTGATGTACTCAACTACCACAGGATCCAAGAACCTTATTTGAAAAACCATATTGACAGGATCGGGATTAAGTTATATGATGGACGTTAAGTTAAATCTGTAAGATTTTAGATTATCTTCATTCTACATTTCAAAATAATCTAAAAGCGCTGAAAAACACACCACACTTTTTAGAAAAAAACATTTACTTTTTTAATATTTCTGATTTGAAACATACTCAGATTCATTGATCATTACTATCAAAAAACTTCTAAAGCCATGCAAATTTCAATTTTCAAAATTACTTTAACACTTGTTTTGATGGGATTTAGTGGATTGGCCTGCTACGCAATCTCAGATAAACCCAATATCATATTGATTTTCATCGATGATTTGGGTTACGGTGATTTGGGAACATACGGTGCCAAGGATATCGCCACACCAAACCTCGACCAAATGGCAAAGGACGGCGTGAAGTTCACAAATTTCTATGTGGCACAAGCAGTCTGTTCGGCTTCACGTGCCGCACTTTTGACTGGGACATATTCCAATAGACTTGGTATCCATGGTGCTTTGGACCATACGGCAATGCATGGCTTGAATCCTGAGGAAACAACAATTGCCGAAATGTTAAAACCATTGGGTTATCAGACGGCCGTTTTTGGCAAATGGCACCTTGGTCACCATCCTGAGTTTTTGCCAACCAATCAAGGTTTTGACGAATATTATGGTATTCCCTATTCCAATGACATGTGGCCAAACCACGCACAGACTAAAAACTATTATCTCCCTTTGCCTTTGATCCAAAATAACAAAGTGGTGGACACCCTTTTTTCAGATCAAAGCATGTTGACTACAAGGTTTACTGAAAAGGCTGTTGACTTTATAGACCGCAATTCCAAAAAACCTTTCTTCTTGTATTTGGCTCATCCGATGCCACATGTTCCGCTATTTGTTTCCGATAAGTTCAAAGGGAAATCTCCAAAAGGACTATATGGAGATGTAGTCATGGAAATTGATTGGTCAGTGGGAGAGGTGATGAGAGCTTTGAAAGCCAATGGCTTGGAAGAAAATACCTTGGTGATTTTCTTATCAGACAATGGACCTTGGCTTTCCTACACGGGACATGCTGGTTCGGCAGGTACATTGAAAGAAGGGAAGGGCACTTCTTGGGACGGCGGAGTCAAAGTACCTGCCATTATGAAGTGGAAAGGAAAAATCCCGCAAGGTATTGTTCAGGAAAATCCTGCCATGAGTATTGATATTTTACCGACTATAGCACAAGTCACAGGAGCAACCTTACCGAAATTACCCATAGATGGGAAAAGTATTTTGGCTATGCTTGGCGACGAAAATGAAAAATCAACCCAAGAAGTTTACTTCATTTATTACAACAAAAATGAACTTCAGGCTGTGGTCATGGGAGATTGGAAACTCTATTTTCCACATAAGTACAGAAGTATCGCGCCAGACCAATCCGTAAGAAATGACGGGATACCTGTCGACTATTACATGATCGATATGAAGGAAATGGAATTGTACCATATTCCAAGCGATCCTTCCGAATCAAAAAACCTGCTTGCCAAAAACCCTAATATAGTAGCAAAAATGGAAGCATTGGCTGAAATGGCAAGAAAAGACATGGGAGATGCGCTTCATAACCGAGAAGGAAAAAACAACAGAGAACCGGGTATGGTAAATTGATATCAATCAATCGAATATAATTTATACTTTTGAATTCATTTTCACCAAAAACCATATTCTTTTTCACCCGATAAACTGGTTTTTGGTCATCAAATAGATATTTATCAGGGCAAGAAAATCATTAACCGGATTTTTGGCGTTTTCCTTATTATTGGCTTTATATACTAGAAATGAATAATAGAATTATCAGAAGTATCACTTTAATAATTTTTTTGGCTATTGTCATCATTCCGGGCATATCGGTTTATATTCTTTATAAGAATCAAAAGCAACTGACACAAAATGTGCTTGACAAACTTAATGCAGGTTATAATGGCAAATTGGAAGTGGGGGATTCCCAGATTTCTCCTTTTTATAATTTTCCATATGTTTCTATTGACCTGAAAAATGTAGTTTTTTTTGAAGAAAAGGGCACTGATTCCAAAGTTATTTTTAGTACCAATGACATTTATATTGGTTTCAACCTTTGGGAAATTTTGAAAGGAAAATACGTTGTCAAATCAGTTAAGATCGAAGATGGATTTTTGGATTTGATCAAGGACACCGAAGGAAACCTGAACCTCCTAAGCGCGGTCAGACAAGATTCTGAAAACACCGAAAATTTAGAAGGCGAATTGGAAATTAGCCTTGCGCAGGTTCAATTGAAGTCATTTAAAATAAACTATAGCGACCTGTCAGATCTCAGTGCTATCCAAATGAACCTTTCTAAAGGACTTGCTTCAATTTCTTTTAATGGGGAAAACATGAAAGTTAACCTCGTTTCGGACATGGTTTTTGATCATTTGATTGGTGGAAAACCTTCTTTTTTCTCAAACAAGCACCTATCTGTAACACTCGATTTCGATTATGATGAATTAAAAAATGAAGTGTCTATCGTCCGATCCAAATTAATGTTGGAAGATGCTTACCTAAACCTAAGCGGTAGGGCGATACTGGCAGAGGAAATATTTTTGGATTTGGAAATTGTAGGAGAAAAACCCGACTTTTCCCTGTTGGCGGCATTTTTACCAAATGAGACAGGCAATGCATTAAAGAAATACCAAAATGAAGGAGAGGTATATTTTCAGGGAAGTGTCAAGGGAATGGTAGGGGCAGGAAGCGTACCGGAAATTGCATTTGAGTTTGGTTGTAACAACGCTTATTTTCTAAATCCCGGCAAAAACAGGAAAGTTGACGATTTGAGATTTTCGGGGTTTTTTACCAATGGTGAGGAAAGAAGCCTCAAAACTTCCGAGTTTCAATTGTTGAATTTTTATGCAAAACCTGACCAAGGGAAATTCCAAGGAAAAATGGTAATCCGTGATTTTGAAGATCCATATGTAAAAGTAAATCTCAATGCAGACCTGGATTTGGAATTTTTGGGACAATTTTTTGAAGTTGAAGGTTTGGAGGGATTCAGTGGACAGGTGATCGTCAACATGGATTTTGATGAGCTTATTAGTTTAGATAGTGGCGCAACAGGTTTGACTGGTATCAAAAACAGCCTTGAAAGTGAATTGATCGTCAAGAATCTAAATTTTAAATTGGATGAATATCCCCTTCCTGTCAAAGAAGCAAATGTGTACGCATATATGAAAAACGGGAATCTTAAACTTGAAAACCTTGCTTTCAAAATTGGAGATTCAGACTTTAAATTCACAGGATCAATTGATGATTTTCCTGCATTGTTGCATGGTCAAAATAAACCGGTTAGAGCTGAATTTAAAGCTTTGTCAAGTACAATTGACCTGAACCAACTCATGTCCGCTGACTCAGGCTACAATGAAGTTGTGTCTGATTTTGAAGTTTCTCTTTCATTTGAATCTACCGGGTTTGATTTGTTGAATTTTGAACATCTTCCAAAAGGTGAGTTTTTTGTAGAGGATTTTCATGCCAATCTCAAAAACTACAAGCACACTTTGCATGACTTTCATGCAGATATTGTCATAGACGAGAAGATGATGGAGGTCAAAGATTTTACCGGAGAAATTGACCGAAGCGATTTTCATTTTTCGGGAAAGGTCCTGAATTATCCGAAATGGTTTCAGGAAGACACCAAGGGAGACAGCCGATTTGAGTTTGAAATGATATCCAATCACCTTAATATCAGTGATCTTCTGAGTTATAACGGAATTAATTACCTTCCCAAAGATTACCAAAAAGAGGAGATTGACAAATTGAATCTGAAAGGAAGTCTTGACCTGCATTATGATGGACAGTTTAGGTCTGCAGACTTTTACTTGGAAGATTTGAATGGGAAATTTAAAGTCCACCCGTTACGTTTACAGGATTTCAAGGGAGGGATTCACTACGAAAATGATTACTTGACACTAGAAGATTTTGGGGGAAAAATGGGGAAATCCGATTTTAGCGTGAAAATGGGATACTTTTTGGGAGAGTCAGATTCTTTAAATGCAAAAACCAATTATTTTTCCTTAAAGTCCAAAGCACTTGACCTTGATGAATTGATGGCTTTTCAAGGAATTGATTCAGACACCAACCATCAGGAAGCCTTTAATGTGTTCGAATTGCCATTCACCGATATGGCTTTTGAGGCTGAAGTCGGGAAAATGAACTACCACAACTTTTGGCTGGAGGATGTCCGTGCAGCTGCCCGAACTACCAAAAACCATTATATCCATCTGGATACATTAGCTCTTAATGCTGCTGATGGGACTTTGGCAGTCAAAGGTTATTTTAACGGAAGTGACCCAAGTCATATTTATTTCCATAGTACCATGGAAGTTGAAAAACTGGATTTGGATAAATTGCTTTTCAAATTTGAGAACTTTGGCCAAGACTACCTTATCAATGAAAACTTGCACGGAAAAGTAAGCGGTACGATTACAAGTAAGTTTTTGGTCCATCCCGATCTGACCCCTATTATCAATCAATCTGAGGCCAAAATGGACCTGACAGTCTATCAGGGCAGCCTTGTAAATTTTGCTCCTCTTAGTGCAATGGCCTCTTATTTTTCAGATAAAAACCTCAATAATGTCCGTTTTGATACCCTGAGCAATACCTTTGAATTGAAGGAAGGAATACTTTTTATTCCTCAGATGAATATCAATTCCAGTCTTGGCTTTATTGAATTGTCAGGAAAACAGAGTCTGGATATGAACATGGATTACTTTATCCGTATTCCATTGGGATTGGTGACCTCTGTTGGATTCAAATCCTTGTTTGCAGGCAAAAACAAAGACGAGATAGACCCTGACCGCGAAGATTCAATTGTTTATCGTGATGCATCCAAGCGTGTGAGGTTCGTAAATGTCAATATGAAGGGAACACCGGATGACTACAAAATCAGCTTGAGGAAGGATTAGAATTTGTTATTGCCAACCTCCAACAAAAAACAGCCAAGATCAAAGTAATTGGAGTAGCAAAGAATTTTTCAAATGAATTGTCTGCAAATAGATTGCCCACAGTGTTGACTGCAAAGACCAGCATCAATATCCAAAAGAACACCTTGAGGAAATTGGGTTTGACATTCCAATCCAGATATCCAATCCGTATAGCCACAGCGATGATTACCAAAAGTGTCACAATGATGGATATGGACTCAAATACGAGCATTTGCTCCCTATTTTCCAATCTTCCTCCCCATGTATTTTCAAAGGGAATCACTCCAAAAATGATGAGAAAGTGAAATATTAATGAAGCAGATGTAATCACCAGGATTCCATTTGCTGCGAAGGATGGCGTAATGATCTTTTTCAAACGCAAATGTATTTATCTGTTTATCGTCTCAAAATTATGGCAATTCAACCTAGATTTCACAACCTGAACTTCAGTATTTCGGCTATTGTGGCATAATACTCGAATTCTGTCTGAAGGTAATTGTTGTACGCCATATAGTAATAATTGCTTTCCAGAAAATATTCAATCGTGGAAATATGTCCGACAGCGAGTGCTTTATCTAGATAATCCTTGCTGTCGAGTGCGGAGAGGACGGTTTTGTATTCATTTAAGGTCACTGAAAGTTTTCCGTATTTTTCAAAAAGCTGCCTGGAAGTGGCGTATTTATCATTTTGATATTGGATCACTTTGAGGCCTGAAGTGGAAAGTTCGGCTTGACTCTGCCTGACTTTGTATTTGTTTTCCCAAAGTGGGATGGTAGAACCCATATGAAAGCCATTGAACCTTTGTCCCAAAATTGCCTGGCTGCGATAACCTGCTTCCAGCTTCGGCAAGGCGAGGGCTTTGGAAAGCTCCAACTGTTTTTGGGCCGACGCGATATCCATTTCGATAAACTTCAAAGTCGGATCTTTGGCTTGGATTTCGATGAACAATTCTTCGAAGTCAGCAATCGAATCCATTTGTGGATAAGAAGTTGAATTGAAAGATATTTCTATACCGCCGTTTAATCCGGTCAGCTTTTGAGTTAGTTGATTGACCTGCGAAAGGTTCAGCATGTAATCCTTGTTAATCTCTATGAGTTGCAGTCTGGCTTTGTTGACATCGAGGATATTGCCTTCCCCAGTGTTCAATCTTTTTTCAAAATTGGCCAAAAGGCTTTCTGTAAATGCTTTTCTTTCCTCATGCCGGCTCTTGAGTTTATTTCTATATACCATCTCTATGCAGGTCCTTTGTGCTTCGAAGAGGATTTCTTGTCTTCCGGCGTTGAATTGAAAATCCGATTGGGAAACCCTTCCTTCCGAGAGTTGTTTCCTTTTACCGTAAGAAGTGGGAAAATCAAATGCCTGGTTGACCAAAAAATCTGTTTGGTTACCTGCACTCAAAGGAAAACCGTACATGAAATCGTAGCTCACATTGGGATTGTAAAGTGGATTGTTGGATTTGAAGGCGAGTTTTTGGGCTTCTGTAACTTGTGCATTGGCCTGTAAGGTTTTGTTGTTTTTCTCAATTTCAACCAAAATATCCTCTATACTCATTTGTGCCAAAGCCGGAACTACAATAGCGTAAATCAGGAGAATTAAACTGCTGAATTTTTTCATTTTATCTCAGATTTTGATTTGGATAAATAATACACCATCGGAACGATGATGAGGTTTAATAGGGTAGAAGTGGTCAATCCACCCAATATGACCTTTGCCATGGGGCTTTGGATTTCATTTCCCGGAATGTCACTTGCCATGGCCAAAGGGATCAATGCAAGACCGGCTGTGATTGCTGTCATCAGAATCGGACTCAGCCTGTCCTTGGAACCTTGGATGATTGTTTGGTAAAGATCCAAACCTTCCTCTCTGAGGGTTTCATAATGGGAGACCAATAAAATCCCGTTTCTTGTGGCAATACCAAACAAGGTAATGAAACCGATAATGGCCGGGATGCTCATGATTCCATTGGTGAAATAGATGCTCAGTATCCCCCCAATAAGTGCCAAAGGAAGGTTGATAAGAATGATGGAGGCGGTTTTTGCACTTTTGAATTCCTGAAAAAGGATAAGAAAAATCACCAGAATCGAAAACATCGAAGCGATCAATAGGGTAGAAGAGGCTTCTTCCTCAGCCTCAAATTGACCGCCGAGTTCGACATGGTATCCTTCCGGCAACTGGATATTGTCATTGATTTTTTGGCGCACTTCATCGACAACAGATTTCTGGTCCCGGCCCGCCACGTTTGCAGAGACGACCGTTTTCCTTTGGACATTTTCCCTGTTGATGGTATTTGGTCCGCTTGCAGAGACAATTTCAGCCACATAGTGTAGCGGAATTTTTTCACCGGTATGGGTGTCTATTTGGGTGTTGAGGATGTCTTCCATTTTTGACCTGCTTTCCTGATCAAACCTGACGATCAGGTCAAAAGAGCGGTTTTCCTCATAGATATCAGAAACTTTTTCCCCAGATAATCCGACATCGACAAATTCATTGAACTGGCCAATGGTAATGCCGTAGTGGCTCAAAAGCTCTCTTTTGGCTTTGATCTGGATTTGGGGGATTTCGATCTGAGGCTCTACACTCAAGTCCACCAATCCCTCTATATCTTGGATTTCATTTTTGATCTGATTGCCAAGGGAATTCATTCTATTGAGATCCGAACCAAATATTTTGATGGCAATGTTTGCACGCGTTCCCGAAAGCATGTGGTCAATCCTGTGTGAGATCGGCTGACCGATGGAGATATTGGCTTCTTTGATGACAGAAAGTTTTTCCCTGATATCTGCTAAAAACACCGGTCTGGTTCTTTCGCCAAGTTCAAAAGGGACTTCTATTTCTGAGGAATTGACACCTTGGGCATGCTCATCGAGTTCCGATCGGCCTGTTCTGCGGGTAGTGGAAATTACTTCAGGAACTGCCAATAATGCTTCCTCAACCCTTTTTCCGATTTTATTACTTTCCTCCAATGAAAGTCCCGGCAAAGACACCACAGCCAATGTCAGCGCACCTTCATTGAATTCTGGTAAAAAGCTTCTTCCCAATTGACTGAATGCCAAAATCGCTAAAACCAACATGGCCAGAGCAGATCCTATGAAAGCTTTCTTCCACCGCATCGCAAATTCCAAAAAAGTAACATAGTAAAATTGAAGCTTGCTCACCAACCAACTTTCCTTCTCTTGCTTTGCGAGTCTTTCTTCATTGGTCAGCATATAGCTGCACAGCACCGGAGTCAGTGTGATAGCTATGATCAATGAGGCAAACAATGCAACGATGAAAGCGATGCCCAATGGCGCAAGCAGCTTTCCTTCCATTCCTGAAAGAAAAAAGAGTGGGAGAAAAGCCACAATGATGATAAAAGTCGCATTGATGATGGATTGGCGGATTTCAAAAGAGGCGTTAAAAATCACTTCAATTTGATTTATCCTTTCACTTTTTGGTTTTTTGGCATTCTCCCTCAATCTTTTTAACACATTCTCAACATCAATAATCGCGTCATCCACCAAATCTCCGATGGCAATGGCCATTCCTCCCAAACTCATGGTATTGATTGTAAAACCCAACCACTTTAAGGTAAGGATTGCTACCAATAAAGAAATCGGAATTGCCAAAAGAGAAATCACCGTCGCTCTCCAATTCATCAAAAACAGGAAAAGGACGATTACCACAAAGGCACTTCCCTCCAACAGTGTCTTCTGAATATTACTGATGGAAGCATTGATAAAATCCGCTTGCCTGAAGGCTTTGGTATTGAAATTGATGTCTTCAGGAAGGGATTTTTGTAAATCGATGACTGCCTCGTCGATCCTGTTCGTCAAATCCAACGTGTTGATGTTTGGCTGTTTTGATACTGCAAGGACTACTGATGGTTTTCCGTTGCTGGAAGCATCACCAATTTTTGGAGCGGATCCGATTTTAATTTCTGCTACGTCTTCGACCCTGATGACCTGACCGTCCGATTTCTTGATGATAGACCTTCCGATTTCGTTTACCTCATTGGTCCGACCGATTCCTTTGATGATATATTCATTTCCATATTCATTCAAAAACCCCCCTGAGGAGTTGCCGTTGGATTCCCTCGCAGCCACAATCAGTTCTGAAAGGGTAACATGGTGAAAATTCATTCTTTGGGGATTGGCCTGAATCTGGTATTGCTTGTAGTCGCCGCCATAAACGATGACCTGTGCTACCCCGCCGGTGGCCAAAAGCCTCGGCCGGATGATCCAATCCGCCAAGGTTCTCAATTCCATCATGGAAGTGCTGTCGGCGGTTAAGGCGACGAACATGATTTCTCCCATGATAGAGGATTGGGGCGCCATAGTGGGAGTGCCGGCCCCAATAGGAAGCCTGTCTGAAATAGCAGCAAGTTTCTCATTGACTACTTGTCTGGCATGATAGATATCTGTATCCCATTCAAATTCAACCCAGACAATAGAGAATCCACCTGATGATGCGCTTCTCACCCTCCTGACATTGCTGGCGCCGTTGACAGAAGTTTCGATAGGGAATGTGACGAGCCGCTCGACTTCTTCCGGTGCCATTCCGTGGGCTTCGGTCAAGACCACTACTGTAGGAGCAGTCAGGTCAGGAAATACATCCACTTCCATATTGAAGGCGACATATGTCCCAAAAAGCGACAACAGCCCAAAGCCCACAATAACCAAAAGACGGTTGTTAAGAGAAAATTTTAATATTCTGTTGAGCATGTTTTTCTTGATTTATGATTTTGAAAATCAGTAGGATAAGGGTGAATCCCTACAGATTTATTTAAGGTCAATGTGAGTGACCATGCTCCGGAATGGCTCCTGATGCACTTGCCAATTTGATGGCATAAGCTCCTTTGGTTACCACCCGTTCTCCTTGCTTCAAGCCTGAAAGAACCTGAACATATTTTCCATCATTGCCACCCAATTTGATTTCTCTCTTTTCAAAAGTCTCTCCACCTGTCTGAACAAAAACAAAGAAATTGCCGAGCTCCTCCATCAAGGCAGATGTTGGAATCACCAAAGCGTTTGGAATGGATGAAGATTTCAGATAAACCTCTGCCACAGAGCCTGGGATGATGTTTCCGATATTGTCTATCTCAAAAGTAATAGGAATGTAGGAGGCATTTTCAGAAGTGCTTTTACCAAATGAGATGACTTTTCCGTTCATTTCCTCGGTATTGAATACCGTTTCCTCGCTGACGATTTTAAAATTTGCAGCGGAAATAGTGGACAATTTTTGGAAGTATTTTTGAGATACATTTGCTTGGAGCAAGACTTTTTTGTTTTTGCTGATGATCGCCAAAGGAATTCCAGGTTCCACGTATTGACCTTCTGACACCAAAAGGTTTTTGAGAAATCCTGTTGAATTCGAAGCTACCCTTTGGCCGGAGGCTGAATGGTTTTTTGAAACAGCCTGATAGCTTGACTGCATGTTTTCATACTCAAGCTTGGTTTTGAGGTAATCCCGCTCAGAAATAATCCTGTCTTTTATGAGGATTTCAGCCCTTTCAAATTCCGCTTTGGCCAATTCATATTTGGCTTTGGTTTCTTTGTAATATACCTCAGGATTGCCTTGGGAAAGATTCCCACCGGAAATTGTAAAGAGATGGTCGCCAATATTTACCCGCGAACCGATGACTGTTTTGGTACTTGCAAACATTACTGAACCACTTGAATTGGCGGTTATCACCGCTTCATCTCCCGGCGCAGGGAGTACCTGACCGCTTGTTTTGAGGATTTCCTTGAAATTAACCATCCGGACAGGTTCATTTGCAAACTCAATGTTCCAAGCCTGAGGTTTCAAATAGATGATCTCTTCTCCGGTTTGTGTCTTTTTTTGGCTTCTGACCACAGCTACCAAGTCCTGAAACACCTCGACGTTTTCAAAAATAAATTGCTCTGATTTTTCTCCTGTTTGGATATCAAAAGTAAGTTTTCCCGCTCCGGTCGCTTCGGGCGTCAATTCCACCTCATAAATTCCTGTGCTTGTTTGGGCTTCCGTATTTGCCAAAAACTCCCGTCCTCCAATTGTCAGTCCTACCTTGATTTTCCCATCTTGGATCGGTTGGAATTTTTCCCCAAGCCTTGTTAGGTGGACCATCATGGTAGTTGGTTTACCGGCTATGAGATATGGGAAATCAACAAAAAGCTCTATATTATCAGAATAAGAGGTTAGGGTGACAGGAGGGATCGCCTCCTCTTCATCATGGCTATGGTCATGCGCTTGATTGCAGCTGAAGGCAACTACAAATAGCCAAGCCAAAAGGATATTTGCCTTTTTCATGGAATTGTAAATTAAAATTTAAAATAGGGGATGAGGTGACCCTCTTTATCCAAATAGGATATGAAGTCACAATATAATCAGGAATAAATAGGGGGCGCCCTAAGTCCTCCGGGCGGGAAATAGCTAGAAATAAATAAAGTGTCTGGCTTGCCAAAAAAGTATTTTTCACTAACGACCAAAGGTAAATCGATCCCGAAATATCTCGGAACTATTGCAATGAAGGTAAAATACTGCTTGTTGAATCTCTCATCCATATTTGGGCAGGAGATGTATTCAACACCTTTTTGGGCGTGAGGGACAAGAGAAAATATATTGTCTAAAAGGTCATGATGGTTTCCTGCTTCAATTCCGGTGCCTGATATTTGATGGAAATTCCTGTGAAAGCTTGAATCTTCGGAATGTATGTGGTGGTGATGGGGAAAAACACTATGCCCCAACATCATCAATGTGGACAGGGAAAGGAAAATTACGGACAAATATTGTTTCAGCATTTCATTCAAATATAAATAACGCAGCAACGGATTTACTATACAAAGTGGATATTATGGATTAAAAATAAATAATCTAAATAAAATGAATCATAACAAATATCACACAAATGGATATTTTTTTTGAATAAAATCAATTGATTCCTGTGTCAAGGCCTTGAGGATGTCTTCTTTCACATCAGCTAGCCTTTTGATATAGATACAGGATTTGCCGTTTTTGAATTTTCCTAGTTGAGATAGCAATGTAGCTTGCTGCCCTTCGATATCGCAGGAAAAATAAAGGGAAATGGCAGCTTTTCTGGGAGAAAATCCCACTAAGGGCGCCTCGTCTTCGCGTCCACTTTCATATTTGAAATGGTAACTGCCAAAGCCAATGATGCTTGGTCCCCACATTTTGGGTTCAAAACCTGAGACTTCTTTGAAAATCCTGATCAGTTCAAGGCTGTCTTTTCTTTTTTGTTCACCTTCAACTGAGTTGAGAAAGTCGATGAAAGCATATTCGGTTTCTTGTGTTTTGTTCTTAGCCATTTGATTTCTTATTTGTATTTGTCATTGAGTCCCATTCCCTGCATAATCATCGGTTTTATTTTTTCCAGTCTGGCAATTTGGGTCGCTTCCCGTTTGGCTTCCTGAATGTAGGAGGAATACTCTTTTTGCTTGTATTCGCTAAGTTTTTCGAAACAAAAAATGAGTTCTTCGTTGGAAGCCAAGGCCTCACAAAGGATTGGTGGAATTTCTATTTCTTTAGATTTTTGGGTAACAGGTTTGAGCCCTTTTTTCGCATTTTCAATAGCCTCATGAATATAGGAGACAATTAAATCAGGATTGATATCTTCAATGGAATGGAATCTCCATTGTCTTTGGGATTTCGTTTTCCCTTCCTGTGCGTTGACCAAAACCTGAAGGGGATCGGACAAAAAAACACCATTGTAAAACCAGATACCCACATAGGATTTGAATGCGGCTATGCCAATCAGGTTTTTGCCATTATAGGTGTAAACCGGAATCCCCCATTTGATGGTTTTGACTAAATCTGTCTCATTTAGGATCGATTCCAGTTTTTCAAAAATTACTTTGGACTGATATGTCATACTGGTAGAATTTTTCAGAATCTAATTTAATTCTGAATTCGATTAAATGCCAATTTTTCTCCAGAGATGTAAAACCAATTGAGCCACAAAAGGCATAAAAGTAATTTTCTTTTGTGCCTTCACCTGTAAAAAAACATTGGTATCCCTATTTCTTTGAATCGTTTAATGCGTTTTCAACATCCTTGATGATATCCTCATAATGTTCCAACCCAACGGACAATCGTACCAATCCATCCGAAATACCCACTTTAGCCCTTTCTTCTGCACTGAGTTTGCTGTGCGTGGTCGAGGCAGGGTGGGTGACGATACTTCTGCTATCTCCAAGATTGGGTGTGATCGATATCATCTGTAATGAATCGATGAATTTTTGAGCCCTAGCCAATCCCCCTTTCAAAGTTAAAGTAATTATACCTCCGCCTTGGCTCATTTGTTTTTTGGCAAGGTCAAATTGGGGATGGGAGGGAAGGAAGGGGTACTTTACAAAATCAATCTCCTTGTTTCCTTCAAAATAGGAAGCCACCTTCAAGGCATTTTCACAGTGTCTGTCCATTCTTACAGCCAAGG
>JBBRFK010000082.1:0-15805 GCA_038224435.1 Cytophagales bacterium | reverse complement strand
ATCGAAAAGGAATTTAAAGGAGATGTCGGTCTCGAGGCGGATGCCGATACCGACGAACTGAAAGCCTTCCTGAAGCATGTGCTTCCGGATTTTGACGAGGACAAAGTGTATCCTTCTGACATCAAAAAACTGGTGGCTTGGTACAAAATCATCCGGGAACATGCCCCCGAGGTTTTGGAAGAGAAAGCCGAAGAAGCAGAAGATGCTAAAGAAACTGAACCGGAAGCCTGATTTCAATAACAGAAATTTGAATTCTCAATTATAAAATTAAGTGGGGACATTCCCCACTTTTTTTGTTTATACCTCAATCCAACGCAGCATGAATCTCCCGATTACCAAGGAAGCCGCACAACTGCTCCAAATGGATTTTGATCTTCCTGCATTGACTGAAATATTTTCGGAAGCGGATTTGGTGGCACTTTTGACTCCCCTGATCAAAGGCATGCTGGACAGAGATTTCGAAAAACTCCTGCAGATCTGCTACAGAGTAGATTTGGGGGAAGAAAAACTGAAAACCATCCTTCACACTTCCGAACCTGAAGCCATGGGCGCCGACCTGTCCCGTGCCCTTGTCGCAAGACAAATCCAGAAAATAGAAATCAAAAGGAAGTATTCAGGGAATTAAAGCGCTATTTAATTGAGGCAAAAACCCTTCCAAAATTCCCCAAATTTCAGTATTGGATTTTGGCCCAAATTCCAATTTCTAAAATTTAGTGAAGATTAATTCCCTGATTATCAACTCGTATGTAATTCAAGGTGATATTTAATCCTTTTCCCCCAAAAACCCTTCAACTTCCTCCACCATCTTTTTGGAACCGATATAGAGTGGGGTTCGCTGATGGAGCGAAGTAGGCTGTATGTCCAAAATCCGGCCTTTCCCATCCGTCGCCTTGCCTCCTGCCTGCTCTGCAATGAAAGACAAAGCATTGGCTTCGTAGAGTAAGCGGAGTTTGCCATTTGGAGATTTCTCTGTCGCCGGGTACATGTAGATACCGCCTTTGAGCAGGTTGCGGTGAAAGTCCGCCACCAAGCTTCCTATATACCTCGCAGAGAGTTGGTTGGCTTTGCATTTCTCGATATAGGATTGTAGCCCTTTCTCAAAGATGTTGTAAGACCCTTCATTTACACTGTAAATATTTCCATCTTCCGGCGCGGACATATTTGGATGGGAAAGGAAAAATTCGCCCAAGGAAGGTTCATAGGTAAAACCATGGACACCATGTCCGGTGGTATAAACCAACATCGTAGAAGACCCATACAGCACATACCCTGCGGCTACCTGTTGGTTGCCGGGCTGCATGATGTCTTCGGGCTGTATACGGCTACCGATTGGCGTCACTCTTCTATAAATCGAAAAAATCGTCCCTATCGAAATGTTGACTTCGATGTTCGATGAACCGTCCAAAGGATCGATGGCGACGACATATTTCCCTGATCCGTTTTGAAGGTCGATCACCTCATCGTCTTCTTCGGAGACTACGGCACAGACTTCTCCGCCTTTGGTGAGCGCCCGGGTAAATCGGATATTGGCGATGACATCTAGCTTTTGCTGTTCTTCGCCCTGCACATTGGTTTGTCCGAATGCACCACCGATATTTGCCAAGCCTGCACGGTTGGTCTCACGGTTTACTATCTTTGCTGCCAAGGCGATGTCCCTGAGCAGTTGGGATAATTCTCCTGATGCAAAAGAAAATTCCTCTTGTTTCATTTTGATAAACCTGTCCAAAGTAGTGCCGACAGAATAAGCCAGGGAGGAGTCAGAAGGGGTATAAAGTTTTGTTTTCATACTATAGGAAAAATACAATTATTGGGTTTATACATTTAAAATTACAAATTAATTTTTATGACAAAAACTTTTGTATTCAAATTTGGAGGTGCCTCTGTCAAAGATTCAAATTCCATCAAAAACTTACGTGAAATTTTATTCAATCGATTGCGAAATCATACCGTAATTGTTGTTTCAGCTATGGGAAAAACCACCAATGCATTGGAGGAATTATTAAACCTCAGGCTGGAGGATAAGCCGCTTTATGAGAATAGTACAAAATTAAAAAATTACCACATCGATATCTGCCGGGAGCTTTTCCAACCTGAAAACCTCATCTTTGCTGCAATCGAGAACTTTTTTTCACAGCTTGACAGGATATTGGAAAAGCCCATAAACGAAGAAAATTACGATGAATATTACGATCAGGTGGTCGCCTTCGGTGAATTGATTTCCTCAAGGATCGTGCAGGAATACCTGTGTACAGAAGGTGTGCTGTGCCTTTGGCAGGATGCCAGGGAAATCATCGCCACGGACAGCGATTATCGGTTTGCCAAAGTCAATTGGGAAAAAACCAAAGCCCTCTGCCAAAAACACCTGATGGCCAAATTGGAAAAATTTCCCGTGGTCACCCAAGGATTTATCGGATCGGATGAAAAGGGAAAGACCACCACGCTTGGAAGGGAAGGATCAGACTTTACGGCAGCGATATTGGCCCATAGCCTCCAATCCCAATCCGTCACGATCTGGAAAGACGTGGAAGGCGTCCTCAATGCCGATCCTAAGCGCTTCCCCAATACGGTAAAGTTTGAGGAACTGGATTACAAGGAAGCCGCTGAACTGACTTATTATGGGGCTTCGGTCATCCACCCGAAGACCATCAAGCCATTGGCCAATCTTTCCATACCGCTTTTTGTAAAGTCGTTTTTGAATCCTGACGGTATAGGAACCCAGATTCATCATGTCGAAAAACCGAATACCGTTCCCTGCATTGTCGTCAAAGACCAACAGGTTTTGGTGAGCTTCCGGGTGACGGATTTTACTTTTATCAATGAATCCCATATCCATCAGGTCTATACCGAAATCGAAAAACTCAAACTCCGGGTAAACCTGCTTCAAACTTCTGCCATCAGCATCTCGATTGTGATCGACAAGCAGCTGTTCAAAATGGAAAAACTGATCCAGTCTTTGGCCTCGGATTATGAAATCCGGTACAATGAATCCCTACAATTGATCACGGTCAAAAACCATAACAGGAAGATTACAGAAGAATTGGTATCGGACAAAGAAGTGCTATTGGAGCAGGTGACAAGGACTACTTTTCAGATTGTGGTGAAGCCTTTACCCTACTAATTTGTTGACAGTCTTTTCAATTCCCAACAAGTAGCTTTTGCCAAACAGCAGGAGGTGTACCAAAAGTGGATAGAGATTGTAGACAGGTAGCCGTTCGTTAAAACCCGGTTCCAAAGGAAAGACGGTTTCATAAGATTGATAAAAAGATTCCTCAAATCCTCCAAATAGCCTCGAAAATGCCAGATCCATTTCCCTATGACCATAATAAACCGCAGGATCAATCAGGACTGGGCTGCCGTTTTTTCCCCTCATGATATTGCCCGACCAAAGGTCTCCGTGTAGCAAAGACGGCTTTTCTTTTGGGAAGAAATCTTCTAAAACCGGATAGATTTTCTGAAACTTTTTCAAAAAATCCAAGTCAACAAGACTTTCATAATATGCCTTTCCGATGAGCGGCTCAAGTCTGTTTTGGATAAAAAATTCGGTCCAAGGATGTACCAGTATATTTTGTTGGGATAATGAGGCAATGTAATTGTCAGTTTTGTATCCAAAATCCTGCCTGGTCGTCATGTGCAGCTGTGCCAATCCCAACCCAAGTTCCTGCCAAAATGTTGGATTGGTTTTTTCGGGAGATATCCATTCCAGCAATAGAAAATTATAGTCCTCTTCCCTACCCAAACTGATAACTTCAGGAATTTGTAGGGGACAATTGACACGCAGGTATTCCAATCCATCAGCCTCTTTTTCAAAAATATCCCTTCTATCCTCAAAATTGGTTTTCAAAAAAAATGGTCCGTTGGAAGTTTCCAGCTTGATCCCTTGGTTGATATTGCCTGCTGCTACCAATTGGGTTTGATTCAATTTTACTGATGTGCCTACACTCAAAAAAAGGATTTTTTCATAAATACCATTCGAATCAAACATAGGTATTGTGTTCTGTTTTGAGTCTTACCAAAAAATGGTCTAACGATTCATCGAGTATTTTGAAGACCTGTTCAAATCCCTCTTCACCACCATAATAGGGATCAGGCACTTCAATATGTTCAGGATTTGGATGGAATTCCCGCAATAAAAAAAGTTGCTCGTGTGGCATGTTTAAATGGGTCATCAGGCTTTGGATATTCCTTTTGTTTGACATGTCCATCGCCACCAAATAATCGAATTCCCGGATATCTACCCTGTTCATTTGTCTAGCCCTATGAGAGATGTGTACCTCATGTTTTTGTGCGCAGGCTAACGTCCTTTCGTCCGGCAACTCTCCGATATGGTAATCCGAAGTCCCACAGCTGTCACTTGTGAATTTGCCTTCAAGTCCAAGCTCTTTGACTTTATGGTTAAAAATTCCTTCTGCTAAAGGAGAGCGGCAAATATTGCCTAAACAAATGAACAAGACTTTTACCATATCAAAGGGCTTATACAAAATTCGAATTGCAACAGAACAACAAGTTAAATAATTTTTGCGGATGTATTATTATCTGCAAATTCTCAAAATTCATTTCAAATTAAAGATCGGTATTATATTTTGTCATCCTTTCGAATTTAACCTAAAAAGAGTAAATAAATTTAACATTTCCTTTATTTAAATGAGGTATTCTGATACAAATACCAAATGAACAATATATTATTCTGTAAATTTTTTAATTAATTTTCTTAGCAGATGATTGCTACATTTCGATTATAGAATGATTATTAATTTTTTTATTGACCAAATAGAACCTTTGAATATTAAGGCCAGATATCACTCCCAAGAAGAACGATTATTCAAAAGCTTTACAAATGAAAAGTGTATCCATTGAATTAATGATACCAAAGAACTTCAGGAATGGATAAAAATGAGGCTATAGAAAAAGTCAGACTTTACAAGCAGCTTTTAAATAAGAATTTGAAAATTGATAAGGTGTATTTATTTGGCTCAAAATACTTTTAGTTAAGATATAAATGTGGCAATTGTGGTTTAAAAAATTTCAGGCGATTATTTTACTATATTTTACGGTGCAGTCCTAGTTCATTGGCTATTCTATTGATAGATCCATGATGAGAGATACCTTGAGTTCCGAAAGTTAGGCGGTAGATATCTTAAGATTTTCCTTTTTTATTTACATTTGATTTTATAAGTGCTTATTACATTGCATATAGATTGTTGTCTATTATTGTAAATATTATTCAGATAAAAAAAATAGAAGAATTTGAAACTTTTTTAAAAAATGATTGAGAATAATCGAATCAGGTTAAGGGCTTTTATAAATGAGAAGGGGCACTCAGTTGCTTCTTTTGAAAAATCTATTGGAGCCAGCAATGGTTCTGTAGCTTTATTCATGACCGGTAAGAATAAAGGGCTTGGAAATAATTTAGAGAAAATTCTAGTTTGTTACCCGGATTTGAATGCTGGATGGCTAATTTCAGGCAAAGGTTCTATGTTGATTTCCGAGATAGATCAATCTCAATTAAAAAATGAAAATTTAGAGCTTAAACAGCGTTTAAAACTCTTAGAATCGAAAAATGAAATTTACACAAAACCTTATAAAAAGGGGGTAAGGATTGAAAGCCAAAAAGGGGGTAAGGATTGGCGTAAAAATGAAAATCAAATGTACATAAAACAGGAAGATAGACCTGATTCACGCACCGAAGTGTCAGAGCCGACCATATTCTACGAAAAAAGAGATGATTTGATAGAATACTTTTTTTCCGCTCAGGAAAGACTGTTTGGGGATATTTTAGCCCGCTTGGACCGGTTGGAAGCATCACTGCCTACCACCATCCCACCACCGGTAGAAAATGAAGAAAAAACACCTATATAAAACCTCTTAAACGGGTTTTTAGGGGTTATTTAGCCTGGTATATATACCTCATTCTTAATATTTCTCCTATTCTATACCATAATTCTAATGTACTTTAATTTTATGTACATTTCATTTATGGATAAAAAAATACGATATGACCAAAAAACCGCAAAAATTGAAGATATGACCACGTAAAACTTGATTTCTATTTTTTTATTATCTTACTTTGATTCACAAAGTACTTTTAAATGGAAAAAGAAAAATACATCCAAGACCTGCGTGAGATCAAAGAGATCATGGATAGGTCATCCAAATTCATCTCTCTGAGTGGATTATCAGGAATCGCTGCCGGGATTATAGCACTTGCAGGATCTTGGATAGCTTACCGCTATATCTATACAGAAAGTGATTTTTATGGGTACCATGTTGTGGCGCTCAGTTCAGATACACTCATGTCATTGCTTGGGCTAGGTGCTGTCGTTCTTATCGTGGCAGTCAGTGCAGGAATATTTTTCACCGCAATGAAAGCAAAAAAGACAAAGCATAAAATCTGGAATTCCCAAGCCAAAAGGTTATTGATCAACCTCTCCATTCCCTTGGTAACAGGTGGATTGCTTAGCCTCATCTTCCTTTCGCGAGGCTTTATTGGAATCATTGCCCCGATTACGCTCATCTTTTATGGACTTGCATTGGTCAATGCCTCCAAATATACCCATGAAGAAATCAGGAGTCTCGGCATCATTGAGATTGCACTTGGCTTGATATCAGCTTATTTCATCGGATTTGGACTTTTATTTTGGGCAATCGGTTTTGGCCTGTTGCATATTGTGTACGGCATCATCATGCACTCCCGCTACGGATCGTGAAAGACATACTGAAGGATTTGAACAAAGCATTTGAAAATAAGCTGCGGCTTGGAATCATGTCAGCGTTGCTGGTCAATGATTTTCTGGATTTCAATGCCCTGAAAGAAATCCTCGATGCCACAGATGGAAACCTAGCTAGCCACCTCAAAACCTTGGAAAAAAAAGGCTATGTTACTTACATAAAAGAATTTTTGGACCGAAAGCCAAATACCAAATACATGGTTACAGAGTCCGGAAAAGAAGCCTTTCTCAAACACCTCAAAGCAATTGAAAACCTTCTAAAATAAAAAAATTTACTCACACACTTTGTAATTCAAAGTACTTTCAAAAATAACTATGGAAAACCAACTGCTCAAACCCCTTCTTTCCTTCAAGTATTCTGTGACGCTCAAGCTGATCGTCATTGCATTTCTCGGCCTTCTTTTATTGATCCCTGCTGCGATGATCCAATCCACCATAGAAGAACGGGCTTTTCTCAATGATGAAGCCATTAAAGAAATAGGTTCCAAATGGGCTGAATCCCAAGAAATAACCGGTCCGATCCTTTCCATTCCCATCGTCTATGAAGTAGAAAAAGACGGTAAAAAAACCACCATCATAGAAGATTACCATGTCCTCCCCCATCAGCTGTATATCGAAGGGAAAGTCCTCCCTGAAATCTTGAAACGTGGAATTTTCAAAGGAGTCGTCTACAGGTCAGACCTTACCGTGCAGGGAAGTTTCGTGGTTTTGGACGATTTCGACAAGAAGGATTTTGTGGGATTCAAGCATGCTGAAGCCAAAGTTTCCTTTGGGGTGACTGACCTCCGTGGAATCGAAGATGAAGTTCAGTTTACCATTCTCGGTGAAAAAAAGCAGGTAAATCCGGGAACAGGTAATTTCAAAATGATTCCTTCGGGATTCAGTACTTCCATGTCGCAGCACGAATTTGAACCCGGTGAAACCATTTCCTTTACCATCCGCCTCAAACTCAAAGGGAGTAAAAACCTTTCATTCATCCCAACCGGAAAGACCACAGATGTAAAAATCCAGTCTCCATGGACTGCACCAAAATTTGACGGTAAATTCCTGCCAAACAACAGGAACCTGACCGAGGAAGGATTTATGGCAGAATGGAAAGTCCTGGAATTGAACAGGAACTTTCCCCAATCCTGGATCAACAATGCCTATGCTGAAAATCTGAAATCGGCTTCATTTGGCGTAGACCTTCTTTCCCCGATGGAAGATTATCAAAAATCCACCCGTTCAGCCAAATACGCCCTAATGACTATCGGATTGACATTTCTGATGTTTTTCTTGGTGGAAGTATTGGGAAAGAAAAATATACATCCCTTCCAATATGCCATGGTCGGTTTTGCAATTTGCCTTTTCTATATCCTGTTGGTTTCCATTTCGGAACAAGTCAGTTTCAATATGGCCTATCTGATCTCCACCGTTGCCATTGTGGGTACCATTTGCCTTTATTCGCTTTCTTTGTTCAAAGTGAAAAAATACACATTGATTTTGGCCACGGTTCTCCTTGGTTCGTTCGGGTTCCTGTTTGTGACTTTGTTGATGGAAGATTATGCCCTTTTGATGGGAAGTATTGGCTTGTTTATCATCCTAGCCGCTACCATGTATGTCACCAGAAACATTGACTGGAATAAAATGAGCCTTGGCAAATCTGAAGAAAGCCAAAATCAATAATAAACTTTGCGATTATGGGCAATATTGCAGATTACCTATTTTTCTTTTCATACTTGACTGAAGACCGAAGTAGCCTGCATTATGCCTTCAAGCCTCGCATTCGGTCGATAAGTAGTATTAAGGTCAACATTGTGGACATGCATTTGGTGTTTTAAACTTAATTGATTCTCAAATCCCTCTCTTAAGGTGAAATTCCTTTTGAGGGGGATTTGAATCTTTATCTCTATTTTTGCGGAATGAAATCACTTTACGATTTTTCAATCCGAACATTTTCAAAGTTGGCAGACATCTCCAAAGGAAGCCATGACAAACTCGAAAAACTGGTGGATGGCAGAAAGGACCTTTTCGAAAAATTGACGGAATTCAAGTCCGGGTTTGAAAAACCGATAGCCTGGTTTCATGTTGCCTCACTCGGGGAATACGAACAGGCAAAACCTGTCATCGCTGAATTGAAAAATAGAATGCCTGAACATGGGGTTGTGGTCAGCTTTTTCAGCCCATCAGGATTTGAAATCGCTTTCGGAAGAGCACAGGAAAATGTGGATTTTATCACCTACCTTCCTTTTGATACCCTTGTAAATGCCCAAAAGTTTATAGGGATTTTAGATCCAAAAATCGGGTTTTTTGTCAAATATGACCTTTGGGCAAACCATATCCTGGAAGCAAAAAACAAAAAAATCCCCCTGTTTCTTTTTTCCGCATCGATGAGGGAAGACCAGATTTACTTCAAAGGATATGGGACTTTTTTCAAAAAGATCCTGACATCCTTCGATTTTATTTTCACCCAAAATACCCAAACCAAAACCTTGATCGAAAGCTTGGACTTCCATCAGGTAAGTGTCACCGGAGATACGAGGTACGACAGGGTAAAGTCAATTGCAGATACGCCAAAGGCTTTTCCGGAATTACTTCCGCTTGTCCAAGGCAAAAAAACAATGGTTGTAGGTTCCGCTTGGGAAGAAGACATGAAGGTTTTGATTCCTTTCATCAACGCCCATCAGGATTATTTTTTCATCATCGCACCACACGATATCAATCAAGAAGTATTGTCAGACTGGAAATCCAAAATCAGCAGGCCATCGCTAAAATACTCTGAGCTAACCGGTCGGGAGACCGCGGCTATTTTGTTCATCGACAACATCGGCATGCTGTCTTCCCTGTACCAATTTGCGCACATTGCGTACGTGGGTGGGGCATTTGGTAAAGGGCTGCACAATATCCTTGAATCCCTGGCATACAGGATTCCGGTCATTTTTGGGGAATTGAAACAGGATCGGAAATTTCCCGAAGCAGGTATCAGCATCGAATATGGCTGCGGATTTTCTGTTTCTGATACCCGACAACTGGAAAAAACAATGGCTTTTTTGTCCGATCAAAACCATTACCTTCAAGCCTGTCATGCTGCTGAAAAACTCGTCAACGACAATGTCGGCAGTTCCAAAAAAATCATGGATACCGTCATCACCAAAATCACCCGGGCATGAAAGGCAGAGTCCTCAAATCGACTGGAAGCTGGTACACGGTCAAAACAGAAAAAGGCCCCGTCAATGCGCGGCTTCGCGGAAAATTCAAGCAGGACGACCTCAAGCTGACCAATCCCATTTCGGTAGGGGATTATGTGGAGCTTGAAAAGGAAGCCGACCAACCTTCTTCTGTCATCATGGAGATTCTCCCAAGGGAAAATTACATCATCAGAAAATCCACCAGAAAGAACCATTTTTCCCATATTATCGCCTCGAATATCGATCAGGCTTTTTTGATCATTACTTTGAAAAACCCAAGAACTTCATTAGGGTTCATTGACCGTTTTTTGGTCAGCACAGAGAGCTTCAGGATTCCGACTTCCATTTTGGTCAACAAAATGGACATGACTTACAAAGACAAAGACATGGAATACCTTCAGGACATCAAGGACATTTATGTGCCTTTGGGTTATCCGGTATATGAGATTTCGGCTTTGAACAATACTGCCTTACAGGAACAATTTATACCGCTTCTGAAAGGAAAATCAACTCTGCTTTCCGGCCATTCCGGTGTGGGCAAATCCACTTTGCTCAACAAAATCGTCCTTGGTGCCACGCAGGCCACCAAAGAAATCTCAAAGTTCAGCGCCAAGGGCGTGCATACCACAACCTTTGCAGAGATGTTTGAAATCGAAGGAGGAGGCTACCTGATCGACACACCTGGGATCAAAGAATTTGGGATATTGGATATCGATGAGTTCGAGTTGTCACACTACTTTGTGGAATTCAGACAATACCTCGGTCAGTGCCGGTACAACAACTGTCAGCACCTCAATGAACCCGGATGTGTGGTTCTCCAGAAATTGGAGGAAGGTTTTATCCATCCTTACCGCTACGACAGCTATGTGAATATCCTGAATGAGGAGGATGACCATAGGTAAAAAGGAAGTATGAAGTTTGAAGTCAGAAGCTTTGAAACCATCACCAATTGCTTTAATTTTCGTTTTCCAAAAACAAGCCCATGAGCAAGACAAAGACTTTGGTACTGAACCACCGTCAGATCAGCCAGAAAATCACCCGCATGGCCTATGAAATCTATGAGCGCAATGCTTCCGAATCCAGCATAGTCTTTGCCGGGATCACCGGAATGGGTCACCAACTAGCGGCATCTATTGCAGGAAAGCTGAAAGAAATTTCACCCTTAAAGGTGACTGTCTTGGAAATCATTCTTGACAAATCTGACTTCACAAGAGGAGAAATCTCCCTGTCTGAAAATCCCGACCTAGCCAATAAATGTATCGTGGTAGTGGATGATGTCCTCAATACCGGAAAAACCCTGGTCTATGCCTTGTTGCCTTTTCTGGAATCTTCAGTCAAAAAAATAGAAGTCGCTGTTTTGGTCAACAGAAGCCATAAGCTTTTTCCTGTCAGTCCGGATTACACCGGCTTGGAATTGGCCACCACGCTCAGCGAGCACATTACCGTAGATTTATCTTCAGAAAACCACACTGTACATCTTCATTAAGTCTCCCATGTCTGTCCATAATTCCTCCAATATCAAAAGAATAACCACCCGCACCATGCAGGAAATGAAAACGCGTGGTGAAAAAATCTCGATGCTGACTGCCTACGATTTTTCCATGGCAGGTATCGTAGACAGTGCCGGCATAGACATCATATTGGTCGGTGACTCCGCCTCCAACGTGATGGCAGGACATGAAACTACGCTCCCCATCACTTTGGACCAAATGATCTACCATGCCACCTCTGTGGTGCGGGCAGTATCTCGGGCGTTTGTTGTGGTGGACATTCCCTTTGGTTCCTATCAGGGCAATAGCTCTGAAGCCCTTCGGTCTGCCATCAGGATCATGAAGGAATCCGGTGCTCATGGCATCAAAGTAGAAGGTGGCGCAGAGATCAAAGAATCTGTCGTCAGGATCCTCAGTGCCGGTGTCCCTGTGATGGGACATTTGGGATTGACTCCACAGTCGATCTACAAATTCGGAACATACACGGTCCGAGCCAAAGAAGAAGAAGAAGCAAACAAACTTATCGAAGATGCCAAGTTGCTCGAAGCCTGTGGCTGCTTTGCAATTGTTTTAGAGAAAATCCCTGCTTCCCTAGCCAAAAAAGTAGCCGAAACGGTCAGCATCCCTGTCATCGGAATCGGTGCAGGACCCGATGTGGACGGTCAGGTGTTAGTGGTCCATGACATGTTGGGCATCAATCAGGAATTCAAACCAAGATTTCTGAGGCAATACGCCAACTTGCAAGGCATCATGACCAAAGCGGTGCAGGATTATATTAGAGATGTCAAGTCAAAGGATTTTCCAAACAAGGAAGAAAGTTATTGATGTCCAGATCCGGAGAACACCGCCCTACAACACAATCACTTTTTTGCTTAGGGATATTCCTTTATGATTGTTAAACTGTAGAATATACAGGCCGGGTGCTGCTGTTGGCAATTGAATTTCAAATTCCGCATTTGCCGGTACCACGATGTCATCTGCAATGACCTGACCAAGACTGTTGACAAGTCTGCCCTTTCCTGATTGTGAGAGCAGCACTTTAAAAAATCCACGGTTGGGGTTTGGATAGATTTTGGCCAAAAATTCTTCCCCACCCGGAAGATTTCCTTCTCCCTGATATTTCAAATATTCCAATCCCCCGGCTGTATTTCCCAACAACAAATCTCTTTCCTCAGAAAATGGCAAAGGTAAAGAACTGATCCAGGTATTTCTTCCAAACCTGGTTTGAGAAGTCTGGTTTTCAGAAAGTTTGACCTGTACAGTTTCCCTTTCGGTTTGATTCATAAAATCCGCTATAAAAACCAATACTCCCCTTTGGTCAATGGCATACAGAGAGGACTTTGGACCGGGGACCAAGTGAATGGTCAAATTCCTCGAAGCCGGATTGTCGGCAAATCCCAAAAAATCACTTTCAACCAAATCAATGGCCGGAGCATCTGAAAAGCCAAAGGAATAGAGTAGCAGTTCGCCTGTCTGTCTGGCAAGCAGCAGGTAATCTTTGCCTTCAAATGAAAATGGCTCGATTTGGTCCAAAGCCCGGAGGTTTACATTCGGGATAAATATTTCCTGCATTTGCGCAAAATCCTGTTCTGTGCCAAAAAACACCCTTCGCCTCAAGGAAGAATTCACAGTATCAACCCCCGAAATCCAATAAGTCAGCTGATTGGATGAGTTGGTATATTCAAAGTACTGAAGGTTAGTAAAGTCCAAAGCGGAAAGTCCAAGGTAATCCTGCTCTACCAATTCCCATTGCTGCCCGGTTATTTTGTAAAGGTGCGCCATCCCAAGTACTTTCCCCGCAGAAAAGGAATTGGCAGTGATTACAAGTTCACCCGAGGTCGAAAACCCTTTAAAATACGGCCTGCTGTTTTCTCCCAAATCCAGCATCTCGGACTGAAGGAATTTCTTCGTACTTGGCAAGCCCGAACTCCCTTTGGAAATTTCAAATACATTTTCTGAAAAATCAGATTTGAAAACCCCCGCACCGGAAGAAGTATTGCTGCTGACGATCAGCTTGTCTTCCCAAAGGTAGGAGGCATGAAATATCGGAAATTCAGGCAAAGTCCCATACCCCGGAAGCTCATTGGAAAAAGAATCAAAAATAGGCTGAATGTCTGTACCCCTGTTTGCCATAAAATAAAGGGTGTTGCATTCATCCCTGCCCAAAAGCAAATCATTCACATCATCACCATCCAAATCGGCATACAGAACTGAGTGGCCTCCGGTATGCTGCAGCCTAGCCCCTTCGTCGGTTTCGACAATTCTTCCCATCGGCAATCCCTCGCAGGTAATCCCAAAACTGAATTCGCCACAACCACAAAACTCGAACCTTCCCCACCAAGGATCAGGAAAAGCAAAACCGTCAATGTCGGCAACGCCTTTTCTTTCTACACTGGTATTGAGGTATAAATCCAAGTTATCGCTGATGTTGAAGGACGCAATGTCCAAATCTCCATCCCCGTCAATGTCCATGACCATAGGAATGTCCAGGTTGTTGGCCTGAAGGTTAGAGCCGGTGTCAAGCCGCAGGAAGATTTGGGCTACCTCCCATTGGGGGAAGGGTGAACCTGATGCACTGGTATTTTTATAGGCTTTGATTCCAAAGGGGCTACTGGTAAAAAGGTCTTTTTTGCCGTCTAAGTTAAAATCCGCGAGGATCAGAAAACCGTTGACATCAGCAGGGAAAAAAAAAGCCATTTCGGGTAGGTAAGTGAATTTTTCTCCGTCAGATTCAAAAACCAAAATCCTCCTTGCATTGATATCCCATACCACCCACTCTTCCCCGCCGTTTCCATTGACATCCATTCGCTGGTATTGAGAGGCATTGATGCCCACCGCAAAAGGAAGGGGGACTTCATTGCCTTCATGGATGATGGTATTGCTTTGGTCAAATGAAAACAACTGCTGCGCTGCTGTCCATGAACTCATGGTCAAAAAAAGGATCGATATCAGGTATTTCATCAATGGCAAAACTTACAAGTCTTGAAATTAAACGATTGAATTTGATATAAGATGTTTACGATTCAATTAATTTTAACTTCCCAATCAAGAAGCCATGAACATCGAATCCCTCTACACCCATTTTATCCAATCCACCGGAGTCAGCACGGATACCAGAAAGATTGGACAAGGAAACATTTTTTTTGCATTGAAAGGGCCTAATTTCAATGCGAATGACTTTGCACCGAAGGCCTTGGAAGCTGGAGCAAGCTTGGTAGTGGTGGATGAAGAAAGGGTCATTCCCGAAGGTGATCCCAGGTACTTTTTGGTGGAGGATGCTTTGACAGCTTTACAAAAACTAGCAAACCACCACAGACATCAGCTGCAAATCCCCATCATCGGACTGACAGGCAGCAATGGAAAAACCACTTCCAAGGAACTCCTGCATGCTGTCCTGAAGCAAAAATTCAACACCTCGGCCACTGTCGGCAACCTCAACAACCATATCGGAGTTCCCTTGACTTTGTTGGCAATCAGCAAGGAAACAGAAATAGCCATCGTGGAAATGGGCGCCAACAAACAAGGGGACATCAAAGAACTCTGTGACATTGCTGAACCAACACATGGTTTTATCACAAACATAGGGAAGGCGCACCTAGAGGGAATGGGCGGACCGGAAGGCGTACTCAAAACCAAAACGGAGCTTTTCCAACATTTGAGGGAAAAAAAAGGAACGGTATTCATCAACAGTGCGGATCCGATTCTTTTTAATATGGCTAAGCGCTTTGAGCAGCCTGTCTTGTATCCAGCCAAAGGAGATTATTGTGAGGTGGTTTTTGAAGGTGCTGATCCTTTTGTCAAATTCACCGTCGAGGGCAAGGAAGAAGTCCACTTGTCTTCCATGATCGGCGCCTACAATTTTGGTAATATCGCCACAGCCTTGACAGTAGGTAAGTTTTTTGGCGTACCGATGGCTCAGGCTGTGGAGGCCATCGTTTCTTATGCCCCTGCCAATATGCGCTCCCAACTGATCGAAAAGCGCAGCAACCTCATCATCCTCGACGCCTACAATGCCAACCCCTCTAGCATGGAAGTGGCGATCAAGACCTTTGGGCAGATGACAGGCAAAAAACACAAGATGATTATTCTCGGGGACATGTTTGAACTCGGTGAACATACCCAATCCGAGCATGTGAAGCTTGGCGAATGGGTGAGTGAATTTCCCTTTGTCAAAATCTGCTTTACAGGTAAGTTGGTCGCCTACGCCTTGGAAACTGCACCAAAATCCGCACTCTACTTCCCCGATCCCTTTTCCTTCAGAAACTGGCTTCAGGACTCCCATCTCGAAGATTACCTGATCCTCATCAAAGGCAGTAGAGGAATGAAGCTAGAAGGATTGGTGGATTTTATTTGAGGATACCCGTATCAAGCTTAAGGGTGGATGAGAACAGAACACCTTTCATGATTGCTTTTTTTCAAGGTA
>JBBRFK010000081.1:0-15857 GCA_038224435.1 Cytophagales bacterium | reverse complement strand
TTCCGGAGCCCAATTTGAAAGAAATGCATTGGGATTTCACATCCCTAAAAAGTTTGACAAAATCATAGACATTGAGCATTGCTACCTTCAGGGAAATATTTCCAATGAGGTGAGGATTGCCTTGAGAGACTTTGCATTGGAACAAAACCTTTCCTTCTATGACATCAGAAATCAGGTGGGCCTGTTGCGGAATCTGATCATCAGGTCAACAAGTACCGGCGAATCCATGGTCATTGTACAGTTTGGTGAAGATGACATGGAATCAGTCAATAAAGTCATGGAATTCCTTGACCGAAAATTCCCAGAGACAACTTCCCTCCTCTATATCATCAACCTGAAAAAAAACGAAACCTTCAATGACCTAGATGTCATTACCTTCGCAGGCAAAGACTTTATCGAAGAAGAAATGGAAGGCCTAAAATTCCGGATCGGACCAAAATCTTTTTACCAAACCAATTCCGAACAGGCTTATGAACTGTATAAAGTAACCAGAGAGTTTGCAGACTTGAAGGGTGATGAGGTTGTTTTTGACCTATATACAGGCACAGGGACGATTGCAAATTTCATAGCAAAAAATGCGAAGCAGGTCATCGGCATAGAATATGTCGAGGCTGCTATCGAAGATGCAAAGCTAAATGCCAAAGTCAACGGCATTGAAAGCACACAGTTTTATGCCGGCGATCTGAAAGATATTTTGACGGAGGAATTTGCCAGAAACCATCCCAAACCGGATGTGGTCATCACTGATCCCCCGAGGGCGGGGATGCATGAGGATGTGGTCAAAATGCTGCTGCAACTGGAAGCTCCCAAAATCGTGTATGTGAGTTGCAATCCAGCCACACAGGCAAGGGACGTAGCATGGCTTTCAGAGAAATATACGGTAGATAAAATCCAGCCTGTGGACATGTTTCCGCACACTTATCATGTCGAAAATGTTGTACGATTAACTTTAAAACGATGATTTCAGATTTCAATGACCCGGAATTAAGCGGCAAATACCTTGGTACAATTACCAAAGATTTTGTCAAAGTTTCAGATATCCTCAAGGAAGCGTCCTACCAGGTCCGAAGCAGAAAATTTTCAGATTTTCCGATTTTCCCCATTTCAAAAGAAATGCAGCCTATCGGGAAATTGCTTTTGGGCAAAGTGGAAAAAGAGCTTGATTGGAATTATTTCATCACTTATTTAGATGAGTTTATTCAAAGGAAACTTGTCGCTGAAGAGCTTTTGGAAGAGTTCAAAGCGGCTTATAAAGATCCTGACGAATTCTGTTGTCTTTTTGTAATGGATGGCGTGTTCACAAGTTTCGTGTATATTCCATATCCTGAAGATTGATTTATCAAAGTCCTGACGCAATCAGGACTTTGGCGTTTTTTTATGGCTAAACTTTAATTTAAATCAGTTATCTGAATTTTTTATTTTCTCAATACTATCCTGCCTTGGGATAAGAATACCGTACCAAAAAAAAAGATAGTGTATTGATTTTTTAGAAAAGCATTTTTATATTTAGCTTAAAAAAGAAACAGAATAATATTTTACCAATTCAAAATTTCAAAATTAATTATTGTTAGATTGATTATTTATCCGTTACTTTAATAGCCTTATTTCAATTTCAGATATGAATCAACAAAAAGCATTTGACATTCCTTCAGCAGTCTCCAAACTCCGGGAAGGTGATGAAAAAGCTTTTTCTCAATTATTTGAATTTTTCAAGTCAAAGATTTTTAACACCTCCAAAAAGATGAACCTCTCCTCTGAAGATGCCGAGGAAATTGTCCAAGAGGTTTTTTTGATCATCTGGAAAAACAGACAAAACCTGAATTCAGAACTTTCATTCAATGCCTACCTTCTCACAATCCTAAAATCACTTATCGTAAAAAAGGCAAAAAAAGAAGCAATGCGGGTTGCTTATGAAGTGTATGCCTTTTCGACTCGGGAAATTGAAAGCAATGAAACTGAAATGCAGATTGAATATTCTGAATTTGAGCAGATATCGATTTCAGAAATCGAAAAATTACCCAAAACTCAAAAGGTGATTTTCAAAATGAAAAATTATGATAACCTTCATTCAGGTGAAATCGCCGAAAAATTGGGCCTCTCAAAGAGGACTGTTGAAAGCCATATTTATGTGGCCACCAAATCAATCAAAAATAAACTTCAAAAAAAATACCTTATTGCCATCAAATCTTTGGCTATTGGACTTTTTTATTTCTTTTTTTGATCATTTATTACTCTGTTTCCCCGCTTTTATTCGCTGTTTTACAAAAAATATAGAATATTTTTAATTCCAGGCTAAGTAAATCCTTTGCCAAAGTGCTATATATAAGAAAGGAATTATTGATGGATTATAGCAAACAGGATATTGATCGATTTTTTGAAGGAAAACTTTCGAAAAAAGAAGCAAAAGATTTTTTGAATTGGCTCGATTCTCCTGCCGGGGAAGAAACCTATCATGCCATCATTGAAGATATTTGGTCCAGCGAAGTGAACCAATCAAAGCCTACACAAGAGAAGGCCGTTCCTCAGGTACCTTTTTTGGTTGGGCCTGAAAAAAGAGACAACAGTATCCCGGTTTCAACAAATAAGATTCCCCGCAAAAGGATAAAATTAATCAAGCTCTCAGTAGGAATGGCAGCTTCATTGATAATGGTTTTATCGGCAAGCTATATTTTCTATTTCAATTCTCCTGCCCGGAAGGCCGAAGAACCGATTGTTTTGGTAGCGCCGGTAGCCATCGAAAGATCAACTCCAAGAGGCAATAAAAAAATAATTACACTTCCAGATGGATCTACCGTCGTGTTAAATTCCGATAGCAAACTGAAATATAACGATGACTTTGCCCAAAACAGAACCATCCAATTGGAAGGTGAGGGATTTTTTGACGTTGTCCGGGATGAAAACCATCCATTTACAGTAATTACAGAAAATATAGCCACTACTGCTTTGGGCACTACCTTCAACATCAAAGCCTACGAAGGCAATCCAAACATCCAAGTAACCCTTGCCACGGGTAAAGTCAGGGTGGAAAACAGTTTTGACCAAAAACTTTTTGAGATACAGCCCGGAGAGGCTGTTTATTATTCTGAAGACAAAAACACTTTGGAAAAACAAGATGTTGACATTTCACATGTTCTGAGCTGGAAAGAAGGAATCCTCCATTTTGAAAAAACCCCTTTCAACCTGATCATAGAAGATTTGGAAAGATGGTATGGGGTAAACATCCATGTCACCGGAACCAAAAAAATCCCAGAATATAAGTGTTCGGGTACCTTCAAACCCCATGAATACCTTTCCAATGTCCTAAAAGTATTGAGCTATTCAGTAGATTTTGAATACACAATAAATGGAAATGACGTAATCCTTGAATTCAATTAACTTAAGCCTATGAAAAAAAACAAAACACGCCAAACCCATCCGCTTCTTTAAGTCTGAAGAGGTTGTTTTCCCTGAATAAATCCCCATTGGATTGAAAAGGTAATCATTACCATAATTTATTGATTGACACTAACACAACCCAAAATATGTCACAATCACTACTAAAAACTACGATTATGGTCTTTAAAAGCACACTGTTAAGTGCCTTTTTATTGACCATAGCCATTAATTCAGCCTTTGCTAACAGCAATTTGGTCCAGATAAAGAGTATAGATGAAGTTTACATCAAACTTGATATCCGGGAAGGCAGTCTGGAAAACATCCTAAATGCCATAGAAAGCAAAACAGATTACAGCTTTTTTTACACCGAAAAGAATCTAAAGGACAATTCAAATATAGAGCTCAGCATCTTTGACGGTACTGTCGCTGATGTCCTTTTGGAAGTCGCCAACAAAAAGCACCTTCATTTCAAACAAGTCAATAATGTCATCAGCGTAAAATCGCATTCTCCGGACATTTCTGTCAAGAAAATCGACATAGTCGTAGACGAAGTAGATGTTCAAATCACAGGTACAGTCACAAATGAGTCAGGTGAAACCTTACCGGGAGTCGCAATATCAGTAGTAGGCACTACCGCAGGAACTGTTTCAGACATTGACGGCAAATATAGAATTTCCGTTCCTGAAGGATCTACCTTGGTATTTTCTTATATCGGTTTTGCTCCGCAAAGGATAGACATCGGAAACCAATCCGTGATCGATGTGGTGATGGCACAGGAAGCAAGAGCACTGGAGGAAGTTGTGATCGCGGCTTTGGGTATCCAAAAAACTTCTAGAAGTATAGGCTATTCAGCTACCAATGTCGGTTCTGACGAACTCACTATCAACAGGACCCCCAACTTCATGAATGCTTTGCAGGGAAAAATAGCCGGCGTGGCCATTTCCCCAATGGGAACAGGACCTGGCGGATCAACCAAAATCAGGATCAGGGGTCAGTCGTCTATTTCAGGACAAAACAATCCACTGATTGTTGTCAACGGTATTCCTATTGACAATACCAACTTTGGTACGAACCCGGGAAACAGTGCCGGGGACAACTCCATCGGTGTAAGAGGCGGAGGTGGTATTACTTCCGACGGAGGTGATGGACTCAGCAGTATCAATCCTGACGACATCGAAAGCATGACCGTACTTAAAGGTGCCGCAGCATCTGCCTTATATGGATCAAGAGCAAAAGACGGTGTCATCATGATCAATACCAAATCAAGAGGTGAATCAAAAGGTATCGGCGTCACATATAACCTCAATTACACCAACGAAGCACCATTGGATTTTACGGATTACCAATATGAATATGGTCAAGGTGAGCAGGGCGTAAGGCCAACTACCGCAAATCCAACTTCCGGACAGTGGTCTTTTGGAGAAAAATTTGCTCCCGGCATGACACAGGTTTTATTTAATGGTGTCACTGTACCTTATGTACCTGTTAGAGGAATTGTAAATGACTTTTTCAGAAATGGACAGAATGTCACCAATTCCATCATGCTTTCTTCCTCCAGTGACAAAGGTGGACTCAGCTTTTCATTCTCTGATCTTAACAGTAAAGGAATTGTCCCCAATAATTCATTTAACAGAAAGACAATTTACTTGGGATTCGGATATCAGTTGAGCAAAAGATTGAATTTCAAAGGAAACATCAATTATTCAATCGAAGATAATGAGAATCCGCCAAACGTAGCCAATCAGGACAACTCAATTCCGACCGTGCTATACAACTTGGCCAATTCAATGCCTTTGAATGTATTGGATGAAAACAAATTTGATGCAAACGGAAACGAAGCTGTTTATTCCAGATTCAGAAACAGGACCAATCCATACTTTACACTTTCTCAGCAGTTTCAGAACATCAAGAGGGACAGGATTTTTGGAAACATCGCTGTAAAATATGACCTCGCCCCCTGGCTATATGTCCAAGGACGTGTAGGACAGGATTATTGGTCACGGGACCAAGATTATAACAACTTCCCTACAGGGCAGGCCTCCCGGGCTGCTGCACCTGCAGGATTTGTCAACGGTCTTTATACCCAAGAATCAAGAAGATTCAGAGAAGTCAATGCTGACTTCATCCTTTCTGCCACCAAAGAATTTGGTGATTATGCTGTCAATGCCAACATTGGTGGTAACCATATGCAAAGAAGTTTTGATGTCAACAGTGTTCAGGTCACTGACTTTGTAGTGAGAGACCTTTATACAGTCCAAAATGGTAGGGTAAAAGATCCGATTTTTGACAGGTCCGAAAGGGCGGTAAACTCTTTATTTGCGTTTGCAGAGTTTTCTTACAAAAAATATTTATTTATCAACGGAACCGTTAGAAATGACTGGTTCTCCACATTATCCCCTGAAAATAGAAGCATTCTTTATCCTTCCGTTTCTACAAGCTGGGTGTTTACCGAAAACACCGGAACCTCTGGATGGTTGAATTTTGGAAAATTGAGGGTGGCTTATGCTGAGGTGGGTAGCGACTCTGATGTGGGTCCATATTCCAATGTTCTCTTCTATGGTGTCAATGCTAACCTATTTAACAACCAACCTGTCGGTGGTCCCATTGGCGGAACCCTTCCAAACCCCAATCTGAGACCAATGCGCATAGCAGAAACAGAAATCGGTTTGGATATGAAGATGTTCCAAGGCCGGGTGGCATTAGATATTGCAGCTTACAGAAAGATCACAAGTGATCAGATTGTAAGCGCACAGATTTCAGATGCTTCAGGATTTGTGAACACTTCAATCAACAGCGGTCAAAGCAGCAATAGAGGAATAGAAATGTTATTGACTGTTGTTCCTGTTGAAACCAATAACTTCACTTGGGAATCTTCCTTTAACGTGGCATACAATATTACCGAAATACTAAGCTTACTTTCCGATACTCCCGGTGAGAGAATTACAGTTGGAAATCACGTTTTCAATGGGGAATTAAGACAGATTGTGGGTGAAGAAATGGGCCAGATCGCCGGTTTCGGATACAGAAGAGACGAGCAAGGAAGAAAAATATTCGGTGCAAACGGCTTGCCATTAAGAACCCCTGATTTGATCAATTTCGGAAGTGCACTTCCCAGATGGATCGGAGGTTTCAACAATGCCTTCAATTATAAAGGAGTATCGCTTTCTTTCCTGGTTGACTTCAGATTGGGAGGCAAAATGCTTTCCGGAACAAACTTCAATGCAGTTAGACATGGATTACATCAAATGACTCTTGAAGGACGTGAAGGCGGTGTAGTCGGTGACGGTGTCAACCTAGCGGGAGAGACCAACGAGGCTGTAGCACCTGTCCAGTCTTATTGGGAAGTGGTAAGGTCTCAAGCTTTGGTAGAACCTGTAGTTTATAACTCGGGATTCTGGAAATTGAGACAAATCACGATGGGTTATGATTTTACCAAATTCATCCCTAAAAATTTCCCTGTGAGCGCTGTTAGGCTCAATCTCGTGGCCAACAATGTCCTGATGATCAAGAAATGGGTGCCTAACATTGACCCTGAATCATTTGGGTATACTTCAGATAACCTTGTGGGAATGGAATCCACAGGACTTCCTACCACCAGAGGCATTGGTTTCAATCTTAATGTCAAATTTTAATCTAAGCGACCATGAAAAAGATATTAAATTTTATTCTCATTGTGCTTATGCTAGGCTACAGCACATCATGCGACCAAAACTTTGATGAGCTAAATACCAACAGAGTTGCAGCCACTTCACTTGATCCTGCCTTCCAATTGAATAATGCTACATTAAATGCTTCACCACATTCAGGAGGAAATCTAATCTATGAAATAGGCATTGTCCAACAGATCATTTCTCCAAACTCAGGTGTATTGACAGGAGCCAACTTCAACCAAGACAACCGGGGTTCAACCCAAGACAACTGGCAGAAGTATTATAGAAATGTGATCAAAAACACCAAGGATATCATTTCAAGGATTGAAGATGACCCAACCAGAAACAATCTTTTGCAAATGACAAGGATCATTCAAGCCTTTGGATTTATGATTCTGACTGATACTTATGGATCCGTCCCTTACACTGAAGCAGGCGTTGGATTCAGCAGTCAAATCTTCTATCCAAAATATGATTCCCAGGAATTTATTTATGGGGAAATACTCAAGGAACTGGAAGAGGCTTCTGCTGCTTTGAATGCAAGTGGAAGAATAGAGACAGCGGATATCCTCTATGCGGGAAATATCACCAAATGGAAACAATTCGGTTATTCTCTTCTGTTGAGAGCAGGGATGAGGTTGAGCGCTGCGAATCCGACCCTTGCTCAGCAGACAGTAGCAAAGGCTTTTGCGGCAGGTGTTATCCTTGCAAACGCCGACAATGCAGTGATCATCCATGATGCCAATTATGTCAATCCAATCGGAAATACTTTGAATGCCACAGAGGCCGCCAACTTTTACATGACGGAGCCTTTTGTTAATTTCTTAAAAAGCACCAATGACCCAAGATTAGGAGCAATAGCGGTGAGGTATGTAGGTGCCAAATCAGGTCCTGAACAACAACCTGCCAGACAATCCACAGATCCTGCTGTCCAGATCGGAATGCCAATGGGAAATGACAATGCTACTGCCGTTACGGCAGCTGCCAATCTCGGCCTGGCAAGTTTCTATGATTTCAGCCAAGTAGACAGAAGAAGAGTCGCTAAGATTACCTCTCCAGGATTCATTGTTACAGCTTCCCAAACAAACCTATTATTGGCAGAAGCGAGACAGCGTGGATGGATTACTACAGGAACAGCAGCGGCATACTTTGAAGCGGGAGTGAGAGCCCACATGGCACAAATGGCCTTGCATGATGCAGCCTCGGCTATTCCTGCACTAGCGATTGATGCCTACATTACTGCTAATCCATTGGTAGATGCCACTGCACTTCAGCAGATCAACACACAGTATTGGGTTTCTTCATTGATGAATGGACCTGAAGCATATGCCAACTTCCGAAGAAGTGGTTTCCCAGTACTTACAGCCAACCCGTTCCCAGGCAGAGAAGTATTGTTTATCAACAGATTGACTTATCCTAACTCAGAGATTTCGGTGAATTCCGAAAACGTAAGCGCAGCCATCACAGCCCAAGGGCCTGATGACCTTGAAACAAAGGTTTGGTGGGATAAATAAAAAATAATGAAGGTCCGGCGCTGACCGGACCTTCATTTTTCTCTTCAATCATCAATTTCACTAATTATCCATTCAAAATGACTAGGAAAATAATCCCTGTTCTGCTTTGCTGTTTTCTATTGCTTGGCAGTATCAATGCCCAGCAAATTTCAAAAGAAGAACTGATCTATCTCACCCGTGAGTGGAAAGGAGAACGGTTTGAAGACGGACGTCCAAAAGTATCGCAAGACCTTCTTAATCGCATGCGCCTTGTTACCCATGATGAAGCATGGGCTGTCATGAAAAATGAGGGGTACAAATACCAATATGCCGATGGTTGGCAGATCATAAATCCAGACAGCATTCTGATAGGAAGGGCTGTTACAGCTACTTTTTTACCCGGCCGACCGGACATCCATGATGCCATAGACGAAAGGGGTAAAAAATCTGGAAAAAGAGGACAAAATTCTTGGCCCGTGGATATTTTGGTTAAGGGGGATGTATATGTCGCCGACCAATTTGGCATCCACGTGGATGGCCCTACCATCGGTGACAATGTGGGAAATGCCATATTTGCCAAAACCGGAAACGGTATTGTCTACGACGGTGCCATCAGAGACGTCACAGGTCTGAAGGAGATCGGAGGTTTTACTTCTTATTATACAAGTTACCATCCCTCCCACCATAACCAACAGGGAAATCTTAATACCATGTTGACAGGGATAAACCAACCCACCAAAATCCGTCAGGTAACAGTCATGGCGGGTGACGTGGTTTTGGGAAGAGATGGAGGTGTGACTTTCATTCCCCCACACCTTGCGGAGCAGGTAGTAATTACTTCAGAGGTGGTAAGACTTAGAGACATGTTCGGCCATGAAAGATTGCGGTCAGGTGTCTATACCGCAGGGCAGATTGATACAAGGTGGTCCGATGACATTGAAAGAGATTTTTCCAAGTGGCTTAATGAACATATCGACGAACTTCCTATCCCTAGAGAACAGATTCAGGAAATCCTGAAAAAACGAACTTGGTAAAATACTAACCCAAAATCCAACTCCATGAAACCTGACAATAACAGACGGTCTTTTCTCCAAAAATCCTTGATGGCAGGATTAGCCACATCTGCCCTGCTTCCCAACTTCGGTTCTGAGCTCATTGCAGCAGTCGACCGTGGTCCAAAATTTTCAAATCCCTCCGATTTAAAAATTACCGGAGTCAAAACTGCCTACATGAAAGGCCATGGCACCCACATGTTTGTCAAACTGACCACCAACCAGGGGATTACAGGCTACGGTGAAGCAATGGATGCTGTGAGGGGGACTTACGGTGTTGCAACAGGAACAGAAGGTTGGGATAATATGACCCAATTCCTGATTGGTCAAAACCCGTTGGATATCAATAAGATAGTAGAACAGATTCTAAGACGGGGACACTTTGGTGGAGCACAGGGCGGCATGTATGTGGCAGTTCTTACCGGAATTGAAATAGCCCTTTGGGACTTGGCAGGTAAAGCCATGAACCAACCTGTTTATAGGTTGATGGGAGGCAAATTCAGGGACAAGATCAGGTTGTATTGTGATGGCGCCAGTAGCTCCGAAAGTCCGGAAGATATGGCAGCCGGAGCCGTGGAAGTTAAAAACGCCGGGTTTTCGGCTATCAAATTTGATATAGATTGGGCTGAAGATCCTGCAAAACAAGATGAGTTTAACAGGACTGCATCCAATGGTGAGATAGACAGGATGGTCAAGCAGGTCACAGCTGTCAGAGAGGCCATTGGGATGAACATGGATTTGTGCCTTGATGCCCATGGAAGGTATGATTTGCCCTCAGGCATCCAGATTGCAAAAGAGATGGAGCAGTTCAAACTGATGTTTTTGGAAGAACCGGTTCCTGCCGAAAACCTCGACATCCTCCGGGAAATCACAAGCCAGACTACCACTCCGATTTGTACCGGAGAAAACCAATATTTGGCACATGATTTTAGAAAAATCCTTGAAAAAAAGGCTGCTGATATCATCATGCCTGACTTGCACAAATGTGGTGGATTGGGTGAAGGTCAGCGGATTGCCAATCTGGCAAATCTATATTATGTTCCCGTTGCTCCCCATATGGTGGCCTCTCCTTTTGGTGCTATGGCCGCTTGTCATTGTTGTGCTTCCATTTCCAATTTTCTTTGTTTAGAATGGCATTGGTTCTCCAAATGGAAACAATGGGACGAACTGATCTTGGAAGCACCATTGATCAAAGAAGGTTATATTCACCTTACTGACAGGCCTGGTGTCGGTGTCACTCCAAATGAAGACGCCATCAGAAAATATGCAGTGCCTGATGTCCCTTTCTTTTGAAAAGGAATTCAAAAAAACTCGATCTATAATTTAAGCTTCAACCCAAAATATGAAAAACAACAAAGACAGCAGAAGGTCATTCATCCAAAAAGGTCTGGTAGCGGGCCTCACTGGCGGGGCTCTGCTTTCAACTTTTGGACAGGGATTACATGCTGCTGTTGACAGGCAATCCTCCTACTCCAATCCGTCTGATCTGAAAATAACAGATGTAAAGTGCGGGTATGTAAGGGGTGCCCTTTATGTCAAAATCTACACCAATCAAGATGTGTGGGGATGTGGTGAGGCGGTAGACGCCATTCATGGCACTTACCATCTAGTCAAAAGAATGGGAAACCAGATCAAAGGCCAAAGTCCGCTCAATCCTAATAGAATTGCCGAGCAACTGAGAAAAGGCGCTTTTTTTGGCGGCGCCCAATCAGGGGTCTTTGTGGCTGTCATGACTGCCATCGAAACCGCACTTTGGGATCTGACCGGAAAAGTTTTCGGAGTACCCGTTTATCAGTTGTTAGGTGGGAAATTCAGGGATAAGATCCGGGTCTATTGCGATACCGCCTTATATACCGCCACTAATCCAACTCCACAGGATTATGCCAATGCCGCCAAAGGCGCAGTAGGCCGGGGATACAATGCAGTGAAGTTCGATGTTGATGACGCAAGGGATCCCAATAAATATGACAGGTTCAATTGGACAGCTAATCCTATGGAGATTGATAGGATGTATAATGCCATTGCAGCTGTCCGACAGGAAGTGGGTCCAAACATTGACATTTGTGTCGATATGCACGGACGATACGACGCTGTGACAGGTTTGAAAATGGCACAAATGTACGAGGACTTGAACCTGATGTGGTTGGAAGAACCAATTCCTGCGGATAATCCTGAAGTGTATAAATCCATTACCTCACAAACTTCTACCCCTATCTGTACAGGGGAAAATGTTTATCTGGCATATGGATTCACACGGTTACTTTCAGAATCTGCAGTGGATATCATCATGCCCGACATCCAAAAAGCCGGTGGATTGGGTGAAGCACAGCGCATCGCTAACCTTGCCAATCTTTATTATGTGCCATTTTCTCCGCACATGGTAGCTTCGTTTTTGGGTGCAATGGCAAGCTGCCATGTATGTGCATCTGTTCCTAATTTTCAGATTATGGAATGGCAGATCTATATGGATACAGATGACCTTTGGAAAGACATCGTCACCTATGATGGTCAAAGGACAGAAAATAGTTTCATCACCTTATCAGAAAAACCTGGTATCGGTGTGGAAATCAATGAAGAAGGAATGAGAAAACATGCGGTAAAGGACTTGCCGTTTTTTGAATAATAATATAAACCAAATAACCATGAATTCTAAAAACAGATTTTCCAAAATGCTTTTGGTTATCGCCTTGATGTTAGTTGCAGGGATCTCTGAAGCGCAAAATGTGGGTTCATCCCCTGAGTATATCAAAACCCTGACTTCCGAATGGAAGGGAGAAAGGTTTCCGGACGGGAGACCAAAGGTTTCTGACCAAGTATTGGAAAGGTTGAAGAACATCTCCATCGAAGAAGCTTGGGGCGTGCTTAGAAATAAAGGCTACCAAAATCAATATGAAGGCAATTGGGAGATTATCCTCGAAGATGAAGCCATGACAGGCCGGGTTGTGACTGCCCAATATATGCCTTTACGGCATGACCTTCAGAATCAGGTAAAAGAACAAGGAGTCAATAAAGAAGGTAGGTCTCCCAAAGGTGGAACCAATTCATGGCCTATAGATATGCTTACAAATGGCGATGTCTACGTCGCTGACGGCTATGGAAAAGTAGCAGATGGAACATTGATCGGAGACAATCTCGGAAATTCCATTTATGCAAAATCCAAACGCGGAGTGATTTTTTACGGTTCAGTACGAGATCAGGAGGGCCTTTCTGAAATCAAAGGATTCAACGCCTGGCACAAAGGCCAAGACCCTTCATTTATCAACCAAATGATGCTTACTTCCATCAACGCTCCCATCAGAGTCGGAAGGGCTACCGTATTACCGGGGGATGTTGTATTGGCAAAAAAATACGGAGTAATATTCATTCCAGCACATTTGGTTGAAGACTTGGTTCTGACTTCTGAGGTTACAGGGCTAAGAGATGAATTTGGACACTTGAGATTACGCGAAGGAAAATACCTTGCAGGAGAGATCGACAGTGAATGGACAGATGCCATCAAAAAAGATTTTTTGGATTGGCTGAATAAATATCCAGGCAAACTCCCAATGACGAAGCAAGAATTGGATGATTACCTGAAGGAGCGTAATTATTGATTGTCTCCTATTCAATTTACCAAAAAAAAAAATCAACAATAAACCATTAGTAAGATGAAAAACACCTTAAAAAGTATCATTTCAGATCAAAAAGCACAAGAGCGGCAGTATACGATAAAAAGACAAGCCGAAATCGACCATATCGATACCAAAGCAAACCGAAGGGATTTTTTGAAAAAAACCGCTTTGGGTGGAATGTCACTGACAGCATTGATGGGATTGAGTTTTGAAGACTCCATGGCCCAGACTACTTCCAAAGTCCAAAAGTCCTCAGCGCCATCTGATTTGAAAATAACGGACATGCGCTATTGCCACACTGCTGTCATGGGTGGAACTTCTATCATAAAGATCTATACTAACCAGGGAATTTATGGATTGGGAGAAGTAAGGGATGCAGCAGACCCGCGGTACGCACTGATGCTAAAGAGTAGGATTTTAGGAGAAAATCCGTGTAACGTGGAGAAAATCTTCAAAATCATCAAGCAATTTGGAGGTCAAGCAAGACAAGCCGGCGGAGTATGTGCCGTAGAAATGGCTCTTTGGGACCTTTGCGGCAAAGCTTACAATGTACCTGCCTGGCAATTGTTAGGAGGAAGATACAGAGATTCTGTTAGGCTTTATGCAGATACTCCTGAAGGGGATGATCCCGCACAACAAAGAGAAAGAATAAAATACCGCACCGAAACCCAAGGTTATACTTGGCTCAAAATGGATGTTTCCATCAATTCAATAAAGGACATGCCTGGGACATTGGTCAATCCGACGATCTTGAAACAAAGTCCAAACCAATTTTCAGGCCCTTTTATGTCTTATGGCAATACTGCCCATCCATTTACCGGGATCCAAATCACCGAAAAAGGATTGGAAGAGTTGGAAAAAATCGTTTATAATGTACGTGAAATGGTAGGCTATGAAATCCCTATTTCAACAGACCATTATGGCCATATAGACCTCAACAACTGTATCCGTCTAGGAAAAGCCCTTGACAAGTACCGCTTGGCGTGGTTGGAAGATATGGTGCCTTGGCAGATGACCCAACAACATAAAACCATTACCGATGCTTTGGAAACGCCTACGACTACAGGAGAGGACATCTATCTATTGGAAAATTTCAAAGACTTGATCCATAACCATGCAGTGGATATAATCCACCCGGATTTGGCTTCTTCGGGAGGATTGCTGGAGACCAAGCGTATCGGGGACTATGCAGAAGAGCACGGCATAGCCATGGCTATGCATCAGGCTGGTACACCGGTTTCATTCATGGCGAATGTACATTGTGCCGCAGCCACGCAGAATTTCCTTTCTTTGGAACACCACTCGGTGGATGTCGAATGGTGGGAAAGTATGGTCACCATGACAGATGGGAAGAAGATCATTGAAAAAGGGTATGCGCCTGTGCCTTTGACTTCTCCGGGTCTTGGAATCGAATTGAATGAAGAAGTCATCAAACAACATCTCCATAAATCTGATTCCACCTTCTTTGCCCCGACTACGGAATGGGATACCAAGCGTTCCCATGACCGTATATACAGTTAAGTAGATTGATTGTGTTAGTGCCATCCGAAAGCTGGGAGCAATCTTGGTTTTCGGATATTTTTATTAATATCGTGTACCCGTATAACCCTCTTAGGCATTGAAAAATCCCCTTATCAAAATCGCCAGCATCCTGTCTGTCATTTTCCTTCTGATGTCTTTAGGAATAACACTTTTTCAGGGATTGAGCAATTCAGGACCTTTTTGGATCTTATTTCTCATTTCTCTAGGAATCATGTTTCGTGGATATGATAAGTTGAAGGGCTTTTCATACACAGTCATGATTTTTGCCTGTGTGGCTGCAGCCATGTTTTACCCAAATACTTTTGTACAGATTGGAGATTACAGATTAAGTGGATTGATTGTGCCACTGCTACAGATCATCATGTTTGGAATGGGGACTTCCATGAGCTTGGGAGATTTTGCAGGGGTTGTCAAAATGCCAAAAGGAGTCATAATCGGGATTATGCTTCAATTTACCATCATGCCTTTTATAGGGTATACTTTGGCCAAAATGAGCGGCTTTCCTCCTGAAATTGCAGCAGGGATTATTTTGATTGGTTGCTCACCGAGTGGCATGGCATCCAATGTGATGAGTTTTTTGGCGAAGGCAAATCTCGCCTTATCGATTACAATTACCGCCTTTACCACCATGTTGGCTCCATTCGTAACTCCTGTTTTGATGGGATGGCTAGCCGGTGAGTTTGTCGAAGTGGATGTTTGGAAAATGGTCTGGGACATCATCAAAATAGTCATTATCCCAATCGGTGCAGGCTTGGTTTTCAATAAATTCCTGAGTGGGAAAGTGAAATGGCTGGATGATGCCATGCCTTTGTTATCCATGATCGGGATTGCACTGATCATTACCATCATCACTGCTGCGGGACGTGACAGTTTGTTGAATATCGGTCCGATTTTGATTTTGCTTGTCGTAATCCATAACATGGCAGGATATACTTTGGGCTATTGGGCTGCCAAATTATTCAGAATGAACGAACGGGATTGCAGAACTTTGGCTTTGGAAGTGGGAATGCAGAATGCAGGATTGGCATCAGGTATAGCCAAAGAAATGGGAAAAATCGCCACAGTGGGATTGGCTTCTGCGGTATTTGGACCATTTATGAATATCACCGGATCAATCTTGGCTTCCTATTGGCA